>NZ_JBHNZK010000007.1:0-261146 GCF_042464845.1 Pedobacter sp. BG31
TGCTTCACTCCCCGGCGAAGTCCTTTCTTCAGTTCGCAATGACGAAGCTAAGAGCCAAAACTCAGGTTAAATAGGAACTTTGTCTGTTAAAAATCGTGGTATATATTCCACGCTTGCGCGCGTTTCTTACGCGTGCATCAATAAATTAACGATTGCATCGTAACGCTATAACAATGAATTTAGTCGCAATAGCCTCCATAGATTTCTCCCTTAGGGTAGAAAGGATGGCCATTCTATAAAATACAAATGATGATACAGCCACGCTTGCGCGCGTTTCTAACGCGTGCATCAATAAATTAACGATTGCATCGTAACGCTATTACAATGAATTTAGTCGCAATAGCCTCCATAGATTTCTCCGTTAGGGTAGAAAGGGTGGCCATTCTATAAAATACAAATGATGATACAGTCTCCTCAGTTATCTTTTTCTCTCTAAGGTGAATAACGTGAGTGATGGATATTGATAGTTGACTATCAGGTTATTACAAATATAATTCGTCATTATAAGGTGGCATATGCGCGAGCCGAAGCAATCTATCATGTAATTATGATCAAAAAAGATTGCTTCACTCCCCGGCGAAGTCCTTTCTTCAGTTCGCAATGACGAAGCTAAGAGCCAAAACTCCGGTTAAAATAGGAACTTTGTCTGTTAAAAATCGTGGTATATATTCCACGCTTGCGCGCGTTTCTTACGCGTGCATCAATAAATTAACGATTGCATCGTAACGCTATAACAATGAATTTAGTCGCAATATCCTCCATAGATTCTCCGTTAACGTCGAAAGGATGGCCATTCTTTAACATACAAATGATGATACAGTTTATCAAAAAGATTGCTTCACTCCCCGGCGGAATCCTTTCTTCAGTTCGCAATGACGAACTTAAGAGCCAAAACTCAGGTTAAACAGCAACTTTGTCTGTTAAAAATCGTGGTATATATTTCTGAAACTGCTTCTGATGCCGAAAGTGACTAAACTACTATTCTCAACAGCAGTAACATTACTTTCCCTTCGGAGCGTTCCGGCCAGTTCCAGGCGCAGGTTGTATTTTGGATTTAGAAGATAAGAAACCTGTGCACGGGCATAATACAGATTCGTTTTGATCCCCTGGCCAATTTTACTGCCATAGTCCAAAGCGCGTGTATTGTAACTTTTAAAAATATCACCGCCATAATTTAGACCAGCAGGATCTTTACCATACCTCGAGTAAAGTGCTTCTCCCTGTACATCAAAACGCTTGTAACTGTAGTTCAAAATCCCTAAAAATTCCCTGAAATTAGCGCCATAAGGGTGAGCAAGGGGTTGGTTGTAGTTGGCATAATTTGATAACCTGTCGAAATGGGCGTATGTATAGGGGCGGGCAGTATTAAATTCTGCCAGATAATTAAGCCGTTTAACCTTAAAAAGATCTGAACCGCGCAATCCCAATTGAACGGCATATTTATTGGCCCAGTATCCGTTTCCTGCAAAAAATTCTTTTGCGGTAAACTCATCAAACATAAACTGCCCGTAAAGAGCGGTATTTTTTAAAACTTCATATTTTACATTAAAACCTAACCTCATTTTATCTGGTGAGGTGGTATTGGTGTTTTCTACCGGTCTTAAAAATATAAAAGGATGTACGTAATTAAAATCAAAGCCACGTTTGCCTTCTACTTCAGCATCTGCCCAGGTAACGGCCTGAAAAAACCCTACAGAGAATTTTTTGGTCACATTCCAGTCTACATAATGTGCGGCCATCCATTTTCCCCGGTCACCCAGTCTGCGGTCTGTAGTCAGTTTTGGTGCTCCTGGATCAAGCATATAGGCGAAAATGGTCTGGTACTGCACGGCACCAAGTGTGGCCCTTACCCTAAAAAACGAATAATTGGAAGATACATCCGAAAGGAGCATGGAACGGTAACCATCACCAATAAAGTTTTTGTCGTAGCCGAGTGATAAGTTAAGGTGTGCGTTAGGGGTATACGATAATAACGCAGTTACATATGACCAGTCTTGTTTATCCGTTCCTAATTTTCCGGAACCCTGGCCCGGCACAACCTGATTAGCGACGATGTATCTATTGACATAATCAACAAATTTACCCTGGTTCTCAAATCCGTTCAGATAAAACGAGAACTGTTTACCCACTGTCCCGCCAACCTGGAAACCCCTGGTGTTTAACCAGGTACTTCGCTTACCACTAAAATCCCTACCGACCTGAAAATCGGGCAGAAAATCAGCATAAACTTTATAATCCTCACCATTAAATTCTAATAAATGTTCACTGAACAGCTTTCTATGTACCCATGATCGTCTGTTTAGCGTATCTACACCAACTTTCATTAACGAATCGTAGTGTGTGGCAATTTCAGTTCCATCTGAATAAATCCCCTTGATCGAAGAATGGAACTTATTGTCCTGACTATAAATCTGCTGATTTAATTTCTGGTAAAACTGGTAATCATAAGGGATATTAACGTTTGGAGTAGATTGACCCCATGCATGCGTCACTGAAAAGGCCATTACAGCCAGAACAAAAAATTTCTTCATTTTATTCATTAATCAAATGGTCCAGTTCTTCGAATATCGAATTCATACTCTTAAACTCCGGAACCATTTTCTTCATATTGGTTACCACCTGCATATCATCATCCTGTTTAGCAGATTTGATCAGTTCGGCGATATTGCTGGCCACTTCATCAAATACATATTCCCTCACTTTACCAATCATAATTTTCTCATGATGGGTAGGCATTGTATTTTCGTTATCGTTTAGCAATTCTTCATAAAGTTTTTCTCCGGGACGAAGACCTGAAAACTCTATTTTAACATCTACGTTCGGCTCAAGTCCGGCCAGCTTGATCATTTTTTTGGCAAGGTCAAAAATCCGTACAGATTTACCCATATCAAAAACAAATATTTCTCCACCATTTCCCATACAGCCGGCTTCAAGCACCAATCTGCAGGCTTCCGGAATGGTCATAAAATACCGGGTGATATCAGGATGGGTAACCGTTACCGGGCCACCTTTTTCGATCTGCTGCCTGAAACGCGGAATCACCGATCCGTTAGACCCAAGTACATTGCCAAACCTGGTGGTAATGAACTTGGTTGCAGGTCTTTTTTCAAGCCGGTTAATATAACTGAGTCCGTTGCTGAAAAGAAAATCCCGCTGTCCGAGTGAGTTATTGAGTGACTGGACATAAATCTCCGCAATTCTTTTGGATGCCCCCATAATGTTGGTCGGATTTACCGCTTTATCGGTTGAGATCATGACGAACTTCTGAACCCCATATTTAACGGCTTTATCGGCAACTGTTTTTGTACCCAGTACATTTGCTTTTATGGCTTCTGCAGGATTATCCTCCATCAAAGGAACATGTTTGTACGCAGCTGCATGATAAACGTAATCCGGCCTGTACATGTTAAACAGTTTGTCCATGCGCTGTTCATCCCGTACATCGCCTACAAAAGCCTGGTAATTTTTAGTGCGGTCGCTTTCATCCAGCTCGAGGTAAAGTTCGTGCAGCGCGGTTTCAGACTGATCGCATAAGATGATCAGCCCTATATCAAACTTTGATAACTGCCTGACGATTTCACTCCCGATAGAACCTGCAGCCCCGGTAATCAGAATGCGTTTTTTGTGCAGCATCTTTCCAATCCCTTCAATATCTATCCTGATCGGTTTCCTGTTCAGCAAATCCTCAATATTCAGTTTTTGAATCTGTGCCGGCTGTAATTTTCCATTGGTCCAGGCATCAGCAGGGGGTATGTTCAATACCTTAATGTCATGCTCCAAACACAGGTCTACAATCGCATCTCTTTTTTCGGCAGGTATGGTATAAGATGCGAAAATAATTTCATCTATCTCATGTTTGGCAATTAAATGCTCCAGATTTCGGGCATCCAGGATACTTACACCATCAATGGCCTTACCAATCTTACGTTGATCGTCATCAACAAAGGCAACGATATTTTTATTAACCTTATCATCATGGTCAAAAGTTCTTTTGGTAGCCATACCCGCTTCACCAGCACCATAAATGATGACCTTTTTTTTGTCCAGTTTCAGATTTTTGATGTACATAAAAAAGTACTTGATAAAAACCCGGTAGGAAATCAGGAAAAGAAAACTGAATAAGCCTCCAATAATCAGTACCGTATTTGGGATCAGCGGCTTTTTTAAAAAACTAATGGCGGCTAAATTGAATATGAAAAATGCGCCGGTGGAGATCAAAACTGAGGATAATATCCTGATGGAGTCTTGTGCGCTTGTATACCTGATGATACCGGAATAGCTTTTGGTACACAGGAACACTATCGAATTAATCAACAGCAACAGCAGTAAATTACTTGACAATTGGTAGATATCCACAGATGTTAAGTTTAAATTAAACTTTAACATATAGGCGAAAATCATCGCCAGTGAACAACAAGTCAGATCAAGACTGAAAATAATCCAACGGGGAACGATATTAATTTGTGTAAACAATGTTTTATAGGCTAAGTTTGCATATCAAAGATAAACACCCAACAGCAATAATCCTGCCATTTATCATTAAGTGTTTGTGCCGGCTCAAGGCACTTAAAAAAGTTTAAGGCCTTGAGCAAGGTTAATTTGCAACTTATGCCCAAAGGTTTTTTGGATACTCCCCGCCTGTGGTCAATTGATCAAGTTCAGCCCGCACAATTTCAGCATCTTCTTTAAAAGTTACGCCGAACCACCTGGCTTCGGTTTTAACCAGGCTCACTACGCCTTCACCAGCACTGATCAGTTTATCCACCACTTCAGGGATCAGAAATTCCGACTTCAAATCGGCGTCATGCCGATCCAGGAATTTATCGTATTCACCTTCGCTCCATCTCACAAATGAGGGTGTAAAACAGAAAAAATTCATACTCACCGGCGTCAGTAAATCCATCTCTAACGGATCCCCTTCACTTACCCTAAATGCCTTACCATCACGTTTAAAAATCTCTTTCCGCTCGGTAATCCCTGTAATATCACCCGCTACATCTACTTTTATTTCACCACGTGTAACTGCGCCGTGTTCACTGAGTGTATTTTTTAACTGGTAACCCAGGCAAGCGTATTTACCATCCTGAACGGCTTCAGTTAAAAATCCATAGGCCTTTTTGAATGCGTCAAAGCCGTAAAAATCATCAGCATTAATGACGGCAAAGGGCGCGTCGAGCACATCTTTGCAACACAATAAAGCATGCTGTGTTCCATAAGGCTTAACCCGGCCTACAGGCAAATCCCGGCCGTTCCTGAATTGGTCCAGGCTCTGGTAAACATATTCGGTTTTCACTTTACCCTGAAGCTTAGGCTCCATAACCGCTTTAAAGGATTCAGCAAACTCTTCCCTGATGATAAAAACAACCTTGTCAAATCCGGCTTTAATGGCATCGAAAATAGAATATTCCATAATGGTTTCGCCTGACGGACCAAAAGATTCTGTTTGTTTAGCGCCACCATAACGACTCGCCATGCCGGCTGCGAGAATGACCAAAGAGGGGTTGAGATTATTCATTTAGCTTTTCTTTTAAAAATATAACGCAAAAATAACAAATTAAACAAATTTAAGGGCTTATACCCTTAAAAAAGATGCAATTATTCTGTATTAACGCTAAAAAAAACACATTATTAACAATAATTTAATATTAAAAGCAGTTCCCCGATAAAATTCAAAAAAACTCTTGACTAAAGTCATCAAGAATTTTAAAAATCACAAAAAACACAATTATTTAACCTTCAATTTTCCTGAAAAAGACCTTTAATTTTGGTATCTTCGCAGTATATTTATGTCGTTACCAATTGTTTGTCAAACAAAACTATTCTTATTATCATGGCAGTAGCAGAAGTGGTTAAAAAAGAGCATCAATGTCCTAAATGCAAGAGCGAACTGAACCGAATTCCGAGAAATTTCATTTTTAAAAAAATACTTCCTTTCATTCCCGTTAAACATTACATCTGTTACCGGTGTAAACGAAAATTTTATAGGATCGGTTCTTAACATTAAAAAACCGCTTTTTCAGGGCCTATCTATCCATATCATTTAACTACCAGTTAAAACCTCATCACGGGCAACACTGATCAAAATGCTCGCCATCAATTGACTAAAATTTACTAAAACGTTTCAGTAAAACCTAAACAATAACTGCAGCCTAACGAATCGATTTCTACCCGGTTCCGCAATCCGCATCGCTCATCCGTCAAATCACTTCTCTCAGTCGCTGCCAAAAAAAACTGATACAATTAACCCTAAGCGTCATCTATTAGTACTGGTAAGGATAAAATACCAATTTTTAGTATTATTCAACGTGAGTTAAACGGTTTGACCTCGTGCAACATTCCCTGAAATAAATCCGATGGATATCGGATCAGGGAAACGATAAACGGACCGCAAATACTGAATCCACCTCATCATTGATTTTAAGCAGCCTGTGATGTGTAACGCATATAGCCATCAAGAGTTACTCAAAAATCTTAAATTGATGATCGGAAGTAAAATAAAATCTAAAGAAAGGCTTACCGGTCAGATTTGCTGAACACCGGTAAGCGAAAAAATATTGAAATTTGAGGGCAGGATTAGCCCTTAGCAAGGGAAATCGCTTTTAACTTTTCTCTGATAGTTCCAGCTCTTTCTGCATATGCCTAAGTGTTATGTTGGCCACGGAAGCGCGAAAAACACGGAAAAATTTTTATCTCCTCCGTGATTTCTGTGTTTCTGTGGTTAATTAATTTTTGCTCGTCTTTAAAAGCAATATCCTGAGCCCCTAGCTTTTAAGTGAACATGTTATCCATTCATACTGGTAAGAATAAAATACCAATTTTTAGTATTATTCAACCTGAGTTAAACGGTTTGACTTCGTGCGACATTCCCTGAAATAAATCCGATGGATATCGGATCAGTGAAACGATCAATGGACAGTAAATACTGAATCCACCTCATCATTGATTTTAAGCAGCCCATGATGTGTAAGGCAGGTAGCCATCAGGAGTTACTCAAAAACCACAAGATGATCGGAAGTAAAATAAATTTAAAGAAAGGCTCACCGGGCAGATTTGCTGAACACCGCTAAGCGAAAAAATATTGAAATTTGAGGGCAGGGTTAGCCCTTAGCAAGGGAAATCGCTTTTAACTTTTCTCTGTTAATTCCAGCTCTTTCTGCATATGCCTAAGCGTTATGTTGGCCACGGAAGCGCGAAAATCACGGAAAAATTTTAATCTCCTCCGTGATTTCTGGGTTTCTGTGGTTAATTAATTTTTGCTCGTCTTTAAAAGCAATATCCTGAGCCCCTAGCTTTTAAGTGAAAATGTTATCATTCATACTGGAAAGGATAAAATACCAATTTTTAGTATTATTCAACGTGATTTAAACGGTTTGACTTCGTGCAACATTCCCTGGAATAAATCCGATGGATATCGGATCAGTGAAACGATCAATGGACCGTAAACTGAATCCACCTCATCAATGATTTTAAGCAGCCTGTGATGTGTAAGGCAGGTAGCCATCAAGAGTTACTCGAAAACCACAAGTTGATGATCGGAAGTAAAATAAAATCTAAAGAAAGACTCACCGGGCAGATTTGCTGAATACCGGTAAGCGAAAAAGTATTGAAATTTGAGGGCAGGATTAGCCCTTAGCCAGAGAAATCGCTTTTAACTTTTCTCTGTCAGCTCGAGCTCTTTCTGCATATGCCTAAGCGTTATGTTTACCACGGAAGCGCGAAAAACACGGAAAAATTTTTTAATCTTCTCCGTGATTTCTGTGTTTCTGTGGCGAATTAATTTTTGCTCGTCTTTAAAAGCAATATCCTGAGCCCTTAGCTTTTAAGTGAACATGTTATCTATTCATACCGGTAAGGATAAAATACTAATTTTTAGTATTATTCAACATGAGTTAAACGGTTTGACTTCGTGCAACATTCCCTGAAATAAATCCGATGGATATCGGATCAGGGAAACGATAAACGGACAGTAAATACTGAATCCACCTCATCATTGATTTTAAGCAGCCTGTGATGTGTAAGGCATGTAGCCATCAGGATTTACTCAAAAACCACAAGTTGATGATCGGAAGTAAAATAAAATCTAAAGAAAAGCTTACCGGGCAGATTTGCTGAACACCGGTAAGCGAAAAAATATTGAAATTTGAGGGCAGGATTAGCCCTTAGCAAGGGAAATCGCTTTTAACTTTTCTCTGTAAGTTCTAGTTCTTTCTGCACATGCCTAAGTGTTATGTTTGCCACGGAAGCACGAAAAACACGGAAAAATTTTAATCTCCTCCGTGATTTCTGGGTTTCTGTGGTTAATTAATTTTTGCTCGTCTTTAAAAGCAATATCCTGAGCCCCTAGCTTTTAAGTGAAAATGTTATCATTCATACTGGAAAGGATAAAATACCAATTTTTAGTATTATTCAACGTGATTTAAACGGTTTGACTTCGTGCAACATTCCCTGGAATAAATCCGATGGATATCGGATCAGTGAAACGATCAATGGACAGTAAATACTGAATCCACCTCATCATTTATTTTAAGCAGCCCATGATGTGCAAGGCAGGTAGCCATCAGGAGTTACTCAAAAACCATAAGTTGATGATCGGAAGTAAAATAAATCTAAAGAAAGGCTCACCGGTCAGATTTGCCGAACACCGGTAAGCTAAAAAATATTGAAATTTGAGGGCAGGATTAGCCCTTAGCCAGGGAAATCGCTTTTAACTTTTCTCTGATAGTTCCAGCTCTTTCTGCATATGCCTCAGCGTTATGTTGGCCACGGAAGCGCGAAAAACACGGAAAAATTTTTATCTCCTCCGTGATTTCTGTGTTTCTGTGGCTAATTAATTTTTGCTCGTCTTTAAAAGCAATATCCTGAGCCCTTAGCTTTTAAGTGAACATGTTATCTATTCATACCGGTAAGGATAAAATACCAATTTTAGTATTATTCAACCTGAGTTAAACGGTTTGACTTCGTGCGACATTCCCTGAAATAAATCCGATGGATATCGGATCAGGAAAACGATAAATGGACCGTAAACTGAATCCACCTCATCATTGATTTTAAGCAGCCCATGATGTGCAAGGCAGGTTGCCATCAGGAGTTACTCAAAATCTTAAATTGATGATCGGAAGTAAAATAAAATCTAAAGAAAAGCTTACCGGGCAGATTTGCTGAATACCGGTAAGCGAAAAAGTATTGAAATTTGAGGGCAGGATTAGCCCTTAGCCAGAGAAATCGCTTTTAACTTTTCTCTGTCAGCTCGAGCTCTTTCTGCATATGCCTAAGCGTTATGTTTGCCACGGAAGCACGAAAAACACGGAAAAATTTTAATCTCCTCCGTGATTTCTGGGTTTCTGTGGTTAATTAATTTTTGCTCGTCTTTAAAAGCAATATCCTGAGCCCCTAGCTTTTAAGTGAAAATGTTATCATTCATACTGGAAAGGATAAAATACCAATTTTTAGTATTATTCAACCTGAGTTAAACGGTTTGACTTCGTGCAACTTTCCCTGAAATAAATCCGATGGATATCGGATCAGGAAAACGATAAACGGACCGTAAATGCTGAATCCACCTCATCATTGATTTTAAGCAGCCTGTGATGTGCAAGGCAGTTAGCCATCAGGAGTTACTCAAAAACCATAAGTTGATGATCGGAAGCAAAATAAATCTAAAGAAAGGCTCACCGGGCAGATTTGCTGAACACCGGTAAGCGAAAAAATATTGAAATTTGAGGGCAGGATTAGCCCTTAGCCAGAGAAATCGCTTTTAACTTTTCTCTGTTAGCTCGAGCTCTTTCTGCACATGCCTAAGTGTTATGTTGGCCACGGAAGCGCGAAAAACACGGAAAAATTTTTATCTCCTCCGTGATTTCTGTCTTTCTGTGGCTAATTAATTTTTGCACGTCTTTAAAAGCAATATCCTGAGCCCTTAGATTTTAAGTGAAAATTTAATAAGCATTTTCCTCACCCCTGAACACATTGATAATGGTCATAAAAATGATTTTCACATCAAGCATCGCTGTCCAGTTTTCGAGGTAAAAAATATCAAATTTCACCCTGTTTTCCATGGCATCATTCTCCTTGGTTTCGCCCCTGAACCCGTTCACCTGCGCCCAGCCGGTTATTCCTGGTTTTAAAAAGTGGCGAACCATAAACTGGCTAATGATCTTCTTATATTCCTCAGTGTGTTTCAGCATGTGCGGCCTGGGGCCAACCACACTCATGGAACCGAAAAAAACATTAAAAAACTGGGGCATTTCATCCAGGCTGGTTTTACGGAGGAAGTGCCCGATTTTGGTGATGCGGTCATCATCTTTGGTCGCCTGCTTTTTATCACTGTCCTTATTCACTTTCATGCTCCTGAACTTCCAGCACCAAAAGGGCTCGTCATTTCTGCCGCTGCGCAGCTGTTTGAACAGCACTGGCCCGGGGCTTTGAATTTTAATCAAAATCGCTATGATCGGATATAACCAGCTCATGACAAATACAATTACAAAAGTACTGAATATTACATCAAAAGCACGCTTTTTAAACCGGTTGCCCATAATCTCCAGGGGTTCATTCCTCAGGGTAATCATCGGAAATTCTCCCCCCATATACGATATGGTATACGGGGCCGCCAGAGCGCCACCAATATCAGGTACGAACTTTAACCGCACACATTGCTGATCTGCCACCGCCACCAATCTGCTTACATCATTCATCCGGTGCGGTGCGATAGCCACATAAATCTCTTTTACGCCAGATTCTACCGCTGTTTGTATCTTTGCCGATATCCTGTCGTTGCCATCCATCGAATCGTATATATCCTCGTCATCGCCCACAAATCCAAAGAAATTTAAACTTCTTTGCTTATGGATATAATCTGATAACCTGATGGCCGTTGCATTCGACCCCATAACGGCCACTTTTTTGGCAGCGTTAAATTTGTTGATCACCACGTATTGAATAAACGTGCCTATAAACCGGTTCAGAATAAATGCGCTGACCAATCCGATATAAAAAACAATTAAAAAAGTTCTTGAAAACTCGTATTCTGCCGAAAACAACAGGTAGGAGAGGTATAACACAAAATGCAGCGCCAAGGTACGGTAAGTACCCCTGTAAATGCGCTCCAGTTTTCGTGCCCCATAAGATGAATAAAGCCCGAAAATGGCAGAACCGAAAAGCCAGATCAGATTATAAACCACCACATGGTGTTTATCCATTTCATTGTGTACATTTTTACCTAACAAGGGCGTAACATGATAAGCAGCAAAGTACACCACGTTAAGCATAATTAAGTCAGTAACTGGCAAAATATACTTGAGCAGGTATAAGTATCGCGTTGGGGTCATACTTAAGGAATGGGATTAGACAAATTCAAATTTAAACAAATCTTCAGGACTAAGCGCGATTAGAAGTAAAAAGTAATTGATATTTGTAATGTAAATAATCGCACACGCTGCAACTGGAAATTGATATGTAAAAACCACCAGTGCTATTTTTAATCTCAAGGTAAACGGAATGGCTACACGCCAATTCCGTTTACCTGAAAACCGATTTCCCTAAGCGCTTTATGATCCAGCACATTTCTACCGTCAAAAATCTTCGCCGGTTTCAGCATTTTAGCGTAGATTTTTTGCCAATCGTAGTTTTTAAACTCATCCCACTCGGTTAAAACGGCTATGGCATGTGCGCCATCACAGGCCTCATAAGGATCCTGATATACACTTACGCCATTCCGGTTTGATTCAACTGACCGGGTTTCCAGATATTCCAGATCATGGTAGATCTGCGCTGTTTGTACCTTAGGATCATACACCTGGATAAACGCCTGTTCATTCAACAGTTCATCGGCTACATATATCGCAGCAGATTCCCTTGTATCATTGGTATCTTTTTTAAAGGCCCAGCCCAGAAAAGCAATTTTTTTACCGGAAACGGTATTGTACAGGCTCTTTACAATGTTTAAAGCAAAACGTTTTCGCTGGTGATTGTTCATAATAATCACCTGCTCCCAGTAGTCGGCTACTTCCTGTAAACCGAAAGACCTGGAAATATAGACTAAATTGAGGATATCCTTTTGAAAACATGAACCGCCAAAACCTACAGATGCCTTTAAGAATTTTGGCCCGATGCGGCTATCTGTACCAATCGCCCTTGAAACTTCATTGATGTTGGCCTCCGTTTTTTCACACAATTCAGATATGGCATTGATGGAGGATATTCTCTGGGCTAAAAATGCATTGGCCACCAGCTTGGAAAGCTCTGAAGACCACACATTGGTGGTGAGGATCCGTTCTCTCGGGATCCAGTTGGCGTAAACATCTACAAGCGCAGCAATGGCCTCCTGGCCTTCTTCAGAATCATCACCGCCGATTAATACGCGATCAGGGCTCAACAGGTCTTCCACTGCCGTACCTTCCGCTAAAAATTCAGGATTAGATAAAACCTGGAATTTAACGCCACTGCCCGTGTTATGAAGAATATCACGTACCGCTTCTGCCGTACGAACAGGTAAAGTTGATTTTTCTACAATAATTTTATCGGAAGTAGATACCCTTGCGATTTGTCTGGCACAAAGCTCTATCCATTTTAAATCAGCGCCCATTCCCTTACCGGAACCATAGGTTTTGGTTGGGGTGTTTACCGAGATAAATACCATCTCCGCTTCAGCAATGGCCTGATCTACATCCGTTGAAAAAAAGAGGTTCCGTCCCCTGGCTTCGGCAACAACCTCACTTAAGCCAGGCTCATAAACCGGAATATTATTTACATCAGGATCGTTCCAGGCGGCAATACGCGCTTCGTTTAAATCAACGATGGTAACTTTAATATCCGGGCATTGTTTTGCTACCACAGCCATAGTCGGCCCGCCAACATAGCCTGCACCTATGCAACAAATGTTTGTAATTTTTCTCATTTAATGGTTTATTAGATTGAAGTGGAATCTTATTAATAGATATGTAAAGGTAAACTCTTTTTTTAACGTTTAAATGTTTTTTTTTCAAAAGGAAACATACAAAAATCAAATTTTAACCTAAGTCCTGGCTATTAAATTAATTAATCAGCATAATGTTAAGGAGATATTTATACAAATGTATCCCATGTATTAAACTTATCGTTATTCTCTGCATAATTGATAAAACAAACGCAGTTTCTACATAACCGCATTACGATTTTCACCAATCTGTGGCCTATAATATAAGCTATTTGGAATTCAGTGATAAACTAGGTAACGAAATTAGAAATTTACAGTTATCCTATTGTAAATTTACTATTAAAATCATCTATTAAATTTACCAACAACGTCTAACAAATGCGCTTCATATTGATCAACAATGATATTCCAGTCGTAAATATTTTCGATTTTTCGATTATTATTTTCAAGCATATGCGAGTAATTTTCGATGGAATTGCTAACGGTTTGCAGATGTCTTTTTACATCTTCTGAGTTATTGAAATAGAGTGCATCATCTTCAAGAATGTATCTGTTAAAAGGATTATCATTCGCACAAATCAAACTATTGGAAGCCATTGCCTCTAATAGAGAAGGATTAGTGCCGCCTACAGTATGACCATGAAAATAGAGGTTAGAATAAAATCGCAGATTATTTAGTACTTCTATATCATAAATCCCACCAATAAATTGAATGTTTTTTCTATCGCCGAATTTTGTCTTCAGGTATTCTCCATATTTTGAATTGTGTTTACCAACAACCAAAAACGGCCGATCCAGGTTAGCTTCAACTACACCGTTCAAAATAACTTCGATGCTATTCTCTGGTTCCAAACGGGCAATTAGCATGTCATAACCATAAGGCTCAAGTCCATAATTATTTAGAACACTAACATTTGGGTTATCAAACAGCGTAGCACCATAAGCAATAAATGTTGATTCTTTCTTGTATTTTTCTTTTAAATAATCTTGAATGCCTATTGAATCTGAAATCAAATGATCACTGTATTTAACACCCAACTTTTCTGCCCATCTTAAAAATCGCTTTACCTTTTCCGAATACTTAGTTCTTTTCCATTCTAAGCCATCCATATTTGTCGTCACTACACTATGGTTAGGCATCAACCAGCCCCAAACGGAACTGCTGGTATAACCTAATTGCAAAATCACATCGCAATTACGCTTACGCAAGTCTAAAATGCAATTTAAGTCATAAATAAATTGACCTGCTGTTCCTAACTTATCCTCAGGATCATAGCAATGAACTATTTTAACGCCATTCCACTCATGTTCCTGGTAAGGATGATTATGAGAATTATAAACGATAACCTCAAATCCTTTTGCTACCAAACCCAAAGCCAAGTATTCTGCACACTGTTCAAATCCACCATAATGATTGGGAATGCCCCTTGTACCTAATATTGCTAATTTCATTATCTTTTAGTTAATGTTAATATAATTTTTTATTCAATGCCCGTTTCACTTCATATAGGTATTTGCCCTTGTCAACTATAGACGGGGTTAACCATGCACCCTCGCCATATTCATTCCATGCATAAATTACGGCTACTTTTTCTTTGGTGGCAACCGGATTTGTGGAAAGCCAGTTTCGAATGGCAATAACTTGACTGTAAACCGATCCAGGGCTGTAGCCAACGTATATGGGCGATGATAAATTGTTTTTATTTATATCTCCCCATGGCCTTGGATCCCAATTTAAAGTGATCACCGGGATATATGGCAGTACACTTGTCTTATAACTCTCCCACACAGCCGAGTCTGCCCTGGTGAGATTATCAATAGGTAATTTTTTTACGGCACCTTTAAACCCGGCCGAGTGATTATTGTAAGCGGTAAGTACATCAAACCCACATTTTTGAGCTAATATTCTATCAGAAACCCCACCGCTTATACAAGCAGCACAGGTTACCCCAATTAATCCACTCTTCTCTGCTTTAGCCCTCAATTGGCTTAGCGCACTCTTCACTGCGTCCGTCGAACCAAATTCTTGAATCAACGTTCTAAAGTCAAAAATTGTGATTAATGGTTTAGCATCTACCTTCAGGTATTTAGGATCCTTAAAGTATCTAATCCAGGCAGAAGTGACGAAATCCCAGTCTTTAGGCCCAATGATACTCCCCAAGTGATTTGCCACTAAAAGATTAAACTGCAGCCTACCGGAGTTTGGCGAAGAAAGGTATAATCCCAGGGCTTTGTTCAATGGGTTGCTTTTTAGTTTGGTAGAGTCAGAATCACTATAATACCAACAGAAACTAAAAAATGAAATACCGGCATTTGCCGCTTCATCTATTTGCGCTTTCATGATTTTAGGTGTACTGGTTACCCAACCCCATTTAGGCTTTCGCTCCGGAAAATTATCTTTTAAACTTTTTGTAATATGGTTGGTTTGACCTGTCCAGCCATCAAAATAATATGCGCCTAATTTTATGGGCGCTATTTGGGCGAAAGCTGAATTATTACCCGAAAAAAAAACAAATAATAGAAGGCCCGATAAAAGTTTCGAAAACCTATGAACAAATGGATTCATTGCTAGATCATCTATGTTGGATTAGCTATAATTATCTTTTTTCTCTACATCTATTTTAAACTCTCAATCCACTTCCACGTTTCTGCTATACCATCTCTAAGGTCAGTAAATTTATACTCACCAATTGTAGCTTTTAGCTTTGAGATATCTAATATAAAATGGCTTACGTCATAAGATTTTTGAGGAGTATAACTTACTCTACTAATCCGTCCAGTAGCAGAATTTACTTCTTCAATTATCTCATTAATTGATGTTCCTGTTCCACTCCCTAAATTAAATACGCCTTCTGCTTCAACCTCTATAAGTTTAGTTAAAATGGCAACAAAATCTTTGATATAGATATAATCTTTGGTCGCAGTACCGTCCCCGAAAACAGATAACTCTTCATCTTGGCTCACTTTTCTCAAAAAAGTCGAAATTACCCCTTGAGCAATAAAATGGCCTTGCCTAGGCCCATATGGGTTTGATGGGCGTACAATCAGCGAATCCAGGTTGTACAACCGTTTATATAAGTGGATATAATGTTCTATTGAAGCTTTTACGATACCATAAGAAGATATGGGGTTAAGCGGTACATCCTCATTTATTGAGCCAGGTTGTGTATTGCCATAAACTGCCCCGCCAGATGAAAAATATACCAATTTCCTGATCCCAAGCCTATTCATTAAATTCAAAATGTTCAATGTCGGGATCAGGTTATTATTTACATCAGCTATCTGATCTACGTTTGATGTGCTGGGCACAGAAGCACTTGCCAAATGGAATACGATATCAATGCCAAGCATTGCTTCATATAAATCTGGGATATTGTCGAGTTTCGATAACCTATAGTCAACATTTGGTAATGGATTTCTAAACCTTTCATACGATACATCAAAAACCCGCACTTTATAGTTCTTCTCAATTAAATGGTCAATTAAATGCGATCCAATAAAACCATTTCCCCCTATAATTAAAACATTTTTGTTCATGTTATTTAGTTTTTAAGATATTCTTCTGATATTACTTTTCCATAATTATCCATTGAGAAATATTGTTCCGCTCTCTTGTATCCATTTTCTCCAAACTCGCGAATTTTATCATTGTGATTTATGAAATAAATGATTTTATCAGCTAAAGCTTTCTCATCATCAGGAGGAATAAGGAAACCTGTTTGATTATCGATAACTGTTTCAGTGGTACCGCCAATTGCAGTTGCGATTAAAGGTTTTTTCATTGCCATTGCCGCTATAGTTACTGTTGCATTTGGTTCAGGCAAGGTTGAAGGAAGCACAAAAATATCCATTGCAGCCAGCCAATCCTGAAAATTGCTTTGAAAACCCATAAACATCAATGACGAAGATACAGGCAATGATGAGATTAATTTCTCCAGTTCCACCTGGAAATGTTCCTGTCCTTTGAATGTATCCCCAAGCATCAAAAACTTCACTTTTACCGCTGGATCTATTCTATTGATCACATGCGGAATTGATTTCACAAAAACATCATGTCCTTTCCACCCATTTATTCTCCCAGCCATCCCGATAACAACAGTATCATCGGTAATGCCAAGTTTTTCCCTGATGCCTTTTGCATGATTATGCTCAGGATCATAAACCTTTAAATCTACGCCATGGTATAATACCTCAAATTTATCTTCTTTCCCTTTATTCACTTTTAGAAAGAAAGTTCTAACCGCTTTGGAGATCGTAAAGACTTTGCTCGAAAAGATCCCTACCAACTTTCTGATTACATAACTTACAGGTCTGGGCTTCTCTACCAGCTCCATCACCTGCCATATATGTTTTTTACCGTGTAATTTAGCCGCAAACCCGCCCATCCAAACTGCCGAAGTATTGGTATGTATTATACTGATATGCTGATCTTTTATGAGTTTCGAAATAAAAATATAGAACCTAAAATTCTGTATGATAAACTTGAAGATACCCATCGGTGAAAACATACTACGCCTAACCACAGGTAAATCACATACCAGATATTCAATGTTGTTCTTTTGAAACTCCTGACATAAACTGCCTTCATAAGGCAATAATACAAGCGTATCAAATATGTTCTTGTCCAAGCCTTTTATTAAATTAAGGAGTACGTAATCACTTCCGTAGAGATCTGCACTGGCATGTAGGTAAAGAACTTTCTTTCTCATGTATTTAAATTTTATTTTTTAAAGCGTTTTTTGATGATGATAAATTGAATTGCAAACCACGGTATTTATCTGATTCCCCGCCTGATTTTATCAAGACGAAAAATCAGCCTATTAATCCTATCCCGCTTCATTAAAGAAGTGAAATAATGAAAGATGAATATGCCCGGAAACTTTCGGAAAATATGTAAAGAGCGCTGTTTTTCTACTTTCAGCGCATATAAAAAATTATATCTTTCCTTAGCCCTCAAAACCAAGTCTTTATGTATCGTATATTTTTTGGCTAAATAATCCAGAACCGCAATAGAAGAGAAAACCATTTCCCCCGTATTATTACTATAGTTAGTTTGATGCAGCCGGTATACAAATATTTTTTCTTTAATAAATTTGAAGTTTACACGATCAAGCCTGAAAATAATGTCTAGGTAAGCCGCCCAGTCGTCAGCACCTTTAAACTTCGCAGAGGCATCTATAAATGCATTATCTTTATTGATAAAATTGCTGTTAAATATAACTGTACCCGGAGTGTAAATTGTAGTGGTTTGCATTAATATACTCTTTACCCTAAAATCTGGCGGGATATAATAAATCGGAATCTCTTTTTGCTGCTCGTGATAAAGAAAGACACCGTTAATGATGTGCAATGCAACCGATGGATCAAGTTGTTCTTCAAGTATAGTAAAGTAATTGTCCTTAACATAATCGTCCTGATCAATAATGGTATAGTAACTGTATTGTGTCTTTTTAAGCCCCACATTCCTTGAGTTTGCTACACCTAAGTTTTCCGGATTGATGATCAGCAATATATCTTCAGCCAGATACCTCTTTGTTATCTCATCGGCTATTCTCTCGGCATCTTCCATCGAATCAATAACAACTACCACCTCTTTTTTTAAAAGCTGCCTACTTTGTTTGTAAGACCGGAAGATTGAGTCTAAGCAATGAAAAATATACTTTTCACCCTTATAATAAGTTAAAACGATAGAGAGTCCGCTATTGATGTTCATTGTTATTTATATTTCTTTAAGACTTCTGCAGTTGCTTCAAGATACTTACTTCCCCATTTTTCACATGGTTCTAAATGATTTCCTTCTGCCCACTCATTCCAGGCATTGATGAAAACCAGATTTTCTTCCCCTTTTGGCTCGAACCTCTCACAAACATCCTCCAGCCAGTCTTGATAGAGTTCAGGGGTAGAATGTGTTAGAATCGTTCCGCCTTTTTCACGGCGCCTAACATAGTTATCCCACATCGGGGTTACACATGGGAACAATCTGAAATTTTTAGGAAAAACAAACTTTTTATAGAAGTCTACTACTTCTTTATATTTTATAACCAAAAACCTGCTTCGCAGTGGTGCAAAAACACCTAGCTTACGCATTAATTCAGAAAATATCGCTCGTTTCCGTACAAAACTCATCTTATTGGGTGTAAATTGAGCAGCTGCATCAAACCCCCACTTTTTCGGTTCAACACCGGCATCAAACCCCCAGAAAAAAACGGTATATATGCCCGGATAACCGTATTTTTTCGCCTCAGCCTGCCAGGTTTCTATGGTCTTGTTAATGTTAGGGAACAAAGAGGGCCGGTAAATTACGAATACTGGTTTTCCTTCAATCTTGATATACCGATCATCAGAAAAGACATCCTCACACAAATACTTAATATGATCAAGATCATCCTGTTCTGAATAGTCTTGCTTAATTAAACTTTCATTAAACTTACCATCCCAGTTCCTTGACCAGTTTTCATTTGCCCAGCATAAACAAAATGGAATATCCGGTTTTTTTGCAAGCAGAAAATTATTGACAGGCATTTCTAATAGTCTTTTGCCATTAAACCAATAATGATAAAAACAAAAACCATGTATGCCATGATCTTGAGCCAACTTCGCCTGTTCTTCCATGATTTCAGGCAAACGTAGATCATAAAAACCTAAATCAGCCGGTAAGTGGGGCTGATACTGACCCTCAACGATCACCTTGCCTTTAACTACATTACGCCATTCTGTAAAACCTTTTCCCCACCATTCATCGTTTTCAGGTATCGGATGATATTGTGGTAGATATATTGCCAGTGCCCTTAAAATTTTCTCCATAAATGTTTATAATTTTCTATTACAAATGTCTAATTGTCATCCCTATTTTTTAGTAGTTCGAGATATAAGCGATGTACCGATTCAGCATTACTCTCTTCAGAAAATTTAATCTTGGCCTTATTCATAGCCGAAACAAGCTCATCTGAATAATTTTCTATTCCGACTTTGGTTAAATTTAGCATTAGATCTGCCAGTTCTTCTACAGAATCGTAAAGCAAACCCGTTCCTATTAAATCGATTATTTCTTTTGTTCCACCTGTGTTTTTGCCAATTACCAAACAACCGTTAAACATCGCTTCAGCAGTAATTCTTCCAAATGCTTCGTTTAACGACGGTACAATGAGTGCTGTTGCCGATTGCATCAACTGGTCTACATCATTGCGATGTCCAAGAAATGATACACGGTCTCCAATTTCCTTTTCATTAAGAAAGTCGATAAGCGATAGTTTATAAGATGGTAGCGTACTATCACCAGCAATTAATAAATTATGAGACTTGTTGTTCTGGCAAAAAATACTGAAGGCCTGCAATAAAACTTGAATTCCTTTATTTTCACTCAAATGGCCCACATATAGAAAATAATCAGATTTTGAAGGACAATATCTTGCTGCTGAACTTTTCATAATCCCGTTATAGATTACAGTAGACGGCGGTTTTAGGTGAAAGTATTCATAAATTGCCCGACTAATCGCTATTTGGTGATTATTTTCGTGATTGAGCATGCTCAGAAAACCTTTTTTAGTATACCAGGTTTTCATATCAAAGTCCAGATCCTGGAATTCGCGCAAATGCCAAATATGAGGGATATTAAGTTTATTTGCTACTTCGTACCCTAACAGTAACGGACCAACATTAGTATGGATGATATCTATGCTTTCTGACTGAACAATTTTAAATATCTTCCTCCTTGCCAATAAATTTCTAAATTTCGATCTCAGAATTTTGGGTAAATACAGTAATTTATCTCTAAAATTATTGTTATTTGGAAACACAGGCATATAATATTCAATTATATAGCTTTGTATACCTATTTTGTCGAGTTCAGCTTTCAGAGTCATGTCCGCATAAGGAGACAACAATACGATTGGTCTGACCCCTTTCGATTTGAGCCCAACTAACATGTGATAGAGGGATCTATTAGCCCCAGTGAAAAAAGAAGATATATGAGTTATATAGAGTACGTTCATTTAAATCTTATTAAGAGCAGCAATGTGAAATAAATAAATTCATAAACCTTAACCCCATGGTCAATTGGATCTAACAATAAAGTAACTTTATAAATAATTCTTATTTTTTTTACCTAAATAACTCATCCCGCTAACAAAGGGTATGATCCAACTCTCCCACCATGGATATGATCTTTGTAAAAATGCAATTGCGATCAACATCAAAAAAAACAAATTATACTTCCTGGAATCATAAAGATTAGTTACAGTAGCTTGATAGTAAAATAGAGCAAAGACAATTAATGAGAAAAGACCGTATCTAATTAAAAAAATTTTCCATCCAGCACCTAAGTTTTCATCTTTGATATAATTCTGTGGCATTCCAATCCATATATCTCCATTATTTATAATTCTATCTAGATATTCATCCGCATTTGTAGTAGCACGATTATTTCCAGCGATGCCTTTTTCCTGATCATATTCCATTCTAGCAATAATCAATGTATTCAGGAGGTTATTTCCATTATTATAATATTTACCACCAAGATATAGTGAGCCAAATATTAAAATCACATAGAATACAAATCTGTAGACAGATTTACTTTTTACTAGAATATTTAAAAAATAACCAATTGCTACCAAAATATAACCAGCCAAAGAAAGAGTGAAAATCTCAATAAGAATCATAACCCAGACTTCCCATCTCTTGAAATTAAATCGAACTGCAAATAACAAAAATGCCAGAACCATGCCGAGATGTCCAGGTTCCAAGAAAATAGAATTAAATCTTATGTCGTAAAATTGACCTTTTATAAAAAATATGTAATTTGTATACACATATTCATCCCAGCTAGGATGTTCAATTTGTCCGAGATTCGGCAAAGAAATAAAGAAAGATAATAGAAATAATATAAGAGAGACTATAAGAAAATAAGACAGCAGTTTTACAATTAAATTTAACGTTTGAGTTTTAAATTCTCTGGTTGTCGTTAAGAAAATAATTATAGGAACTGTATTCAACATCTCAGTTAAATTATTACCATAGCCCAGAGATATAATTGACGCAATGTACAATAAGATAATTTTCAAATGTTTCCTGATTTCTAATTCCCTATCGTGAACAAGAAAGTATAAAACACTTACTAAAGCTGAAAAAATAAAAAATGACTTGCTAATATCCCAAGTAAACCATGCATTTAGCGATCGCAAGAAAGCCAATAATAATGCTACTTGATATAGTCGTTTGACAAATAATTTACCCATCAGAATCTCTTTTTAATACATTTTTTTTAACAAAAAGTATAATCAAACTCTTTTCATTTTTATCTAGCATACCGTAAAAGAATACGACGAGTATTGATAATGATGATGAAACTGTAGTTATCAAAAATGAGATAAATCCTGTAGTGGTCAGAAAGTGGTTTATGATCATTGGAAGTATTGCGGCTACTATTGACAATATGATCGCACGATAAAAAACCGTATTCAGATATAAACGAACAGGAAATTCAATTAGTTTTGACAAAATATTTAGTCGAAGAAACATAGCCAAAAAATATATGGCTATCATTACGTAAAATGGACTTTCGGGCGAACCACCAAGTTTTAAAATCACATAAGAAATTGGCAAAATAGCCAATGTTACAATTCCGATATTTAGCTGATAAGATTTTATTATACCAGTAGCCCTAACAGCCTGACTTAACGGCCCTTCAAAAACATTGATTAAAGTAAACAAGAGAACAAGCTGCGTGAAAACTATCATATGATTATCAACCTTATTTCCTAACCACAGTTCCAAAATAAATCGAGCCTGAAGTGCAATAGGAAGAGATAGAATTAGCAATAAAGCGTAGCCAATCTTAGTAGACGACATTATCAGGCTGCGTTGTCTATCTAAATCATTTTCAGCATAAGATTTAACAATCTGTGGATTTACAGCATTGAACAAATTAGTAACGAATGCAGAGACTGCCGAATTAACTTGATATGCTATACCTCGTGCAGTATTTATTACAGGACCAAAAAAGATATTTAATAACAAGTTTAATCCCTGGTTATTGAAGACTGTTGTTGTTGCACCAAATAAGCTCCAACCAGAGTAGCCTGCTATTTCTCTAAACAGTTTTGAATCCCATGCGAACTTGAACTTCGATTCGGCAAATCGATAATAACAAAACAAAATGTAGGTTAGCGTTATAACTAGAGTTACCAAGAAAGTTAAAGCGCCATAAAGCTTTAATTTATCGTATGAGAAGTAAACTAATACGAAAACAACAAATAATTTTAAGCTGACCTCTACAATACCGACATAAGCATAGAATTTCATTTTTTCATGCGCCATAATCAGCGCATTATAAGGTATAGCGAACATAGTAAGAATGAAGGAAAATATAGAAAACTGATATACCCATTTGGCAGCTTCAAATCTATTGGAAGGTAAGTTAACATAATTGTCCAAAAACCAAATTCCTACTGACTCTGCTAGTATAAATACAATTAAAGCAATTAGCGCATATATCATTAATGATGTGCTAAATACTTTTTTCAAGTTTTCAACATTATTTCGCCCTATTTCAAAAGCAAAAAACCTTTGAGAGGCAGATGCCATCGTATTGCTCAGGAAAGCGAGCATAGTTACTACACTCCCAACTACGTTATTTATCCCGTAATCTACAACACCAAGTGTCTTTAGAACTACTCTAACGGTATAAAGAGAAATTACCAGCGTAAGTAACATCCTTATATATAGCAAAATCGTATTTGCTGCGATTTTTTTGTTACTACTTTCTTTCATTTACCTAATGGGCCTTTTAAAACAAAACGTTAAATAACGAAATTTGAACTGGTTAATAGAAGTAATATCAGAGCAAAGCTCTAATGTATATCAATTAGCTTTTAGACAAGCCTATTTCCAAAATTTCAATCTTGAAAAACTACTTTTAGTGCTTTCATCTGTTACACCGTAACTGCCATATCCATAGCCGTAACCATAGCCATAACCATAGCCATAGCCATAGCCGTTCTTTGCATCAATGTCGTTTACGACAATTCCTAAAGATGGCATTTTGTTATTTTTGTTTAGATCCTCAATAATATTTATCTGTTCTTTAAGAGTATAATTCTGCCTTACTAAATAAATAGATAAATTAGAATAATTGGCAATAAGCTGTGCGTCCGTAACCACACCAATAGGAGGAGCATCAATTATTATATAATCAAATTTCTCTTTCAATTCGTCAATTAAAAGTTTAGTTCTTGAATTTAATAACAATTCAGCCGGGTTTGGAGGGATCGGCCCAGAGCTAACAATATATAGATTTTTGTTTAGTTCTAACGGTCTGACTATCGAGTCGAGTCCAAGTTTCGTATCAATAATATAATTCGTAAATCCTATGGAATTATCAATATTTAACTTTGTTGATAAGCCGGGTTTTCTTAGATCTAACTCCATCAGTAATACCCGCTTATTTGACAATGCTAATATATTTCCAAGATTTATTGCCACGAAAGATTTACCCTCACCAGACATGCTAGACGTTAATAAAATTATTTTGTCATCTGATGTCTTCTGCATAAAAGATATGTTAGTTCTTAAAGCTCGAAACTGTTCTGAAACTGAAGATCTAGAAGCATTTGCAACAATAAGATTATCTTGATTATCATTGTGACTGATTTCGCCAATTATTGGTACATCTGTTATACTCTTGATATCTTCTTTAGTGTGAACTTTTGTATTCAACAACTCTTTAAGATACAACAAGCCCACCGGTATTAGAAGTCCTACAAAGCAACCTATAATTAAAGATATAGCTTTTTTAGGACTTAAGGGCTTAACATCAGCCTTTGGGGGATCTATAGTTTTTGAAGTTGCAATATTTGAAGTCTTTGATATTGCTGTTTCTTCAGCCTTTTGCATCAGAAAGATATACAATTCCTGTTTAATCTGTTGTTGCCTTGCCAGGTTTAAGTAACTGCGTTCAATCTTCGGTACATCTTTAACCTGACTCTCCGCCTGCTGCATTTGCGCTTTGATCTTTCTTTTGGTAATCAAAAAACCATCAAGCGTAGTGGCTAAGTTTGATTCGATATCTAACCGGGCATTTTGTATTTCTTTATCTAGCAAGATAATACTAGGATTATTTTCTGTAACGCCAATCAATCTTCTTGCTCGTTCTAATGCCAATTCGTTATATTTACTTACCGCAGCACTAAATACCAAATCTGCTGGAATGAGAGAACTTGGCAAAACCCGCTTATTTTTTTCATTATCCTTCAAATAAGACTGGAGACTTTCCATAATGCTTATTTGGGTTTCTACCTGAGCCAATTGTTTAACATATTCAGCTGTCACTTGCACCAATTGCTTAGACTGTTCTGACATGTCGGCTAAATTATTCTTTTGCTTGAAACCTTGAATATTACCTTCTAAATCTCCTAGCTCATTACCAATATATGCTAATCGATTCTGAATAAATTTAACGGTACTATCAGCCACCTGATTTTTATCTTGAATATTCGCATAAACATATTTTTCAATTAGTTTTGATAATATGTCTTCTCCTTTTTTGGGGATAGAATTTGTTATTGATAAATCTATGATAGTAACAAGTTTGTTGGCGACATCTACTTTCAGAACATCACTTAATTCTGCAACTGCTGCATCAACCGAGCTTACTCCAATTTTATATTTCGCTCCTAGACTAATAACTTCAGAACTCTTGATCAATTCTACCTGGCCTATGTCAGGAAATTTAAAACTTCTATTCAACGCAACGACCGAGTCAAAATATTTACTTTTCAGATGAACCTTATTATTTGCAAGTACTTCCGCTTCAATAGTTGTATTTTTGATAGTATCTTGTGATTTTAAAATCTTAAAAATCAAAGGAGATTTATATAATGGCCGTGTTTTGAAAGAATTTATAGAATAATAATTAATATTTAAATTCATGTCCTTGACAACCTGCTCTAACAGCAGTCTTGTCTTTAAAATTTCAGCTTCATTATCAACCGTACTTTTAGTGCCTAGAAGCCCACCAAGCTCTCCTAGCATATCAGCTCCCCCCAATAATCCTCCACCTTTCTTCTCATCATTAACCAAAACTTTGGCCGATATGCTATAGACAGGAGTCTTATAAATGTAATAAACGTATGAAAGTAGAATGCATACAATAAGAGAGAAACCAATCCAATGCCAATTTGCTAAAAGCCTTGCAATGAATTTTTTAGTGTCTATTGATGAGGTCTGTTTCATTGCCTCTTCAGAATTATTATTCATTTATTAATTAATTAAAGGCGTGTAAAAAGTACTACTAAAACTGAAAGAAGTGATCCGACTAAGGCGTATGTTTGGGTTCTGGCCTGATTTAAAGAAGCTGCCTTTCCTTTATTTGGCTCAATGTACAATACATCATTTTGTTTTAAATAATAATAAGGACTATTGAATATCTCCTTTGAGTTCAGGTCAAGCCTGGCAAACTCTTTCTTCCCGTTATTATCACGGATCAGGGTAACATTTTCCCGCTTCCCAAAAATGGTCAGGTCACCGGCCAGCCCCAAGGCATCCAATACACTTACTTTCTCATTCGGAATCACGTATGATGCGGGCCTGTTTACCTCGCCTAAAATGGTTACCTTAAAATTAGCAAAGCGCACCTGTACATTGGGGTTGGTGTATACAATGGCTGCTTTTTCTTTAATCAGATCTCTGGCTTCAAACGTAGTTAATCCGAGTACTTTAATTTTTCCAACCACGGATAAATCAATCTCTCCGTTTTTATCAACCAGGAAACCAGCCGTAGGCGGGGTAGCCCCTAATGTTGCCACCGACCCTACATTGGTACTGATGGCCTGGCTAGCTGCCTGGTTGACCACCATGTTGGTTGCCGGATCAATGGTGAAGATAGATATTGATAAAATATCATCTGCCTGAATAACGGGATCAGTAAATTTAGCCGTATTGGCCAGTTCTGATTGCCCCAATGCACTGATATCCTGAAAGTAAGCTACATTTTTGGTACTTACACAGGAAGTTAAAAAGGCGATGGCTATCAACAAGCATAATTTAGAAAACCTTACCTTACATATTGGCATTTTCATAAGCGATTGAGAAAATTTTTAAAAGTGAAGAATTTTGTTTGTCGGTCGGCCAAACTTAACATTTTAAACATTGAAAACATATACGTTCAGGCTATATTTATATTAAATGTAAAAACCTATCATTTTCAAAGGGATATTTTCCTAATTTATCAAATAAATAGCCGTTTTCTACATTATACTTTAATGCATTGTAGTGTTTTTGATGATGTAAATCTGTTCCCGCCAACCTGTACAACTGATTTTTGAGCAGGTATTCGGAGGTGTTTTTTACCTCCCTGCCATAATAGCCTGTTACGGAGAGCAGATTCAATTGCAGCAATACCCCCATATCATGAAAGCGATGAAACCGGTCATGATCCTGATGGTAAAAATTATACCTTTCGGGATGGGCTAAAATAACCGTGTATCCTTTAATCTGGAGATTGAAAATAATCTGCTCGATGTTTGGTGTTTCATTCAGGTAAGACATCTCCACAAGGATATGCTTATTGGGCAAAGACATCATCACATCGCTAATTTCGAAGTTTTCATCGAGCATATACTCTGCCGCTGCAGCAATCCCCACTTGCAGATTAGCCTTTTGTAGCGCGGCTTTGGTGCGTTCCAAAGCCTTATTTATCGTTTCTGCAGTATTGGGATATAACTCCATAAAGATATGGGGTGTACAAATAAACTGATCAATACCTAACGCAGTAAGTTTTGTAATCAGCGATATCGACTCGTCAACATCCGGTGATCCATCATCAATTCCCGGCAAAAGATGTGAGTGAATATCAACTCCCAACCACTTCAAATCTCTAACGATAGGTTTTTTATTTTTGAAAAAGCTGAACATCAATTAAGCTAGAAGCATGCAAATAATAAATCAAGGAATAAATCCGCCGCAAGTTAACAGTTTTTTTGCAGAAATATTTAAAGCGATCGGTTTTTTAATTATTTCTTAACAGGAAATATTGACAATTCTCATTCATTAACCGAAATAATTTTGCATGAAGTGCTTAAAGTTAAGCTAATATGAGCCAATGTTAAAAAATATTAACCTGATTCTGATTATTGAGATAGTTAAGGCGCAGAAAAACCGAATCATGACGGGTGATGACTAAGGCTGATGAAAATATGCCGCCTCAAGCTTACCCATCAATGCAGTGCTTTCAGGATGATTATCAGCTTAATATGGCAGCCCCGTATCCGGTGGCGCCTTCTCATGAATGAAAATGAAATTTTGGATCGTTTTTTTGCATAAAAATGCCTGTTTTGCCTGCCGGGTGAGCCTGATCGAATTTTTTTTACGCAATATCGATGCGCTGACAGACCATTTTGAGGCACATACATAGGCTTTAGCTAAATTGTTTTATCTGCCTGCACAGGCGGTTTTATTGTCCGCGCGAAGGTCTTCAGCCTTACTTTGCTGAGGCAGCTTTAAAGCTGCTGGTTACGGTAGCACATCCTATTGATATACGATTTGAAATAAATTATCGTTATATAAAGCATAACATGTAACCATAATACTAATTTATTTACTGATTAAGTTTACAGAATATGGAAAAACCTTACCTGTTTGCTTTTTCATCCCTAATCATTTTTGTATTTACCCCGGTGCATATAACGCTCGCACATGCACAGCAAAGCTACCCTCAAAGGCTGGCTTGTAGCCTGTTTAACCCGCGGCTGGTGTGCCCCAGCCGGGGCGACCCATTGCTTTGGCCATTGTGTGCCCTGTACATTCATGATCATCTACATACCGATTAATTAACCTCCATATTATTGGGAATGTTGAACAGCTTTTGGCGCTGTTTGACGCTAAAATTTTAAGATACCCAAATTTTCTAACCAATTTTAGTCGCTCCGGCACCATCGGTTAGCCGCCCTGATAACGGCACAGGAACATTTTCCAGATATGGTTGCAGCATGCCTCATCAGCATGCTGCAATATGTTTTTGTTTTTAAACTCTACGCCCTATGAATAACCTTGATGCACTAGTACAGATCTTGTACAACATATACCTTGTACTGAACAAAGAACAGTTAAAATTTACCTTTATTGATCTTTTTGGCGACCCTGAAACGCAGCTCACCCGGCAGCAGGTAAAAGATTACCTCAACATCAGCGAAAGTACCTACAAACGTAAAGTGAAAGATGGCACCTTAAAGCCCATCAAACTGCCCGGCGGCGATCGTTTTTACCTGAAAGACCTGCTGGCTGCCTACCTGGAGAGCCAGCGCAAAGGCCGTATCTGATTTTTACTGTATCAGAAAGAAAACATTACATTGTAAACCCAATACAGTAAAAACAAATTCGATAGTAAACACAAATCAGTAATAAGACTTTTTACTGTAAACTTATTCCAGTATAGGACACCTGTTGTTTACCCTTTCCTGGTACCAGGCTTACCCCTGGCTTACCCTTTGCTTACCTGTTGTTTACCTTTTGCTTACCTATTGGTTACCCTTTGCTTACCTATTGGTTACCTTTTGCTTACCTAAAAGGTAAACAATGGGTTTTTTCAGGGTAAACATTTACGGGGTTTATGGCCATGCTGCCCGGGGGCAGGCCGGTTGTTTACGGTTGCTCCTTTGCCTGGATGGCCGGCATTGGCATGGCTCATTTTAGCTCATTATGGCCCATAATCAGCTCAATTTGGCTCATTTGAGTCCAAAATGAGGTGCCATTACCTCAAAGCGCCTAGGTTTGATCATGGATTTGAACATACCGGTATAGCAGAAATCCGATGAATTAAACATTTTTTTCACTTAAAAAACAAAAATTATGGCAACGTATTCAAAAGGCGCCAACGGCGCATTCTCGGGCAAGGTAGGCAGTGTAATCGGCAGCACCTGGCGCAGTGTAGATTACCTGAGGGGACTCCCTAAAAAAAGCAGTAAAGCCAGTACCGAACCTCAATTGGCGCAGCGCACCAGGTTTGCCCTTGCGGCCCGGTACCTGAGCCCCATCAAGGATATTTTAAATATCGGCTTTAAGGATAAACAGCTGAACAAGATTACCGGTTACAATGCCGCGGTAAAAATTTTCTTAAACCAGGCCGTTACAGGTGACTACCCTGATTTTGAGATCGATTTTTCGAAGGTGGTGCTGAGCAAGGGTTCGCTTTCGGTAATGCACGGCCTGAACGGAAGCCTGCAGGGGTCAGATCTGCTGTTGAACTGGCAGAGCATTATAAACCGCTATAATGCCTTTGCGGATGATGTGCTGACGGTTGTGCTGTTTAATGTCACCAAAAACATGTATATGGTGTACGAGGAAGCCCAGCGCGCTGCGCTGACCTACACGGCGGTAATCGGTACAAACTTTAGCGGCGATGTTTTCCACGCCTGGGCCTTTGCGGTAAACCGCGATGCCACTGCGGTTGCAAACAGCCAATACCTGGGTACCTATACCATTCCTTAACTAATATGAACCAGCCCAAACCCAGCCATGCCAGGTTTGGGCTATTAAACTAAAAAGATATGAAAACATTAAAACCGGCTTTAACGGCGCTGTTGCCGAAAAAGCAGATCCTTGAAAAACTGATGCTGGCCGTAATACTGGTGCTGGGCTGGCATACCCTCCCGAAAGTGTTAAGAACCATTGAGCCTACCGCGGCCCTGCTTGATGCAGGCATATGGCAGCTGATCTTGCTGGCCCTGCTCTGTTATGCTGCCCTGTTGCAGCTATCGTGGTGGCTGTTGCAACGCTTTTGGCAAAGCCTCGGCCTGTATAAATTAACAGATATGGTTTCACTATTTAAGCAGTTAACCTCATGGCAACAGTTAAGTTTTTTCTGGGCATCGTTTGCCTTGCTCTTGCTGGCAGCGATAGCCTGCCTGGCGGCGATAGTATAAACCTGCGGCAAGACCCCGCGCTTGCCGAAAGGAAAAGGCTGTTGCAGGTGGCTGAAAAGGAACTGGGCGTGCGCGAACGTTCGGGCAAAAACGATGGCCCGCGAATTGCCGGATACCTCAGTTATGTACATGTACCGGAGGGCAATGCCTGGTGTGCAGCTTTTGTGAGCTGGGTTTTTGGCCAGGCCGGTTACCAGGTACCACGCACCGCCTGGAGCCCCGCTTTATTCCCGCTAAGCAAGCGCACCAAAGAGATCAGGCCTGCGGTAGTGTTTGGCATTTACTTTAGCCAGTTAAAACGCATTGCCCATTGTGGCCTGGTTGAACGGCAGGCCGGTGACTGGATGGTTACCATTGAGGGCAATACCAACACGGCAGGAAGCAGGGAAGGAGATGGGGTGTACCGTAAACGCAGGCATTTAAAAGCCGTTAAATACTTTGCCGACTGGGCAAAAAGGAAAGGAGTGGAAGATGAAAACTGAATTGATCAAATACCTGGCGGCCTTTAGCCTATTGCTTTCGGCATGTGCAACGCTAAAAAGCAAAAAAGTGTTGCATGAACAGGACCTTGAGGTAAAACATAACAGCCGGGAAAGCAGCAGTGAGCAAAGCTGGGCAAAAAGCAATACCCTTTTGCTTGATACCAGCAACAGCGAATATGTGGTGCAAATTACCCCATTGGGGAAATTTTTCTACAGTGCGGAAAAAGGTTTTGAAGGGATGGCCGAGAAGGTGGTGATTAAAGGAAAGGCCAGCCACAGGCGCATGCTGCAGGGGCAACAGCAAAAAGGACGTGAGCTGGCACAACAAAAAACCAGGGTGAAAAGTACGGCATTAAAAACGAAGGTACAGTATACCGAAAAAATGAGAAAAAGCCTGTCACCATCTCTTTTGATCGGACTGGGAATTTTATTTTGCCTGACATTAGGCTACCACCGGCTGATGAAAAAACGATGATTGACCTGAATATAAAAATGCTCCCTTTAAACTACAAGGGAGCATTTACTGTATACTGGTGCTGATATAAAAATTGCACTGTGTAAGGTAATTTAGTCGACAACAATCAATTTTGAAAAATATAGGCCAAACCAACCTTCAAATTTAAGTTTCCCCGATCCTGTTGGTCCCAATTCCAAAATTTATCCCTTTCAAATGAGTCACCCTTGATTACATATTGATAATTATGTGAACGGATATAACCCAGTTCTGAATTCAGTATAAAGTTTTTATAAGTCCAATCAAACTTACCCGAAAAAGACAGGTCAATCCATTTCCTTCTATTATCTGTCGTAATGGCAGCGTAATAGAGATCATTGTTATTCACCAGCCTTTCAATTTGTAAACCTATTCTTTTCATGCCTTTTACCCAGCTTACATCTAAAGACTGCAGGTTACTGCCCGGGCCAATTCCTGCGCCAAGAACCTGCCCCATATTGGTATAACCGTCTTTTACCTGATGATGAACATACCATGTTGGTTGTTCACGCCCCACTCCTGTACGTGCACCTTCCAATTGAGTTAATTCTATACCCACCTGAACAAATTCATCATCTTTTCTCAATGGAATGAGTTTCCGGAAACCGGCAATATATGCACGTGAATGTTCGGGCTCTTGCAGGGCATCGCGTAGATTATAGGGATGATCATTTCTACCGTATTGCAAATAAACCTCTGAATGGCTTTCAGGCATTACCCATCTGGCAAAAAAGGACGCGTACTGATCACGTTTCCTATTGTCTTCATCGTTTGATCCATTTATGACACTAACTTTTTCCACAGGTGCAAAAAGCGGAAAATAATCGCCAAAAGAATTTCCCATATCTTTTCTATACACGATAAAACTCCGGTCGAAACCCAGGAACAGGTTAGGAATCCATTTGGGTTGATACGTAAAGACCATTCCGGATAAATATCGCCAGTCATCAGGCTTGGAAACAAAAAGAGGATTATTTGGAATTATTTTTGAACTTTCTAATCTCCCTGCAATAATTTGAGTTTCAAATGAGCCGATAGGGGTATTTACGGGCCGTGTTGTATTCAGCGTAAGGTGTTTAAATCCACTTGCGGTATTGCTCATTAAAAGAGAATTTCTAACGCCTGGCCCCCACCATAAATTTTCATTTGAGAGGCCTATGGAAACCGGATCAAATGTTAAGCGAACGTTACTCTGACCCCATGTAAGTTTCGAGTAAGTTCCTGTGCCAAAACGGTCTGGATTATCAATCCAATTCGCCATCTGGGCATATTTTTTTAAAAAATCAGGGCCATTATCTGCCTGATAGAGCTCAGTAAAGGCTTTATTTTGCGCGTATACATATTCTGGCTTAAGCTGGATACTTAAAGGACCTAGTTTTGCAAAAAAACCTGCAGAAACCTGAGTCTGGTAGCCTCTGGCCTGAACCATTGACCCGTCATTCCAGCCATAGGGGTGATCGGTATTGATTTGCTGCTGCCATGTTACCGGCAAAACATATAGCGCGAAAATGTTATTCGGAGTGGAAAGTATCTTTTTGCGGAAGTTATCTAAATAAATCCCATCGGCAGCATCAAGAAGAAAGTTATTTCCGGATGAAATATTTAGTGGCCGAGCCAGAAATGAACTTTTAGAGGTATCGTTGCCCAGCAGCTGTTGCCTCCTCAGGTTGTCTTCAATATGGTCTAACAAACCAACAGGTAGTGTTTGGGCAAAGGTTTTTGCGCCTGCGGAAATGAGTACGACCGATAAAAAGAGGAAAATTTTATTCATATATACACGACTTTGTCGGCAAATATACGTAGCTGATAGGTAGTTACCGTGTTTTTTTCATCAATTTAACAACAATTGGAGGAATATAGTCTAATAAAATGGTTTTAAAGGGTCTTTTTATTTTTTTTACGTCATCAGCGATATCCTTTCTGCCTACAAAAATAGTGCTATGCGCTTTAATATCCGGATTTACCTCTTCCGCTGGTCGGCCATTTGTATAGTAATATAGCGCAAGTGATTTGCGGCTGCGGTGGGGCGGGCATGTTAAGGGATTGGGATGGCCATGGTAAGCAAAGGAAGTTGTAGAAAAAATTGCTACGGTATTAAAAACCGGCAAAACACGTTTTTCCGCCTGTGTCATCTCCTGGTTCCATAACTCAAAATGCCCCCCAAAAGATTCTTCCCAGTCTTTATTTAAATAAATCAATAAATTAATCCTCCGGTCCAATCCGGTAAGCTCGTGTTTATTAAAATCTGCATGTACTTTTAACAGCCCGCCGGGTTTGATTTCATGACATCCGCCGCCAACAAAATAAGGGTCTGGTAATAAAACCTCTTTGATCCCGGTGAGCTCTTGTAAAAATTCAAGCATGGGCTGTGAATTCAAATAATGCATAAGCTGCCTCATGGTGTCGCCAAATACAGCTTCTCCTTTTGCCTGGTATTTTTTCTCGTTATGATTATCGTAATGCTGAACTTCTTTTGCTTTCGCCAGATCCGGAAATTCACGCAATACATGACTGAGCATTTCTTCATCAAAGAAATCAGTAAAAACGATATTTGGAAAAGGAAGGGCACGCTGATAAGCAGCCTTATTTGCTTTTGCCCATTGCAAAAGATCTGTTCTGGCATTTAAAAAACCCATATTCTTTTAACTCATTTTTTGTTACCGATAGACAAGAAACCATAGCACTAAATATTTTTTTTTGCACGATAAATCATTAGTGACAACAGACTGTTGATGATCAGCATGATAAGAGCAATCACGATGATAAGCAGGTTGTTCCCCAATTCCTGTAGCAAAAAGGCTAAAATAATAAATAGCAGATTGATTAGCAGTAAAATCGCAGTGGCCTGCATATGATTAAGTCCTAATGAAAGCAGGCGGTGATGTAAATGGTTACTGTCTGCTGTAAACGGCGATAATCCCTTTCGGATACGTATCGTAAAAACCCTCAATGTATCGAAAACAGGGATAATTAATATCGCGGCCACTAAACCCGGGATAGACGCTATATGCGGTTCCACTGAAACAAAACGCCCGGCAAGATCTGTATTTAATACTTTAATACTAAGAATGGCGGCTATAAAACCCAGTAATAAAGAACCGGAATCGCCCAGAAATAATTTTGCCGGCGAAAAATTAAAAAAGAGAAAGCCAATTAATGCACCTGCAAAAGAGGCTGCAAGATAAGCATAGCCAAGCTGTTCTACCTGAAAAAAAAGATAGGCATACAGTGTACAGAGTAATATGCCTAAGGAACTGGCAAGACCATCAATACCATCAATTAGGTTATAGGCATTTACCACCCCCACAAATGAAAAAACAGTTAATCCCGCACTAACCTGATAAGACAATTCATTGATTCCAAATGTTCCGTATAGACTGGTAATCCGGATATCAGCCAAAAACACGATCATGAGCGCTGCCGCAAACTGGGCCACAAACTTTTTATAAGGTTCGAGGCTATCGATATCATCTTTTAGGCCCATTATAAAGATAAGCATAGCTGAGGCCATCAAAACATTGGCCTGAGGCAACAGATTTAATGGTATAAATATCAAACAGGAAAACAAGAACCCAATAAAAATGGCGATTCCACCTGCATTTGGTACAGCACTGGTATGAATCTTTCTCAGTTCGGAAGGTGCATCAAACAATCTGCTTCTGCCTGTTACCTTGATAAGCGGGGGAATAATGGTAAATACAACCAAAAAACTACTCAGGAATATAAAAAAACAACGCATTAAAGACTATTTATCTGCAAATTAAGGTATATTAAGCAGAGAGTTGTATAAATTCGAATAATTTGTACCCATTTTTTCACCTGTGAAGTTAATGCTATAAAATTTAAGCGACATCCCGCTTCTAAACCCTGCATCTTTTTCTGCTGATTCACATGCAAGTTTCAACTCAGCGATATCATCAAGTTTAAAATAATAAAAAAAATCTTCCCCAAACTGTTCTGCCAGCGAAGGAATAGCTGAACAAACCACAGGAACGTTTAAAGCCATTACTTCGAGCAATGCCAATGGCATTCCTTCTGATCTGGAAGGTAAAACATACATATCAAAATGGGGGATGTAACGATAGCCGTCTGCTCTAAAGCCCATGATTTTAAACCGGTCAGAAACCTTATATGCTATGGCCAGTTCCATTAAACCTGCCTTTTCCATACCATCACCGATAACAAGAAAAGCATACTCCTGTTTAATGGCCAGCAATTTGATTATTTGCTCCAGCCCTTTTCTCTTATCCATACTACAGACTGTACCTAAAAGGATATGATTTCTTTTAAACGCAAGCAGTTCCGCAAGATCTGCTTCGGGAATTTTTTCTGCGGGCGAGGGAATATTTATTCCATTACTGATTACACTCAGCGACTTGAATTTAGTTTTGCGGTAGTAATCTTTTGCAGCCTGGGTCAACACCACCACATGATCCATTTTTTTCCAGGCCAACTTCCAGGCAGGGATGAGAAGATTCGCTGTAAATCTTCCATAGGTAAATGCCAGATCATCATAAATGGCCGTGTGAATTGTAGACACCAGTTTTATATTAGATTTTTTTATTTTTTGATGGTGAAACAAACAATATAGATCGGGCCTGAACAGGTGTGAATGGATGATATCAAAAGAGTGAAATTCAATGGGATCAAAAAAACTGATTTGTTTTACCTCACAATCAAATTCCAGATCGATCAGGTCATCAAAATAATAAACCTTGCAATGATAGCCTGCATACTGCACCAGATGCCGTACCAATGCACGCAACATAATCACCGGACCCTTATTGGCAAGTGAGGTAATTAAAAACGCAACTCTCATAACGCATTATTTTGATAAACCAGGGCCAGCTCCTCCTGCAACTTACATACATCATATAGCTGATTGCCGTTATTTAAATTTTCAGAGATATTTTCAATTAATGACACATCAGAACATAACCTCAAAATAGCAGCTAATAGTTGATCAGGTTCTTTAATCGAATATAAAAGCCCTGTCCGTTCATGATCCACGCTTTCGGCAAGGCCTTCAACGCATGAGGCAATAACCGGTTTTCTAAAATGATAGCTGATCGAACTGATTGCAGATTGTGTGGCACTCAGATAGGGGAGAACCAGGAATTTTGCTTTTCTGAATAAAGCAGCTACCTCTTCTTCGGCAATGAACCGGTTGAGGAATATAATATGATCTTCCTTTTCCGGGTTGCGTTTAAAATAAACATCCCCCTTACCGGCAATAACGAGGTTTGTTCCGCGTAATTCAGATCGGGTTAAAAATAGGTGATATAAAGTTTCGACTCCTTTGTACACCTCAATCCTTCCAAAAAAAAGGACATAGTCTTTCACATCCTTAAGTTCGGGAATGTCCTGATTTCCATTTAGGATTTTCCTGGTGACCATACCCGGCATTCGGTGCCATGATATTTTTTTTGCCGGATAATGCGCTAGCAAAGCCTGATGCTGAGAGCGGCTATTGGTAACCAGGTTATTGATCTGTTTAATTAACAATTTGTCTTTCCTGATCCTGAAATAATAGTGTTTGGCCCGCTGAAGCAGGTTGAGTTTTGCCGGATGTGCTACAAAATCATGGACGGTATAGTACAATTCGAAGTTTTTGAATTTAGCAAGATGAGCAGAAAGCATCACATCCTGTGATATAAAATGAATTTTGGAAATGAGCTCCCTGCAGGCAAACTCCGCAACAAGGTCCAGGTATCTACCACTAGAAAGAATTCTGATCACCTTATTCTTATGCAGGTGGTAAAATTTTATCCTGTTACGCCGATCCATAGCAACAGCATAGTCTGCCATCAATTCCGCATTGCTCCGCTTATCCTGACCATTTAAAAAAACAACCGCATAAAAACCCATATTTTTATCAGCAAGGGCTGCACTCACGATCCCTATATTATAAGACTCAAGCGCCGGAACTGTACAGACCAATAGTATTTTTTTCATGGTAACGTTGTTAAGCCCTAAACAGAATGCCTGCTATTTTCAGATACGACAGTTTTTGCTTTACTATAAAAAATACAAGTGCCTGCAAGGCATATACTTTGTTAATCAGCATAGCGGAAAGCATACCACGGCTTTTTTTAAAATAAAGATACCTGCTCCTGGCCAGGTATTTTGCTTTTTGAATATTCAGCAGGCTACCTCCCAAGGATGCACTTTCATAGTGTATAATTTTCACTTTTGGTAAGATTACGGAAAGATAGCCTGCTTTTTTTATTCTCAACGAGAGTTCAACCTCTTCAAAATAAAGAAAAAAATCCGGATCAAAACAACCTGTTGTCTCCAAAACAGTCTTTCGCAGGAACATATCTGCACCACAGATGTAATCCACAGTCCTGGTCTCTTCAGAGTGGTTCTTTACCCCACTGCTCAGTTTTGTTCTATAATAACCGGGATACAACCTCAAGAAGCCTAAAGCAGAAAAAGCTTCTTTTAAGGATGGAAAGTTGCCATACGAAATCTGATCATGGCCATCGCCATCAATTAAAGCAGCACCACAGCAGCCCACCTGCTTATGCCTTTCTTCTTCCATAAATTTAAAAAAGACACTTGCGGCATCACTGGTGAGAAGGGTATCAGAATTGAGCAAAAAAAGGTATTTACCATTTGCATGTGCAATCCCCAGGTTATTCGCACCTCCAAAACCAACATTTTCTGATAACTCCAGAAAGATCACATCCGGATATAAAGCCTTCACCTCAAGAATCGATCGGTCGGCAGAAGCATTATCAATAAGTATAACCTCAAATGTATTATCTTTTGTAAACCGGTAAACCGATCCTATACAAGCTAAAGTAAGAGCCGTTGTGTTGTAATTGATGATAATAAAGGAAAGATCCATAGTTTAAGGCGTTCAACAGGCTAGGGAACAATTTTTTTCAGATATTTTAGAATAATAGTGCGTTCCTCTAACCGGGCAATAAATATCATAGCTACTAAGATAAGTTTTAACGCGATAACATTAAAAATGATGACCAAGATTGGCGTTCCGAAATCACTTAGATAAATATGCAGGAGGTACATCAAAAAACCAGTTACTAAAACCACTAAACTATATTTAACGGTAATGATTAATAAACCGTTGTTTCTGACCGGAAAGTAAAAGGCCATAACGATGGCCGCAATCAGGTGGGAACTCCCCAGTGAAAAAGGAAAAATATAGAGGCTGTAATCTTTAAAAAAATAAAAATTCATGCCAATCATCACCAGCTGAGCCATCGTACCGTAAACGGCAAATAGCTTTCCTTTGCCAGAGGAGAGGAGAGACAAACCATAAATATGGTACAAAAAAATCCCGAAAGCCGCCCAGCTATAGCCCATTGTTAATTCGCTGATTTTGGATAGCGACAGCGCACTGATATTTCCTTTCTTATACAAAAAATCTACAATAGCGCCTGAACAGCCTGTAAACAACCCGATAATCAGGGCCAGAATGAGGAAGCCAAACTGATAAATCTTTTTGAAGGCTTCAAAAAAATCCTTCATCATTCCGGTGGAGAATTTAAGGCTAAGCACAGGCACCAGGAGTGAAACCAGAATACCAATGAGTACATCCAGAGGAATATCGGAAAACTTCCGCGCATAATCTAAAATGGAAACTGAACCGATAGCAGCAGATGTAGCTAAGGATTTCTCTGCAATCACATTAATCTGAGAAGTAAAATGAGGTAAGAAAAAAGGGAGGGAAAAGGCGAAAAAGGGTAAGGCTATACGGAGATTTGCCGAAAAAATTCCTGCGAACAGGTTTATATTTCGTTTTTTTAACTGCACAAGCAGCATGATGAGTAAAAGTATTAAACCAGCATAATAGGAAATGGCTAAAGAAATAATACCTATTGATGGGGCCAGGGTAATGATGACCACCAGCGTAAATACCTGTGTAATGAATCCGGTAATCTCTGGAATGATAAATGAATTATAGGTATTGAGAATACTGATCAGGATTTTTGTGATTTGATTAATCAGAAAAGACGGCGCTACTATGCGGATCATAAACTTTAACGTGATTTGCTCATGCTCTCCATAATCCGGAGCAAGAAGCTGGCCTATTACCCCGGGAAAAAGCATAATTAACACAACAAGTACACAGGTAATCAGGTTAATAACCAACAATAATGACCTGGTATGCAGTAATGCCTTCGCTTCCCCATCCTTTGCTTTAATGAATAAAAACTTAGCTCTGAACGTATCATTCAACGGGGCCCAAACGGCAATATCCAGTATAACAATAGCATTTAAGGCCAGGAGCCAGACATCGCGCTGGAGGCTGACGCCAAAATACCTTGCAGAAAAAGAAAGGTTCAGAATGGCAAAAGCCAGTCTGACTACACGGATGCCAAATATAAAGCTCGCCTGTTTTCTCAATATGGTGCTGAAATCTGTTTTAAAACATTGTCATTTAACCGCTGTCTTTCCTGGTCAAAGAACCAGCCCCATTTATTGAAGTAACGGACGGCAGACTGTATATGAAACCTTAATAATTTTGGATCCTGATAGGAACCTTTCTTAAAACCATGCACAATGCTGACACCCGGAAAAAAAACAGTCCGGTAAAACCGATTGATCCTTCTTGCCAGGTCATAGTCCTCAAGATACATAAAAAAACGCTCATCAAACAAACCTGTTTTCTCCAGTGCAGCAGTTCTTAAAAACATAAAGCACCCGGATAAAACGGGTGTGTTTAGTATCTTATTATAACCGAATTGATCAAGTTCGTATTTTGCATTCTGATGTGCAGCCCATTGGGTATTACTCAAAAACCTTCTTCCGATCAGGTCAAAAGGGGTGGGCAGCAACTTACAAAGCCGCTGAAGATGCCCTTGTGGATAGTAGATTTTTGGCATCAGCGCCCCGATATCCGGATGATCATCCATAAAACCCGTTATTTTCTCCATTGTTCCCTTCTCAAAACTGACATCGGGATTCATGATTAAATGATATTTGATGCGTTGCTCAATGGATTTTCTCAAGGCAATATTATGCGCGGCGCCGTAGCCAAGGTTTGTAGCATTAAAGATGTAGGTAATACGCGGATCGACAGCATATTTTTTGAGTACGTTTGTTTTAGAGTTATCAATTAAATATAGTTGAAAATCAGCCTCTATCGCAAGTACCGATTCGATGGCCTCAATAAGTTCATCACCGTTATCATACAATACAATTGAAATGGCTATGCTCATTTACAAATCTACATAAACATCCAACTATTTCAAGAACAGGCCATATCTTTCATCTATTACAATCTCTTAAAAAACAGCGACAAGCAGTTTTTAATAACACATGAGAATACCTTGCCGGATATTTAGTAGATACATGCTATTATTTCAAAAACTTTCTTATACTTGAAACGCTTCACGAATGGATGTAATCACCCTATCAAGATCAGCTTTAGAAAGATTTGATCCGGAGGGAAGGCACAGACCTTTTTCAAACAGACCTTGCGCAGTCCCGTTGCCATAAAAAGAATATTTACTAAAAACCGGCTGCATGTGCATCGGTTTCCAAAGGGGACGGCACTCAATATTTTCATTGGTTAATGCTACCCTGATCATCTCCGGACTAACGCCTTGAGATGGATCAATCAAAATACAGGTTAACCACCTGTTGGAATAAAAACCGGAAGGTTCTTCCAGAAAGCTTATTGCTGGAATATCTTTGAGATGATCAACATAATATTTAAAGTTAGCCCGCCGCTGACTGATCCTATCATCAAGTACCTCCATCTGTCCTCTTCCAATACCTGCCGCAATATTACTCATTCTATAGTTGTAACCAATCTGACTATGTTCATAATGAGGTGCATCATCTCTGGCCTGGGTAGCAAGGAATCTTGCTTTTTTAATGGCATTTTCATTATTACCCAATAATGCGCCACCTCCACTGGTGGTGATGATCTTGTTTCCATTGAATGAAAGAACGCCAAAATCCCCGTAAGAACCAAGAGGTTTGCCCTTATATTTAGATCCTAAGCCCTCTGCTGCATCTTCAATAATAGCAATATTGTATTTGTCAGCAATCTTAGTTAGCTCAGACATCTTTGCTGGCATGCCATAGAGATGAACGACGATAATTGCTTTTACTGTTTTTCCTTTGGCGACTCTATCTTTTATTGCTTCTTCCAAATACTCAGGGCTCATGTTCCAGGTTTCTGGCTCGCTATCTACAAATACAGGATCTGCTCCACAATAAACAATTGGATTGGCTGAGGCCGAAAAAGTTAGACTTTGACAAATAACTTCATCGCCATATCCTACTCCCAGCAGGATTAAAGCAAGATGTATAGCGGCTGTACCTGAGCTTAATGCTGCAGCATACTTTACTCCTACATAAGCTTGCAGGTCTGCTTCAAATCCATCAACATTCGGGCCTAGGGGAGCAATCCAATTTTCAGAGAACGCCTCATTTATATAACTTTGTTCACGTCCCCCCATGTGTGGAGAGGATAACCATATCTTATTTTTCAATTTATCTAGATCATTTAGTAACAGTCAAAACAGTAGCGCCCCAAGAGTAACCTACTCCGAAACCAGCCAATAAAACATTTCCTAAAAACTTGTTTTCCTTAATTGCATGGTAAAGCGCAATCGGAATGGTTGAGGAAACGGTATTTCCACAATGCTGTAAAAAGTAAAAGAACTTCTCCTCTGGAATTGAAATTTTCTTTCTCAGGTGATTCAGCATAAATTTATTCGCCTGATGAAAAACAAACAGATCAACTTCATCTTTTGTAAGCTGATTTTTCGAAATGGTATTATCTACCAGACCAGGCACCATTTCAGAGGTGAAATTGAAGATTTCAGATCCATTCATCAGCAAGTAATTCTCGTTACGGGAATTCCCGTATTCATCCACAGATACTTTTTCGTCTGTATCCTTTGGAAACCGCATTCCTCCTCTTTTAACAATTAGATTTTCCGCTCCACTGCCATCGGTGCCAACAACAGTTTTTCCAATTTCAGCTAAGCCTTCAGTAGCGGAGATTAACGTAGCAGATGCGGCATCACCAAAAATAGTCCTGTTACTCTTATCCCTTGGATGAATAAACTTGCTATATGTTTCTGCGGTGATAAGCAATACATTTGATGCATCTCCTGAGGAAATCAAACCTTTCGCTAAACTCAAACCGTATATGTATCCGGAGCATCCCAAATTAAAATCAAGTGCACCAGCGCTGATCGGAATGCCTAGTCTTTCCTGAACAAGACACGCCGTTGTAGGCAAAAAATAGTCGGGGCTCTGGGTACAGAATAGTATATAATCTATCTCACCCGGTGAGATCTGGTGTTCTGCAAATAATTTCTTGGCTGCATAAACACCCAAATCAGACGAAAAGGTGGTTTCATCTGCTATATATCTGTTATATATTCCAGTCTTAGATGATATCTTGTCTGCCGACCATTCAGGAAACATTTCATTGATTTTTTCGTTACCTAAACCCTGAGGTGGCAAATAGTAGGAAATGGCCTTCAAGTATGCTTTCATCATATTAAATTATGGCTGTTCTGCCACCGTCAAGAACAATGGTTTGACCTGTAATCCATTTACTTGCCGGGGATAACAGAAACGCGATGGGGCTTGCCACATCCTCTGGCTCACCATAACCTAGCGGATATTTAGCTTCGTCCATAGCAACAACTTCTGCAGATAGGGTATTGATCGTCTCTTCTGTGATCGCTGTTCTCACCATTCCCGGCGCAATGCAGTTTACTCTGATCTTTTGAGCCGCAAGCTCATTTGCAAAAACCTTTGTTGCAGAAATCAATGCGCCTTTCGTTCCGGCATACATTCCATTTCCCTTCATTCCAAATAATCCCGCCACCGAAGAAACCAATACTAAAGAGGCACCTTTGTTAATCTTTTTGGCTTTCACCATACCTTGAAGTAACAATACGACCGACTTATAATTTACATTGTAGATTGTATCCATGGTTTCCTCTTTGATAAACTTCAATGGTGCAAGCATCACCACTCCGGCAGAATGTACAAACCCATCAATTGAAGGAATAGAGTCCAGAATCTTGCTTCGGTCTGAAGCCTGTGTGATATCAGCTCGGATATAACTATGGTCACCCGCTTTAAGCTCACCAATAAGTTTCCTTAAATTATCCTCATTTCTGCCTGAGGCAATGACTGTGGCACCCATTTGGGCAATTGTTTTACATGTTTGATAACCTATCCCAGAAGACCCTCCGGTCACTAGAATCCTCAAACCTTGTAAAGAGAAAATATCTTCCATTACTCTGCTATCGCTTTGTTATATGCGTCAAAAAAATATTGTATTCTAACTTCCTCATCACTTATTATACCTGGACTACTTGAATGGCTAATACCTTTTTGGATATTTTCCAGTATCTGTCTATCCTCTTGTAGAATTTCGATGCCCAGCCTTACGGATTCATCAGCTAATGCAGCCCTCAGGCTCGGATTAACACTGTCATAACTGATGTTCGGCTCTAAAAATCTGATTTTTAAATTGGTTTCGGTAGCTGTTAACGGAAATAACTGGCCAACGTAAAAACTGGCTCCCTCCGTGGAAGAAATAACCAGATTGGGAAAGATAAATAAGTGATAGAAAGACTGATGTTTGTATGCTCTATCCTCTAAAAAAGCAAGGATTTTGTTTTTTTTAGCGTCTATTTTTTTTACCGTCTTTGGAAAGTGGCAACTTGAATGAGCTTGATAGTGCTCAATATCAGAAATTGCGAGCCCCCCTATACCTAATTTTCCATATATAGTTTCTTTATGAACAACCGAGCAATGGTAACATTCGAGTACGTTTTCAATTAGCATTTTCCAGTTCGCTTTGTGCGGTAGATCAGCTATGTGGGTACGGCTGCCGATATTAGCGGAAAGTTCTTCCAGCTTATTATAAAATTCACCCAGGTGTGACCTAAGATCAATAGTCTGGTTTTCATTGAGAAGGACAAACACAAAATGCCCGCACACTTCAACCTGGTATTTTTTTAAACAAAATTCACTGGGAATTGCTTGTATTCCCTTAAAGGCACTAAAAGTTTCCTTTTTAGGCATAAACGATGGAGCGCCTTCCTTATCAAAAGACCAGCAGTGATACCCGCATGTTAAAGCCCTGCGGCCAAACTCCTGTGTTTGAATCTTATTGAAACGATGCGTACAAATATTCTGGAATGCCCTGAGTTCGCCCTTGAAATTTTGAATTACTATCGGATTGCCACCAATCTCCAAGGTTACAAAATCGCTATTTACTTTGATTTCCTCAGTTAAACATGCAAATATCCATGTATTGGAGAATATCTTTTCATTTTCTATCTGCAGATGATCCTCAGAATAATAATATGACTTTTTCAGCATATCAATTTAAATTTGGGTAATATCTGTTACAATAAGATTTTCTGTATTCAATACCATTGTACCCCAAGATAGCCCAACTCCGAAACCGCAGCAAAGCGTCTGATGCCTTCCGGAAGAAAGTTTATCCTTCAATTCAGAGACAATTGTAAGAGGAATGGTTGCTGAGCTCGTATTCCCATACTTATCTAAAGTATACGGAACCTTTTCTTCTGGTATCTTCAGTTTTTTTACGATCTTTTTATTCATAAAAAGATTAGCCTGGTGAAAAACAAAATAATCAATCTCTTCGGTTTCCTTATTCGTATATTCCAATAATTCCCTGACTGCCGATGGCGCTCTTGAAATTCCGAAAGAAAACACATCCATTCCATCCATTACAAGCGAACATTGGTTCCTGTTTATCCCATCTTCTACTTGCTCAAATTTTAGTGATGTTTCATCAGTTTTAGTCCTTGCTCCTCCGGCAGGGATGATAATCGCCTTATAACCACTACCATCAGTACCTAAAGAAAAAGGTATTGGGACAGCATTGGCATCAAACTCAAATGCTGATGCTGTTCCTGCATCACCAAAAAGTGGCTCAGTACTTTTATCAAACGGAGAAACTACTTTTGAGTTCGTTTCGCCAACAAGGAGCAACCCTTTGCGTGCCGCACCAGCATTAATTAAAGATGCAATGGTGGATACACCATAGACATATCCAGAACACCCCAGGGGAATGTCCATAGCTAGACAAGTTGTTGGCAAATTTAACCGATCCTGAAGTATAGCGGATGTAACAGGTAGTTTATAGTCGGCAGTTTGGGTGACCAATATCAGTAAATCAATTTCAGACTTTTCCCAACCTAACTTTGCTATCAGATCTTCTGCAGCTTTGTAGCACAGATCGGCAGTTGTTTGTTCTTCTGTTGCAATATACCTTTGATTCACTCCGGTACTATTGACAAAGGGAGTCATCTGCTCAGTTGAAAAATAGGGGTGATCCAGATTGGAAATCACCTTTTCAGGAACGCAGGCTGAGATTCCGACTAATTTAACATTGGGTATTGTAAAACAGGCCATAATAGTTATACCCTAGAACTCACTAAATTGAAAATGTCTTCAATTGTATTTGAATTCCTGAAGTCCTCACCTGTCAGTTTAACACCATATTCCTCATCTACCATCGCGATAATAGATAATGAGGTCAATGAATCCCATTCGTCAAGATCTCTAAAGTTGGTAGATGATGAAAATTGTTCTAAAGGCGTTTCATCAAATTGGTCTGCAAAGTTTTTTATAAAATCGTTAATATCCATAGTGCATTTTTTATTAAAATGATTGTTTTGTTGCAGGAACACCAAAGTATACACCATGGTTTCCAGTATTTCTGATTATGACAGAATTTAAATTTATTTTGTTAAAATCTCCAACTTTTTTCTGCTGTATAACTGAAGAGTTCATTGCAAAGATATTAAAATCTCCTATAGTAACGGTACCTGCAATGAATGAATTGGGGCCGAACAGATTATAGCTTCCAAGGGAGACATCGTGACCGAGACCAACTCTTCCATTGAAGACATTAAAATTTCCGATCTTTATATTGCAGGTTAGATTCATACCATGACATAATACATTGCCTTCTCCGATTTGATTGGTATCATCCCAGTAAATACCAGGATGAATAACATTTGGAAAAATGAGATTGGGGTTTGACTTTAGCTTGTCAACAAGCTGGTTCTTGGTCAGGTGAACCAATGCTACGACAACCTCCACCTGCCTTTCATAGCCTTTTAAATACTCAATGTTTCCTAAAACAGGCAAACCATTAACCTCACCTTCTCCCAAAGCTGGATTATCATCAACAAACCCCAGGATATTGAAAGTCGGCTCATGTAAATTAATTTGCTTCAAAAGTACGTGTACCTCTCGCCCAAATCCCCCGGCACCATAAATTATAATATTTCTCATTGATCAGTTATTTCCGTTAAAAGCTTCCATAGTGGTGTTCTCGGACGCATTCACACCCTCCCTTTTGAAAACCTTGACAAAAGTAAGGTAAAGAATATGTAAATCTAAACCAAAAGAGATGTGATCTACATAATAGCAATCAAGTAAGAATTTTTCTTTCCAAGAGATCGCATTCCTTCCGTTGACCTGCGCCCAACCTGTTATACCCGGACGCACAGCATGTCTTTTTTTTTGGTCCTCACTATAAAGCGGTAGATATTGCGGTAAAAGGGGTCTGGGACCAATTAGGCTCATGTCGCCGATGATCACATTCAGCAATTGCGGCAGCTCATCAAGAGAACTGTTTCTAACAAATCTGCCAACGGCAGTAAGCCGTAAATGGTCTGGTAATAGTTGTCCCTTGATATCTAACCTGTCGTTCATTGTTTTGAATTTGATAATCCTGAACAGCTTTTCGTTTTTGCCTGGCCTTACCTGAAAAAAGAAGGGCTTACCATTGTTAGCAAAAAGAAGAAGTATCGTTACAATTAAAAAAATAGGCGAAAGAAGCGCGAAAGCTACAACTGAAATTAAAAAATCTAACACCCTTTTTATTATAGTTTTATACATTTTCAATCAATAAATTATATTCATTCAATAAAGCATTCCAAACTAAATCTCGTCGGTAATTTTCAACAATGTTAATCCGTGCCTTTGATGCTGCTTTTTGATAAAAATTCTGATCATTTATAAACATGTCCATTGCCCTCTTCAAGCCAATCGGATCATTTACTTCCACAATTAGTCCATTCTCATTATTGCTGATAATTTCATTACTACCATTAATATCGGTAACAATGCAAGGAAGGCCCATTGCTCCGCCCTGAAGTACAACATTGGGGAATCCCTCGCGCCAGCTCGGAAGAATTAGTACCTGAGAAATAGCATAATAGGGTCGGACGTCATCTTGAAATCCTACACAGATTATCAAGTGGTTCATCTCGATCTCCTGAATGGTTTCCTTACGCAGCGGATCGAGCAAAGGCTCGGGTTCACCAACTAACAAAAGCCTGGCATTGGGCGTATCCTTGGAAAACTGCTGAAACGCAATTATCAATTCATTTATACCTTTATCACCAACCAGACGGCCTACAAAAACAAAAACAAAGTCATCTGATCCAATGCCCAATTTAGAGCGCAACGCTTCCTTTTGGGCATTGCCTATCATGGCTGGATCGAAATAATTCTCATCGATTCCATTAACATTTCCATTTCCAATTACACTCAAAGGCTTGGTCGTAATATTGAACCTGCGCAAATCATTCATTACCCCTTGCCCTTCCGGATAGATGTGAGTTGCGAATTTGCACAAAAGCCGATCCATGGCTATAAGAAGTTTTTGCATTTTTCCTTTTCGAGTAGGAAAGATCAGCCCTGTGAATGTATGCATGCGAATAGGGATTCCAGCAAAATACCCTGCTGCCATAGTTAAAAGACCGGCTTTAGGTGTTATTGAATGTACGATCAAAGGTTTTTCCTTCAGTAAAACACGATAGAGATTAATTAAAGAAATTAAATCTTTGAAGGGAGATATTTTTCGCTCCATATTAACACTAATTACACGAACACCCTCTCTTGATTGCACTCTGTCTAAGTCAGGACCTTCTCCTGACAAAGCAACGACCTCAAAATGTTCGTTTAGAAATTTTAACTGGCCGTTAAGTAGGACGGCTAACGATGCTGGTATCGTCGAGGTTCTTACTATTTTATGCATTGCCAATCTTTTTTCTATTTAATATCTCTTCATATAATTTAATTTCGCGGTCAACCATCCTTGAAATATCGTAAACCTTTACCCGAAGTGCTGCTCGGTTCTTTACCTGCTCAAAAAAAGACTTGTTTGTGATTAATTGCAAAATCTTTCTGCTCAGCTCCTCTTCATTCCCAGGATCAAATAGAAGGCTGTCATCTTCTACTACTTCAGCCAATCCTGCGACTTTTGACGCTAAAACCGGTACGCCTGCAGCCATACTTTCTGCGGCAAACAAACCAAAGCCCTCCCAATGGGAACTCAACACTGAAAGATCGACCATCTTTAAGAGACTTGGAACATCACTCCGATTACCTAGGAATAAAATTCTATTTTCCAACCCTTCCGCTCTTACCATATCTTTACACAAACTCAGCCGTTCTCCTGTACCTACAAAAAGTATTTTAACATGGTTAGGCAACATCTTTGCAGCTCTTATTAATGTATCATGATCCTTTTGTGCTCGAAAGGCCGCAACCATTAAGATAAGATAATCTCTTTGTTCAATCCCAGGGAAAAGTTTCCGGTCAGCAGTATCCGCATTAGTATAGACGGAAATATCAATGCCATTCTCTATGGTAATCGCTTTCCCCTTTAGCTGTGGCAAATGTTTAATTAGAGCAGCCTTAACCTGTTCGGTTATACAGACGATAGTATTATAGCGATTATATACAAATTTCTCCGGAAGTTTGAACACGCTATTGTTCCACCTGCGATTTTCAGTGTTATGTTCTGTAAAAACTAAAGGAACGCTTGATTGTTTGAGAAAGGACGCCATGGCAACCCAATATTGTGCCGGGAACAGGTGGACATGGATAAGATCATAGTCTTTGAGATACCGCATCAGTCTTATTGCATTTAAAGGGTTGTAAACATTATGGGAATTTAAACTATGGAAAGGTATGCCATAGCGATTAACCGTCTCATCCAAAAATGTTCTACTCGACCCAATAGTTAAAAGGGAAATCTCAATGCCTTTTTCTTTAAAAATGGGCAAAGCATCCACAATGAGTTTTTCTGCCCCTCCGATATAGAGTGAATTTATGATGTGAAGCACTTTCATTGCGGAATCATTATAAGGGTAATCTATTTATCATCTAAGAATATAATTCACGAATATGTTTCACAAGCAAACTATCTATAATCAGGTTTAGACCAGTCATTCCCCCTCGAAATGTTTGAGAAATTCTTAAGAAAAAGTTTTTTTGATGTATTGATAACTTTGATGATATTGTTAGAGAGTGTTAAATTATCTGAGCGGTTGTTAATTATAGCATTAGAATCATAGGTGAAATTTCCGTCTATCTCGAATATATTACCATTTATAAATATCCCTTTTGTAGGGGATATATTTTTGGTGGTGATATACATCAGTGCCCTGTCTTGAGGGCTATCCTTTGCAAAGCTTTTTCTAAGACCCACATTTTTTTTAAAATTTTTATTTGAGAATGAGTTGCCTTCAATGTATACAGATTGGTACTCACCCCGGGCATTATCTTCAGAAAGTATCATCCCCAGATCGCTACCATTGAATGTATTATTAAATATTTTGTGACCACCATCGGTCTGTTCAACATGTAATGCACGATCATATCCCTCAATTACCTTATTATTCTGTAAAGTTAAACTGCGACACATATACTCAATAACAATGCCAGCACGGCCAAGCTGACGCGTTTTTTGGGTATTATTTTCTACAAAATTGTTTTTTATTATACCTGAGCGTGCATTGGAAACATAAATACCATCCCCATAATTATCAGTTTTGGGATTGAAACCCCAAACGTTGATAATCTTTGAATTGGAAATCTCCACACGTTGAAAACATGAAGTTGCAGCAATGCCCTCCTGTTTTGTTGTACTGATGTAAATTCCCTCGCCATAAAAATCCCTGATCGTAACATTGTCAATATATGCTTCTCGTTTATCGAAAATTGCTAAACCAGCAGACCATTTAAGTTGATTAATCTTGGGGTGCTGTGCATTAAACGGGGTATTGTTACCGACTAGGTTTAAATTGGAAATCCGGAAATTTCCTGAAGACTCATTAAATAGATATCCAACCACCACAAACATATGATCTTGCGATTGTGATAAAAAGGTTGGGTTTAGCCCTCCCTTTTGCCGTCCCAGGATGCTCACGTCTCCTCTAAGAAAATCCATCACAAGCATTTTTCCAATCTTATAAGTTCCAAACGGAACAATTACCTTTACTTTAGAAAATTTTTTAGCCTCTGTTAGGCATTTCTGTATAGCTGCATAATCTTCACTTTTACCATCTCCCTTGGCCCCATAATCTTTAACATTGAGAACCTTAGTACTTGATTGTTGTGCACATCCGGTACTAATATAAAGTATTAAGAATAACAGCAGGTATATTTTATTTCGGCTGAAATTAAAGTTCAACATTTACAGATTTTTTATCTTTTAGTTCATAGATCACAGAAGCTGCCACTTTTGCGAAAGGTTTCATTAAAAGCAATGTTTTGTCTAAACTTAAGCTTTTTCCAGTATACCTTTTAAACCTGTAAAAATTAACCAGTGCTCGAAACTTTTGGAAAAGAGGGATTGGCATTGAGGCGAGTTCAGCATAGCATAAGCAGGTATTCACAGGGCTTTTCATTCTTATTGAAAATATTTTAGCGGTTAGTCCATCTGGCTGATAATCGCATACATATTTGTTCATGTTGAGATACATCAAATTGAAATCTTTCAAACGGTTAAAAAAGAGTGCTTCCGGGCAGAACTTTTCACCTTTCGTGAGCGGAAATGGATACTTTTTAAATAGTGAGGTCCGTATAATTTCTGCTTTATCTCCAATCTCCTTGTATTTATATCGGAATTCCAACGGACTGCAGTTAAGCTCTTCATATTGTGGAGCGCCTATAGCCTCACCAGAGGGAAAACATCTATTGAACGCTATTCCTGCAAAGGAATCGTCCCGATCAATCCTTAGCCATTCCTTTTTAATTACCTCCACCGTGTCAGGTACCAGAAAATCGTCACTATCCACAATAAAAAAAATATCTGTCTCCGCAAGCTGAACACCTCTGTTGATCGCAATGTGTTTGCCGGCATTTTCCTGCTTCTCATACTTCAATTTAAAAGGAAGTTTTGATGATTGGATACTCTCGAAAAATGCCTGAGTTTCATCCGTACTCCCGTCATCCACAACAATCCATTCAAAGGTTGAAACTGACTGATTCTTCAAACTTTCAAAGAGCCGCGGCAAAAGTTTCGCCCGATTATAGGTAGGAGTAAATATTGTTACCATCAATTAAATTGGTTTTCTAATTATCGTCTTGGTCAAAAGAACCCAACTATTCGATCCTATTCTAAAGGAGTTACGAATGATTGTCATGATCCTACCTGCCAAATCCAATTTTGGAAATTCCAGATAAGCTTTGAACAGCCTATGTGATTCTTTGGGCATTTTATCCGAATAATGATCAAAAAAAGATAAGTTAGCCTGATAATGTTTTCTATCCAAGACCGGATTGTTTCGATCCAAAAATGTCCGGATTCTCGAGGTATATTTGACCGAAACATTACCAGTGACATTGTTATCATGTTGCCTATACAACATTAGCGATTCATCCAAGCACTTAAGCTTCCCGAATGTTACTGCTGCAATGGTAACAAGATGATCATGCATGAAAACATACTGGGGAGGATCGATAATCTCGTTTAAGAGAGCCCTATTGAAAATCAAAGAAGAACCTTGTGCACCGCTATTTAAGAACAAACTATCCCTCAGATCATGCCTATCAAACAGATTCACTTTTTCAGCCGTTACTCTACCTTCGCGATAAGCAAACGCATTACAATAGCCTGCACAGGGCATTTCCTCGTCTGCAATCAGAGCAACCAGTTTTTCAAGTTTGAGTTCTAGCCAAATGTCATCTTGATCGCAGAAAATGATCATATCGGCGGTAGAATATTTGAAAAGATGAATAAAATTATTTGCAGCTCCACCGCATCTGATACCATCCTGGATAAAATTTATACGATTGTCCTTCTGCACAAACATCTCAAGAATATCGACTGTCCCATCTTGGGAACCGTCATCATGGATAAGCAGGGTCCAATCTTGATAGGACTGGTTTATCAACGATAGAATTTGTTCTTCAATATATTTTGCACCGTTATATGTTGCCATTAAGATATCTACTCTCTTCATTATATTTCAAAATAAGGTCTTATCAAATGAGGGTCTATCAGCTTATATGAATAATATAAAAGGAAGCAAAGAAACAAAAAATGCAAGAGGACAAAATAGTACTTATCTTTCCCTTTCTGTAATTGCGCAAGCATAGTAGGTAAAAGTATCACACCGAACTGAAACAACAGATAGGTAAACCGCTGAAATATAGGAGACTGAAAAAAAAGCATATTCAGAGACACTCCCAGAGCAAAAACCCTGTAATAGAATGAGAGATCAAGATCATTGTCCTGCAAACGCTTGTAAAACAGCGTATAGATCGCCATAATAGCTAAACCAAAAACCGTAACGACCAACCCAGCTCCCCCTGATTCCTCCAGATATACGGACATGTATTGAGGTACACCTGCGAGGGAAAGAAGCAAAGGGAAAAAATTCACAAACAATCCAATCGTACAAAAAACAGGCATGATCAGGTAAACATATTTGTTTTTAACCAAAAATACAAATGGGGCAATTAATAAAATTACCACTGATGCATTATGGAACAGCATGGCAAATATGAAACTTAACAAAAACAGTATGAATCGTCTATTTGCTAAAAAATATATCGCATAAAATGCTATAGAAGCACTTAATGCATATCTTATTTGGGTAAAATCCCGATATAGATAGAAGAAACTCAGATAAAATAAAACTGAAGTGAAGGGCAAGGGGCTTACTTTATAGATAAAAGAATAAGTGAAAAGACCTGTAGCAACGGCCATAATAAAAAACACCCAATTTATGTCCCCACCGGCCATTGAAATCACTTTGTTCAGCAACATGTACCCTCTTTCAGTATTCTCCCAGTAGTTACCGGCAAGGATATCTGATAAGGAATAGTTTATCGTTGAATTAAATATTTCGACATAGTTAATACTATCGTTATCTACACCAACTGTACGAAATGCAGGGAAGCAGATCACTATCGAACAAAAAAGCAAAAATATAATCGATTTGAGAAGCTTACCCTGCACATAATCGAAGATTGTGCAAGTAAAAGCTACTGAAAAGATCATATAATATATCAACATCTGCTACAGTTGTTCTAAACTAACTAAATACTCCCTAATATCAGTCTCCTGGCTATTGACCAGCATTTCTGATATTATTGACTTGTTTTTTTTACTTTTGACCGCTTTAAGCGCATTTAATGAAAAATCATTTACCTTAAGATATTCAAAACCATAAGCTCCAAAATCGCCTATATTCGGCGATTTAACTATCGGTACGATCCCGTAGTACATATATTCAACGAGCTTGGTCGGGCAGGCTACATTATTGACAGGGATATCATCTCTTAGAATAAATCCGTAATTAGCGCGGTTATAATATCCGACCAGCTCATCGGGTGCTACGGAATAGATGAAAACATTCTTTTTCTCATCTAATCCTTTGGAAGCAGCTTTGGCTTTCATTTCTTCAGGGCTGCCCGTAAGCAGGGTATACGTGATTTTTGGGCTTAAATTATCAGCGATTATATCCAACATCAGATCAACATTTTGCCATTTCTGTAGATTGCCGCTATATACTACATTTATCATATCTGACTCCTCAATAGGTTGCTGATTGACACCATTTTGGATATTGTTGGGCATAATTGGGTAGATCAGATTCTTGTAGTTCAAACCAAGATACTTTTTCTTAAAATGATTTGCCATGGATTCCGTAACAGAAATGGCTAAAAAAAGCCTTTTAAACAACACACGTTCTGTTAAGGCATACAATTTTGACTTGCTTGCATAACCGGCTAAGAGGTGCTCCTCAGGCACAATGCCATGAACATCAAGAATGTATTTTGACTGGGTAAGAATCAATAGTATTGGCAGGATCGGCAGGGCATTTTGGATTGAATGAAAATAGATTAGTTTGCTGCTCCTGAAAAGACGTAAAATAAAGAAAAAGTGGACAAAAAGATTACATCTATATTGTATAACACCTGGGAAAATCTCCTTTTGTTCTTTTTTCGCATAAAGCCGGTGCGAGACAAAAAGATAAGCGCGCTTATCATCGGCAAACTGTCGATCCACAGCAATCATACGCTGAGACATCCCCTCTTTGGCAGTTTCCTGATTTGGGTATTCTGCCATAAATAGAATTGACCTATCCATTCTTCAATACTTCTAAAATCCGTATTGAGCTTTTGCCGTCACCATAAGGATTATGTGCCTTACTCATCAAAGAATACTCATGCTGATCATCAAGCAGCTGAAATGCAGCCCCGGTAATCTGCTCCTTGACGGTTCCCACCAACTTAACCGTACCTGCCTGCAAAGCTTCTGGCCTTTCAGTATTATCTCTCATTACCAGTACGGGCTTTCCCAAACTGGGTGCTTCCTCCTGAACCCCCCCACTGTCGGTGAGTATCAAATAGCTTTTTTCCATTAGCCAAACAAATGCAGGATATCCAAGCGGACTGATCAATTTGACGTTCGGAATGTCTTTGAGGATTTCATGTACCGGCCCTTGTACATTTGGATTCAGATGCACAGGATAAATGATCTGAACATCAGGCCTTGACGATAATTTTTTGATTGCCTTACAGATATTAATAAATCCTTCCCCAAAATTTTCGCGCCTATGGCCTGTTACTAAAATCACCTTTTTCTCTACCGATAAAATTTTCTTAAGAGAATCTATTTCATTGTCCGTATAGTCTTTTAATTTATCAACGGCCCAAAGGAGCGCATCAATAACAGTATTTCCCACAACCTTTATTGAATCTTTTTTACATCCTTCATCAAGCAAATTTTGTTGGGAAACCTCAGTAGGCGCGAAATGTATATCTGCTAAGCGGCCGGTAAGCTGGCGATTTATCTCTTCGGGAAAAGGCGACCATTTATCATGCGTGCGTAAGCCGGCCTCTACGTGACATACTTTAGCTCCACTATAGAATGCAGCTAAAGCAGAGACCATAGATGTAGTGGTATCCCCATGTACCAAAACATAATCTGGCTTGAAATTTTCCATTACAGGTTTTAACCCCGTTATCAGGTCAGCGGTTAACTGGAAAAGATTTTGTCCTGGTCTCATAAGATTCAGATCGAAGTCTGGCACGACCTCAAAGAAATCCAGTACCTGATCTAACATCTCCCTATGCTGGGCCGTTACGCAGACCTTGGTGCAGAAACTTAAACCATCACTTTTTAAAACCTTGACCAGGGGCGCCATCTTAATTGCCTCTGGCCGAGTTCCAAAAATTAATAAAATGTTTTTCATTTTCGATTATAAAATTATTAAGAGGACGGAAAAAAGAGTTTTCTAAATAGAAAAACCATCATCAAAAAGTAAATAACGTAGTTGATAAAAAATGCAATCGATATCCCTTGCAATCCGAAATAAGTTATAAAAAAGTATCCTAATACAACCCACAATATTGAAAAAATAGTTTCAGTGAACATTGCTGTCTTTAACATTGACTTAGCAATCAATAGGTAACCGAGCATTAAGGAGGCGACTTTCATTACATCGCCAAGCAACTGAAATAAAAACAAATGCTCCATTGCTAAAAACTCGGGAGTATATAACGTTCTAATGATAAAAAAACGCAGGAAATATATCATAGCACACCCAAGCATTGTGAAAGGAACAATGATCTTGAAGCCATATTTTATCTCCTTCCTGATTTCCGCATCTGTCTTGAGAGAAGAGAGTTTTGGAAGGTAGTAGATATTGATCGAGGTGGTAATCATTAATAGGTAGCCATCAGAAACCCTCATCATCCCCTGCCAATAACCAGCACTAGCAATTCCCAGCTTATCTATTATGATGTTACGGAGGAGAATTTGCGAAACCGGTACGGTAAGCGCTGAAACCAAGGCAATCAGTCCATAACCAGCCAGCTTCTTTGCAAAGAACATATCAAAGCTCGCGGTAAAAAAGGATAATTTAAACCAATCTACTTTTCGGATGAAGAATATACTTAAGAGAAAGACTAGTGTCTGGCCTACAACCATTGCGTAAAGTGCACCGCTTATTTTAAAAAAATAAACGAAAACGACAGTAACAAGCAGCCCAAACAATGCACCTGCGGTATTTACAAAAGTATATATCCTAATCTCTTTCTTACCATTAAGTATTGAAATGATGAGGGTATTTACCGAAAAAAAAACCAAGGTAAGCGCAAGAGCCCTAAAAACATTAGCATAGTCATCACTATAAAGAATCCATTTAGAGAAAAATGTGGCAAACAATCCGACAATAATCCCACAGGAAAGTGCAGAATAAACTGAAATTTTAAATGCTGTACTGAAGATGATTTTGAGCCGTTCTGGATCATTTTCATATTCCGCCGTATATTTTACTACTCCATTACTGATCGCCCCATTAGCTACGGTGAGGATGACTGCAAGAAAACTGACAAACTGACCCAAGATAGCGACACCTGTGGGGCCGGTAATCATTGCGATAACCTTGGAAGCTACAAAGCCAGAGCCAATCTTTATAAAAGTGATTATCCCAGAGAATATGGAAGTTTTAATTAGCTTCATATTGATCAGGCGTCTGCTGTCAAATTACGGATCACTCTTTTACCGATTAGAACTATTGTTGTAGCTAAGGCACCCAAAATCCCACCCAATACCAAAAATATCGTTTTACTCGTCCGTTTTTTATAAAGAGGGTAAATTGGTTCGTCAATTACCTGTATCAAGGGCTGCTCTTTTAACAAAGACATCTTCGCAAGTTCCAGATTCTGCAATAGCGTGCTTAGCACAGCTTTGTTAGTTTCTGCAGTAAACTGTGACTGCTGCATGGGAACAACTCTGCGGATCTGCCTTGTAGGATTTAAATTAGGGGTGGCGTCTGCTACAGCTGCCGACGAAAATATTGCGCCGTTCATTACAGCCCTGACTGAGTCGGTTTTATGCTGAAGTATACTGATATTTCTAACTGATTTTTTTGTAATGGTTGATATGTAGAAATCATTTACATTTTTAACCAGACGTTCATTAAAGAGTTTCGCAAATACCTCATCTTTCGCCTTAACGTCAACTTGTAAGGTATTGAGTTTTTTATCTGGTTTGAATATAGTCAAATAGGCCATGTTTATATCTGCAACGATAGTACTCATTAGACTATCTTTGAGCCTGATCTCTGAAGCGGACCTCAATGTATCCACCCTGTTGAAGTCTATAGCTAAAAGCCCGGGATTTTTTTTCCATGTTTCCCTTAATTTATTGGCTTCTATATATCTTTCTACTAACAGTTGTGGTTTTCCGCTTATGATGACCCGGCTCAACAGTGTTTTTTCCAGCATAGTTCTAGATTTGTAGAGCGCCAGTATGTTCTCACCTTGAAATATCCCACCTCCTCCACTACCGAGATCGATCCCAGCCATTGACGCAAGTCCTCCCAGCCCCCCAAATCCACCGGATTTTTCGCCCTCCTCAAGCACAAAAGTTGTCGTTGCCGTGTAGACCGGTTTTTTAAGAAACGCGTAGCCCACACCGATGAGTGCTCCCAGAAAACCGAAAAGAAATATTAATAACCATTTGGACTTTAAGTATTGATACCATTCAACAATTCTGAGAAGAATCCCAGTGATAGTAACTTTATCTTCATTATCGGTTTTCAGATTGCTAACTGCCATTGTAATTTTAATATGATAGATATTTTACCCTTAAAGCAATTACCTAAGTATGCTAACTAAAATTGCTCCTAAAGAGGCAACAGCCGTGCCAATCCCAATCCAACTCTGGGCACTTAACCGTTCTCTTTCTGCTCTTTTCGGAACCAATATCTCTGCACCAGGCTTAACAACAGGATAATTATTAAAAAACAAAAACCTACTCACTGCTGCTGCAGATCCGTTCGCATATTTAATATAGGTACCGCCTTTTCTCGCATTCGAAGTAAAACCACCCGCACCATTGATATATTGCCTCAGGCTTTTTCCTGGCAGATAAACTATACTATTTGGATTAAGCACTTCTCCGGTAATCTTAACGGTTTGTAAGGTACGCGGAATACGGATCACATCCCCGTCTTCCACAATCAAATCATATTTGCCTAATGGTTTTTCAATGATGCGTTCCAGATTAATGCCAACCAAATCACTTTGAATGAGTTTCTGCTCGATTTCAGCCGATAAAGTATCTTTTGTACCAGCTTCCTGAGCACGTTTTAAGTTCAGGTATTTTTTGTCTTCCTCTTCTTTATTATTAATCGCATTCTTATCTGTTGGATTTACTTTTTCGGCACCCGGGCGTTTCAGACTGGCCCCTTCAGCATAAGCATAAGAAGTGAGCCCACCGGCTCTTTTGATCACATCAGAAATACGTTCATTTTTGTTGGTAATGGTATATACTCCCGGATACAGAACCTCCCCCTCTAGTTTGACCTGTTTCTGAACGGAATAACCTTCAGCATTTCTTACCGATACAATATCAAAAGGCTGTAGCACAAAAGTCGGCCCCTCAATTTTCAGGTTACGGTCAACTGAAAGCGTAAATATTTCTGCTGTACGGGAAGTTTTACCTACAGTATCTGCACTTTTAACCCTTCTGGAGATTTCAATCCGGCTAGGCGTAGCACCTTCTTTAAATCCGCCTGCCATTTGGATTAGATCCTGAACACTGGTGTTATCTGCATAATCGAATGTGCCAGGCTGCCTTACCTCTCCCTGAATACTGAGCTTATATTCGTCTCTCAGGTCAAACAAAGACGATATCGTTACCTTATCCTCTCGCTGAAGCGGTATGTCGGCTTGTGCACCAGACATGATCTTCGCCACATCAAAAGAAATCAAACTGGCGGTATTGTCGAAATTCAAACGGTTAATATAACCTCTGTTTAAAAAGGCATCTTCTTTTAAGCCTTCGGCTTTCGTAATCAGGCTTTTTAAAGTAGCACCATCTTCCAGGGAATACATCCCGGGACGAAAAACAGCCCCATTGATTTCCACCTTATTGGCAAAACGGTCTAAAATGGCATCTACAATAAATTTATCTCCATTCTGAGGCGTATAGCTATTAAATTGTTTGTTTGGAACATCAATAATTTTGCGTTCTCTGCTGGTATTTTGCAATACTTTAATGTTGGCGCTGTAAGCTTCGGTTGAAAAGCCGCCGGCAAAACGCAGCACGTCAGCCAGGTTTTCACCTGATACGACCTCAAACAAGGCCGGTCTTTTCACTTCGCCAGACATTTCAACGCGTTTTTCGTAAACCGGGATATTAATCACATCCTGATCCTGCAAACGGATATTTCCTTTTTGAACACCATTGAGCAAGAAGTCGTACACATCAATGGTGGACACGACCTTGTTTCCTCTGATGACCTGAATTTTACGGAATGATCCGTTTTCATTTGGCCCGCCTGAAGCATTTAAAGCATTAAACACGGTTGACAGGGAAGAAAGGGAATAAGAGCCAGGCTTTACCACTTCACCAACCAGGGTGATTTTGATCGTCCGGATATTGCCCAGATTTACCGCAACACTTGTCCTGCCTGTTTTTAATGAAGGGTATGTGGAGCCCAGACTGCTACGGATTTTACTGATCGCCTGTTCAATGGTAAGGCCACCAACAGAAATGTTTCCGACATACTGTAACCGTATAATTCCATCAGGACTAACCTTCAGCTTATAACTGGCTTCGTTATCGCCACTTAAATCGATCAAAAGTTCATCATCCGGCCCAATGACATAGCCTTTAGGAGTGGCCATTCTAAGATTGGGCTCGAACGTAAGGCCACTGCTGGAAAAAAGTTCTTTCCCGAAGATTTTAGGCTTTAAACCTTCGAATATATTATTGTTTCCCTGTATACTATTGGTTGAATCGCGGTTAATTCTGACTGCTGTTCTTGACCGTTCATCGCTTTCTGCTGCACCACTATTCGACGTGATATTGCCCTGCGCAGCACCACTGGCTGTTCCATCCTGCTTTCGGATTTTCTCTACCCTTATCCGCAGTTTTTGGATTTCCTCAGCTTTCATCCCTTGTGCAGCGGCCATCTGCTCCAACTGTGCATCATTATAACCGATAGATTCTGCACGCTGTATCAATTGCCTCACTTGCGTATCATTCAGGTCGTCGACCTTTACATTTGCGTAATTGGTCTGAGCCATTGACTGCTGGAAAACAGTCAGCATGATCAGAAATAGAAAGGTTGTAAATATGTTTTTCAACTTTATTAGGTATAGGAAGTACTATTATTTATTGATTATTCGAAATAGTTCAGCGTATTAAAGCCGCCCTCTTTTAAATACTGGTCTTTTTTCATGACCTGCAAATCTGAATGCACCATTTCTTTCACCAGTGCAGGCAGATCGTATTTAGGCTGCCAACCTAACTGGGTTTTTGATTTCGTAGGATCGCCAAGCAGCAAATCAACTTCCGTTGGCCTGAAGTATTTGGCATCAACCTGAATCACGGTTTGCCCTGGTTTTACAATATCCGCATTTAATCCTAAACTGTTCATTAATTCTTCGTCAACACCGATTACAACGCCTTTTTCATATTCATCTTTTCCGCTGAATTCGATTTCTATTCCCAATTCGGCAAAACTCATTCGTACAAAATCCCTAACCGTTGTGGTCACCCCGGTTGCAATTACGTAATCTTCGGGTTTTTCCTGCTGCAAAATCAGCCACATGGCTTCAATGTAATCTTTTGCATGTCCCCAATCCCGCTGGGCAGACAGGTTACCCAAAAAAAGACATTGCTGTAAACCAAGGGCAATTTTAGCCGTAGCCCGGGTGATTTTACGGGTTACGAAAGTTTCTCCTCTTAAGGGGCTTTCGTGGTTAAAGAGAATGCCGTTGCAGGCGTACATGCCATAAGCTTCACGGTAATTTACCGTAATCCAATAAGCATACATTTTCGCCACAGCATAAGGCGAACGCGGATAAAAAGGTGTGGTTTCGCTTTGCGGCACCGCCTGTACCAGGCCATATAATTCTGAAGTAGAGGCCTGATAGATTTTGGTTTTGGTTAATCCAAGTATCCTGATGGCTTCTAAAAGCCTAAGCGTACCTATTCCATCTGCATTAGCCGTATATTCAGGCATCTCAAAGCTCACGTGCACATGGCTCATGGCTGCCAGGTTATAAATTTCGTCAGGTTGTGTCTCCTGGATGATCCTGATCAGGTTTGTGGAATCAGTAAGGTCACCAAAATGAAGTTTGAAATTAACATTGCTTTCATGCTGATCCTGGTACAGGTGATCGATCCGATCGGTATTAAATAACGACGACCGCCTCTTCAAACCATGAACCTTGTATCCTTTTTTGAGCAGAAATTCTGCAAGATAAGCCCCATCCTGGCCTGTAACACCTGTTATTAACGCAACTTTCATATACTTTATTTGATAACCTTTTAAGAGAGCAAACATACATATTTTTTTTAGCTAAATGACAGACAAGCTCAGTTCAATTAATAAGAATGTAAAAAAATTGATATTTTCTACTCTACCGTCTTCAAGCTATTGGTATTTAAAATATAAATGCTTATTAGTAATCTACTTCTGATAAATATCTTTACTTTTGATGTTGATATCCTTTTCAAATGAAAAAAATTATACTCCTTTTAATTCTTTTGGCACACTCGCCTTTCATTTTTTCTCAAACAAGTGCAGATTACAATTACTCCATTGGTTTAAGAGCCTATAGCATCATGCAATTGCCCAAAATACTCAACCAAACCAATTATCAGGATTTTAGCCATACATACGCGAATGCGCTATTGATGAAGTTCAATGACAACCAGATCAGCTACCGGGTTGGGGGGAATTTTTACAGAAAAGACATCACCTTTAATAATACCTGCGCAAATTGTGAAACAGCAGTGGGTACAGTGACCGATTTTGCCTTTAAAGTGGGCTTTGAAAAGAACTTTACCTATTCCCGGATTCAACCCTATTTTGGAATAGACCTGGGCTACCGCTCCAATCGGTTTAGCGGAAATACTTACCCGGGCACTACCATGTTTGCGGCTACGGCAAGGTATGCGGAGTCATCAAAAAACGGACTGGTTGTGTCGCCTGTAATTGGTGTGAAGCTCAATTTACTCCCTTACATGAATTTATTTGCAGAAAGTAGTCTTGATTATTTTTATTCGTATGAACGCCAGGATTTAACAGATGCAAACGGAACTTCGAGGACGGTAAATACCTATCAAAAATCAGAGTTTCTGCTCAACCTTTTCTCTGCCGGAATTCAGTTTAACATCAGCAGACGAAATTAGCTTTAATTGAAGGGCGATTAACAAAAAATCCAGAGAAAAATCTGACACTGATATTTATAAATCCACCTCGATTATTAACTTGGTTTCGATCAATGGGCTGTAATTTAGGTTATTTCGCGCCTTGAATGAACGGTCGTCACCCTGGGCTTTGCTCGGCTAGTCAGACGGGTGTTTCGGGGTCTTTATAGTAAGGGAGGGTATCAGGAAAGATGCTGAAATAAATTCAGCATAACGATCGCATGAGGTAAAGGGGCTAAACGCGAACTATGATTCCAATATAAATCGAATTCAAGTTTATAGCGCCAGATGCACAGGTACATATCTTCTCTTTTAGCACCCTCTCGTTTGGATAATTAATATTTTTTCTAATAAATGCCTTCTTGTAGCTTGAAAGATAAGGTTGTATCAAAAAGATTTACACTGGCCCATCAAACAACTTATATTTTGATACGTCGTCATTCCCAATTTATTTTGGGAATCCTAATGCTATTGCAGGGCGCTTTAAGATTAGCTTCGCTGAGCAAGTTATGGCTCCCGCCTGCACGAGAATGATGGGGAAAGAAATAAAATTCTGTTCTAAATTGCGACTTAAAATATTATGCCAACAACAGCAAGCTTATTTCCTGATTGCCTTTTCCCATACCGCTGATTGCTTTCCTTTAAAAAACCGTAAAGTACCTGCCACTACCGCATAATTCATCATACAGAAATAATAGGGAATGAATAAAATCTTAAGTCTGATTTTCCGCTTTTCCAGCCAGAAACCGCAAAGTGCCATCAGGTAAAACAGCGTTTGCAATAAAAACAGGGTATAATATATATTGCCGCCGTACTGTGCTATAATAAGCACATTAGTGAGGTAGGCAGCAATGAGCGCCAGCGGCGTCAGTGTCCACCTCAGCACACGGTGGCTGATGTACTGGAAGGTAAGCATAGGATCATTGAATGGGTTCATCAATGATTTTAGCCAAATAACCGACTGAATACCTCCGGCTCCAATCCTGACCTTCCGTTTGAGCTCTTCACTGATATTTGCAGAGGAAGTTTCCTGGGCGAAAGCATCGGGCTCATATTTGATGCGGTAACCCTTTTCTGCAATCCGCATCGAGATCATAAAGTCGTCAAGGATACTATTTTTCGGCACGGGCTGATAAAGTGACCTCCTGATGCTATATAATTCGCCTGCCGCACCTACAACAGTATGCAGTTCTGAATCCCATTCCTTCAGTTTCGATTCATACTTCCAGTAAATCCCTTCTCCGGCAGTTGCATCGGCGTGCTTGTCAGCATATACTTTTTTCTCGCCTGCAACCCCACCCACGCGTTCATCTGCATAATGTTTACAAAGATGGAACAGGGCATCTGCATTAAGGAAGGTGTTTGCATCAGTAAAAACAACAAGATCGGTGTCAACACTTTCCATGGCGCGGTGCACCGCTGCAATTTTCCCTTTACGATCTGCAGAATGCATGAGGTGAATCTGCTGATAACGCGAAACAATTTCCGGCGTACGGTCTGTTGAGCCATCTGTAACAAAAATGAGCTGAAGCTTCCCGGCAGGATAATTAAGGGCCAGCGTATTATTAATCTTCTCTTCAATAAAATCCTGCTCATTGAAAGCCGCTACAATAAGTGTACAGCTTGGCAGCTCCTGATCACCAAAAACTTTCGGAACGGCCGGAGCAAATACACGTTTAACCAAAATCAGAAAGTATAGTACAATCCCATAGCCGATATAGGTATAAAACACCAGCAGAATAGCGATAATGAAGAAAACTTGCATAAAATAATATATTGGTATATGTTTTTGGGGTTAAAATGACTGGGTATTGTGGCTGAAATTCCAATAGACCGCTCTGAACAAGGCATTAATATGTTTAAGCTTACCTCTGATCAGGAATTTCAGGAAGTTTCTCGGAAATACAATCAGGCCAAAATAAAGGCAGAACAGCGTCCGTTTATAAAAAGCGAAATGCTTTCTCACCAGCAATATCCGGTTCCTGTTCATGTAATAAACTTTAAGCGGACTATCTGCCCCGACCGAAACGGATTCTTTATGGTAAATCTGGGCAAACGTATTCACCCGGATCTTAAACCCTGCTTTTCGGATGTTCAGGCTCCAATCCATCTCTTCATAATAGAGGAAAAAATTCTCTGCCATTAATCCCGCCTGCTCGCAAACTGCGCGCGAAACCATCATTGCTGCGCCATGCGCAAAAGCGGTAATAAAGACTTTGTTGTCGTACTGCCCCTGATCTTCCTCAAACTGACCCAAACAGTGGTTTCTGGCTGTAATCGAGGTAAGTTCTGTAAAACCAACGTACTGGATCTTATTTGGATGCTCAAAATACCTGATTTTTGGGCATACTACCCCGGTATCAGGAAAATCCTGAAAAGTTGCACTAAGCGTTTCCAACAGGCCGGGAGTAAACTCGGTATCATTATTTACCAGAAAAAGGTAATCGCCATCTGCTGCTGCGATCCCCAGGTTGTTTCCTCCTGCAAACCCGAGATTCAGCTCCGATTGAATAAATTTAACCTGAGGATACCGCTCCTTCCAAACAGGAATAAAATGCTCCTTGCTGCCGTTATCCACAATTATGATCTCGATGTTGGGATAAGTGTTTGTTGTAAAAATGGAGTCGAGTAATTGTTGGGTTACCGCTGGCTGATTATAATTTACACTGATAACTGAAATTTTTTTGCCCTGCAGATTTTCAGTCAGATTTATCATCGGTTGCTTAGGGATTTAAAAAATTGTGGGTCCATTTTAATGCTTTTCATCTGCAGGTTTTGGGTAGCAGCTAACCGTTTACCCGGTTTCGGCCCGGTTCAAGCTACTGCTATGCGTGATCAAATTTATAATAATAACACTAAATAAGGCTTAAAATTTAAGGAAAAGCTGATCAGATTAAGCAAATGCAGCTGATCTATATTCCTTTTATCTATAAAATCGGATTTATGAACACCGCTTTACAACTGAGCATTCTAAAGAAAAGGACTGATTATTTAATAAAAAATTGCATTTATGGGGGTTCTATTTATATCTTAGATGTTTCGAAATTTAGACCTGCATGCTCTTTAATTCCCTCAGTTTCTTTCTGTTTTTTTCTACGGTTCTCTTACTTTATTATTTTTTACCAAAAAAATATGTGTGGATGATGTTGCTGGCTGCCAGCCTGTTTTTTTACATGTGCTGGAAGTGGGAATACATCTTTCTGCTCTTCTTCCCTGCAACCATAGATTTTTTCGTAGCCAGGCAGATAGAGAAAACAGCAGCGCAACGGCGGAAAAAAATGCTCCTTTGCATCAGTATCATCACCAACCTCGGACTTCTTTTCTACTTTAAATATTTTAACTTTTTTCTCGACAGTATCAATACCACATCTGCATGGCTTGGATCACCACTCTTATTGCATAGTGCAAAAATTCTTCTTCCTGTCGGGATTTCTTTCTATACCTTTCAGAGCATAAGCTATACCGTAGAGGTTTACCGTGGAAATATGATTGCTGAAAAGAATTTTGGCAGGTTTGCGCTCTTTGTGTCCTTTTTCCCACAACTGGTGGCAGGCCCCATCAACCGCCCGCAGGTACTTCTTCCACAGGTTAACAACTTAAAGCCGCTTGAGGCTGACAACCTGATTATCGGCGCCAGGCGGATATTATGGGGGCTGTTTAAAAAAGTAGTGGTGGCAGACCGGCTGGCATTTTTTGTGAACCTGGTTTACAACAATCCCGAATCATACCATGGCTTATCAGTGCTTTGTGCCACCATATTTTTTGCTTTTCAGATTTACTGCGATTTTTCAGGCTATTCTGATATTGCCATAGGTGTAGCCAAAATGATGGGAGTTGACCTGATGAGAAATTTCAACAAGCCTTACTTCTCATCATCAATACGCGAATTCTGGAGCAAATGGCACATTTCCCTTTCTACCTGGTTCAGAGATTATCTTTATATTCCGCTTGGAGGAAACAAGGTGGGAATGGGCCGCTGGATATTTAACTTATTCATTACTTTCCTGGTATCAGGGGTATGGCACGGGGCAAGTGTAAATTTTATTATCTGGGGAGCGCTTCACGGTTTGTTGATCTCACTTGAATCGTTAAATCAGCGAAAAAAGTTTTTCAATTTTAAACTCCCGCGATGGCTGGGTACATTCTGGACATTCTCAGCGGTATGTTTTGCATGGATTTTTTTCAGGGCTAACAACCTCCATGATTCTTTTACGATTATCAAAAACCTTTTTGATTATGGTCATTCCTTTATTGCTGAGATCAGGCAATCTACAGGGGCCGATCTTTACAACTTCGCCGTAGGCTTTCCACTGATTTTGTTATTGCTCATCTTTGAAGGTTTTTGGGGCAACCAAAGGGTGCAATATTATTTCTATGCCTATCAATCGGTACGTTTTTTAAGTTACCTCACTTTAATTCTACTCATTGCCTTATTCGGAGTACTGGTATCACAAAGCAGTTTCATTTATTTTCAATTCTAGCCATGAAGAATTTTTTTATTCAGCTATTTAAACTACTTCTGATCTGTTATCTCCTGTTCTGGTTGCTGGATGAAGGTTTCACCTATGTATTTCAGAAAGGAAATTATACCAAAATACAGTGGCTGGACAAGGTTAGTAACCAGAAGTTTGATTTTGCCGTTCATGGAAATTCAAGGGCATATACATCGCTGGACCTAAAAATGATCGAGGAGCAGACAAAAAAGAAAGGGATCAACATCTCCGTAGACGGCAGTTCGATTACCGATCAGTACCTGATGCTGAAGCTCTTTATACTGAAAAATAATAAAATCAAAAAATTATACCTGCAGATTGATCCCTTCTCTTCTAATACGGAAGAAATTTTTGATTTTGCCGTGCCTAAATTTTTTCCATACCTTAAAGAACCTGTGGTATTTGATCACTTCAAACAGTTTGGATATGAGTGGTATGCGTACAGATATATACCTTTTTACCGGTATGCCAAATACAACACCCTATGGGGAATACACGAGGTAATTAATGATGGATTTAATATACTGCCCCAGGATTTCGATAGTTATGGTGATTTCTTTTATCCAGATGTGGCCTATAAAGGGCCTGCAAAACTGAGAGACCTGACTTTTGATCTGAAAGGCAAATATAAATTCCTGAATGACATCATTTCGCTTTGTAAAGCCAATAAAATCGAACTTATTTTATTCACCGCGCCAGTGGCCGACATTAAAATTGATGATCAGTATAAACAGAACATAGCTGAATTTACCCTGCAGATGAAAAGGGATAAAGGGGTTGAATATTTAAATTTTGGTGATATTTATCAGCACGACCCAACCTTTTTTTATAACGAAATCCACATCAACCAAAAGGGTGCAGAAGATTTCACCAGGCGTATGATGCCGGTTTTTGCAAGGTAATCATCTTTGTTAGCTTTCGGCTCCATCCATTAACCTTTTAATTTGAGTTCAATAAATAATGTGGCTTTTAAAGCCATTCGCCAGATATGGTCGGGGAGAGATCTTTTAAACCAGATCTCAAGAACTCAGTTTAAAGATCTCTCCATTTCGCTTCGCTACAGTCGAGAAGACGATTTTTTTTTGAGGAGTCTGTCGATGTTAGCTTGTTTCAGCATTTTTTCATGATGATCAAACTCAGATTTTAGGGAAATTATCCACCCAGTACCCGTTTTATTCTTTTTAACGAACCCTTTATTAATCCGCCATCAAGCTGTATTCTTCTGTCGGTGGTCCAGGTCAGCGCGCTGATGGCGGTAACCAGATGGAGTTTTCCAAAGCCCTTATTGCGCAATTTTAGTGCGAGCCAGCCATCTTCATTGGTTCCCGGTGGATGGTTAAAACCATCTACGGCGATTCCCTGCTCGCGCCTAAAGCCTGAATTGAATCCATATACATTTACGGCCTCCTCCTTAAAAACCTTATTCATCCACCGCGAAAGCCTTGCCAGGTGTTCGTAAAAAAAATAGGTTGCGCGACCTGTTTCTGCAATAGGCAAAAAAGCGAATCTACCATAAGTAAGGGCAATGCCGGGGTTCTCCAGCGGCACAGTCATCTGTTCAATCCAGTCTGCAGGATAAATGGTATCAGCATCAGCATTTAATATGTATTTACCGCGGGCAACCGCAAGGCCGGCGTTACGGGCAAAAGTAATTCCCTGCCTGCTTTCCAGGATACATTGTACACCAGTACTTTTAACAAGAGCTTCAGTTTGATCGGTAGAATTGTTGTTTACCACAATAATTTCTACCACCCTTTTTGTTTTATTGGCAGCCAAAGAGGCGAGGGTAGGTATGATATTATCCTGCTCATTGAATGCCGGCATAACCACCGATACTTCCGGAACACCATTAGAGATCGTTTTATAGGAGGCCCTGGCCTTAGCGCCCAACTCTTCGGAGGTGAACCGTTTATCGATAAACTGTTTAATATGTTCAGGAACTTTGATTGGCCACATGACTGATGTTTTAAAACACAATATTAAATAAATACTTCAATAATTTTAAGGTTTGCAATATATTTGAATGGGTAAGCGGGTCAAAACTTCAAATTTAGATCGATAAGGTTTAAAAAGATGAATAATAATTTTAATTCCCTAAATTTGTATGTTCTACCGAAACAAAAAGCCTCTATTTCAAACGAATGTCCAAACAAAGAGAAACTATCCATATTGTTATCGCTACGGATAACCACTATGCCATTTTACTGGCCCCCCTGATCAAATCGGTACAGGCCAATCATAAAACCGGTGAGCAGATTGCCTTCGCGATTATTGATAATGGAATTTCCAAACTGAACATTCAGAAGCTACGATCAATGGTTGATGGTAATGATTATACCCTCAGCTTTCATGAGATGGAATCGGTTCTGCCCAGGGATATGCACCTCCCCATTGACGGTACCGGGATGCCACAGATTACCTATATGCGAATGTTTGCGCCTTATATTGTAGGTGATGCCGCAAAACGGGTCATTTATCTGGATGTAGATATGATTGTAAACAGGGATATATCGGAGTTATGGTCGGTGGAACTGGACGGTAGAACCGTGGGTTGCGTACAGGACCATTCGGCAACGGTAAGTTGCGAATGGGCAGGAATACCTAATTACCGTGAACTTGGGCTTGATCCGGAGACGAAATATTTCAATGCAGGTTTGCTGGTAATCGATATTGAAAAATGGAAAAACGAAAATATACCTCAAAAAATACTGACCTGCGTAGAGGAGAATAAAGATTCGCTGCTTTTAGCAGATCAATATGCCCTGAACGTAGTTTTTGCCAATAGCTGGAAAGAACTCGACCACCGTTGGAACTGCAAGGCCGGGGTAGATGTAAAGGATCCCTTTATTATGCATTTTATTGATATTAAACCGATCTATTCATCGTATAATGGCAGCCAGTTTTACAAAAACGAGTTTTTCCGGTATCTGAAAATGACCCCCTGGGCAGACTTCAAAATTGTACCCGATTATGTAAGGGTTTTCAGAAAAGGATTTTACAAAGTAAAAAAAACAGTCAAAAAAATTTTTGCTTTGAAATAAAATAATAAATTTATACATGTTCAGATCCGCTTCTGTAAGCTGTACCCCCAAAAGGTTAAGACCAGCAGTGGAAATCTTTTCCAGCTAACAATTTATCAATACATGCAGTCAAAAGCGTTCAATTTTCCAGAGGTAACCTTGCTGGTTACCCATTTTAACAGGCCTGCCTCCCTTGCCAGATTACTTTCCTCTTTCGCGTCGCTGGGTTGCAAATTTGGTGAAATTGTTGTGTCTGATGATTGCAGTACAGCCGAAAACCTGGTGCTGGTTAAAAAACTCCAGCCTGAATTTGGTTTTAAGCTCATTACTACGCCAAAAAATGCCGGACTAGGAAATAACATTAATAAAGGACAGCGGAACGCAACACTTCCGCTTACGCTTTATGTACAGGAAGATTTTGTTCCACTCGAACTTTTTCCGGAGAAACTCTCTGCATCAATCGGTTTTATGCAGAATGACCCCACCCTGGATATCGTTCGGTTTTATGCCTATCAGCGTTTTCCTTTTCTGAAACCATTTGCTGAAGGTTTCTCTGAAATGCATTTTAACCCTAAAGATATTCTGAGTACCTATAATAAATTCTACCTGTACAGTGACCATCCACACCTGAGGAGAAGTGATTTTTTAATCAAGTTTGGCGATTATAAGGAAGGGGTTAATGTAGAAAAGGCAGAATACAGCATGATGATGTCGTTTCTTAAGCGTAAGGGTAAAGGATTATTCTATGAAGACTTTCAGGGTCTTTTTGATCAAAGAAACTCGAGTGAAGAACCCAGTACCTTTAAACGGAACTGGAAGCGGCATCCCACCAATATGATGATCAGGGTGGCCAGGCACCTTTACAGGCACATAAAATTTAACCTGAACTATTATTTTTAAAGTTGCGCAGCGCTTAGCTTTTGATTAACGCGACTTTACGACTAAATTACCACAAAACCCCTGGCTGGCATCAGCATAAAAAATGAAAATAGCTACAAAATAACCTGTGACATGCTAAGGAAATTAATTGTTAAAATTTTAGGTTTATATACAAAAATCAGGCATTATAACGTTCCTGCGAATTACCGCTATTTTTTTAGGGACACCTATCTATGCCAGGTCATTCAATGGAAATACCTGATCAGTGATTATGTAATTAAAAAGCCCTATAAAAAAATATCCTTTAGCGGAGAGTTTACTCCTGATCTGGCCTTTGCACTGCCATTTGCCTACTGGCATTTCAAAAACGGTACCCTATTGCAAACCGAAGGGGCAAAATATACCTCCGAACTGTATTTTTTTTCGCCTGAACACCTTGAAACATTTGATTCCAGAACTACGCCGGGAAACTATAATTTTGAAACACCCCGGATTCTTTACAGCCAAAACTACAACATGCGTAAGTGGGCACAAGTTCCCTTAAAAGAGGTGTATGGCAATGACATTTATCGTTATAACAAACCTATCCTGATTATTGCCAACCGCTATAATATGGAATGGGACGGTCCGCCGATCAGTTTTTTAAGCATTGCACTTTTAGATGAACTGATCAACAGCTATAAATCTGAATACCAGATTATTTACAACAGACCCAGACCTGAAAATATTACGAATGACAACAGCGATATTTACGATTTAAATGAATACGACTGGATTGAGCAGCAGCACCCTGAAGTGCTGTTAATGGAAAACATGTTTAAACAAAACCTGGGCAAAGCGAGAAACTTTAACCATTTCCAGCTGATGGTATATGCCAATGCGGAACATTTTATATCTACACACGGGGGAACGGGCGCATTGGCCAGCTATTTTGGCGGCGTAAATATCCTTTTATCTAAAAAAGGGCCGGAACACTATTTTGGTTGTTTCACAAAACTCTACCCTAAATTCTCAAATGCAGCGGTATACCATGCCAAAAGTGATCAGGACGTACTGGAACTGGCAGCAACACATCTGAAAAGAAAACCATTATCCTCAAATCAGGCTTAAATGAGCGGAACAAAAAATAACTATTGGATTAAATCCGGGATTATCAATATCCTGCAGAACTTTTCCGGCACACTGATCAACCTTGCGATATTCTTCGTACTGGTAAGACTTCTTACAAAAAATGATTATGGTGTGTGGGGAATATTTTTGCAAACGGTAACGATCCTGGAAATTATACGTAACGGACTTATTCAGAGTGCATTGATCAAATTTATGTCGGGGTCTGAAAAAAAAGAACATTCAGATATCTTTTCTGCAACCCTTACCATTAGTGGAAGCCTTACGGTTCTTTGCATTTTGTTAAACCTGATTTTCGCAGGTTATCTTTCCAGATTGCTCAAAGCACCGGAACTTGAACCCATGTTTCACCTGTATAATATTGTATTTATTTTTTCCGGAATCCTGACCCAGTTCAATTGCATTGAGCAGGCCAACTTTAAATATACAGGTGTGCTTTTCAGCGGTTTGGCAAGACAGTCCGTGTTATGCTTATTCTTATTCGTATGCCTTTTTTTTGGCATCAAGACCAATCTGATGACACTGGTATATGTACAGATTTTAGCTGTACTGGTTAGCATCGCCATCTCCTGGGCCTATGTAAAAAACTTCATCAGCTTCTCTTACCGGTTTAGTAAAAACTGGATCAGCCGGATATTCCATTATGGCAAGTATGCATTTGCTACCTCGGTTAGTTCCATTCTTTCTGGTACGATAGATCAGTGGATGCTTGCAGGCATCATATCACCGGCTGCCTCCGGCTCATTCAATATTGCAGTGAGAATTGGCAATCTGATCGATATCCCTACCAATGCTGTAGCCACTATTGTGTTTCCGCAAAGTTCTAAACGCATAGAAACGGAAGGAAAGGAAGCCATTAAATACCTGTATGAGAAGTCGGTTGGCACCATCCTGGCCATGGTAATCCCCGCAATCATTTTCATCTATCTGTTTGATGGGCTAATTATTAAGCTTTTGGCCGGAGATAAGTATGCCGACACTGTTCCTATACTCAACATCACCTTACTTTATTGCATATTCGGTCCGTTTGGGCGACAATTTGGGGTAATTATCGATTCCATCGGAAAAACAAGGGTTACTTTTATCATTGTAATTGTTAATACCTGCGTAATTCTGACGCTGAATTATTTCCTCATCCACCGGTACGGGGTAATCGGTGCGGCATATGCTACCCTTATTGCTAACATTTTCGGTTTTAGCATATCACAGGTTATTTTGTGGAGAGAACTCAAGGTAAATGCACTCAATGCATTTGTATATGCCTATCGCTTTTACCCTGAATTCATCAATAAATATATTTTAAAAAAGGCAGATTTATGATCGGAGTTAAATTTATCGGGAGGCTTGGAAACCAGATTTTCCAATATGCTTTCTTTCAGTATTTAAAAGCAAACAACAAAGGAAAATCGTTTTTTTTTGTAAATCCGCATCATGCCTACCTGACCAAATATTTTGACCTGGGGACATTCGATAACCTGACCTTATCTTCAAAGCTCTATTCGGTATATACCCGCATGTTGCCCAAAGTATTGAGATTTAACGAGATTTACATTGAAAGTATCCAGGTTCCGCGGCCGGTAGAAGTGAAAGAACGCACCATCTACAAGGGTTTCTTCCAAACCGATTTTTATGTCAGGAATATTCGAGGAGGATTCAACATCAAGCTTAAAAAGCAATTCACCGATCTTTTCGAAGCGGAATTCGGAACTGTTTTCCGGACGAATAAAACGATTGTTGTCCATATCCGGCGAACGGATTACCTGAACTATGGCAAAAGAGACATCTCCCTGCCGATGTCTTATTTCAAAACGAGACTGGATGCCCTTGGCGATACTAAAGACTGTATCGTTTATTTTGTGAGTGATGATATTGAGTATGTAAAGACCTACTTTGGTGAACAGCCTAACTATATATTCTCATCAAATAATGAGATTACTGATTTTCAGATTATAAAAAATGCTGACATCGCCATTATTTCCAACAGTAGTTTTGCTTGGTGGGCCGCTTATCTCTCAGATAAAAACAATACGGTATATGCACCAAAAAACTGGTTAGGTTTCCGCATTGGGAAGGAGCATCCAAAAAGGGTGATGACAGATAAATTTATATGGTGCGACGTTTTTGATCAGGCCTAATTTTAACCATAACGGATGAGGATACTTCATATTACAGCTTATATTACCGGTGGGGCAGGAATTGCTGTTATGCGTCTTCATCAGGCGCTTTTGGAACAGGGCATCGAATCTGAAGTGCTTTGTATGCATGCCCTCAATGAAAATCTTTCACCTGGTGTATATAAGACCGATCAAAAAAGGCCGTTTACCAACCGGGTAACCAGGAAACTGGGCATAGACAAAAACACAAGAATTACGGAAGGACAAACAGGAAAGTATGAAATCTTTAGCTTTCCTTTTTCGCATTACCGATTGGAACAGGATGAACGGGTAAAACATGCCGACCTTATCCACCTCCACTGGATATCGGACTTTGTAGATGTCCCGACCTTTTTTAAAGCCATAAAAAAACCGATGGTTTGGACCGCTCACGACCTAAACCCGATATTAGGTGGTTTTCATTATGAACAGGACGTGTTACGTAATCCCAATTTCAAAAATGCAGAAGATTTGCTTCAGCGAACAAAACATGAAAGCATTCGTTCTTCCGGCATCAGGTTTATTGCGAGCAGTACGCTTACACAGCAAAAAATTCAACAATATCTTCCTGGCGTAAAATGCGATCAGATTCCCTGTGTGCTTGATATCGCCGGTTTCAGACGAATTGACAAGACTATTTCAAGGGAAGCCCTTAATATTCCGGCAGATTCACTGATACTTGGAACGGGTGCTGATGATCTTGAAAATTACAGAAAAGGTTATTGGCTTTTGCTTGAGGCCATTGAGGGTTTAGAAGCCGATGAGAAAAAGTTTATTACCATTTTAACTTTTGGGGCAATCAGGGCAAAAGTTAACACGGACAATGAGCGCGCCATCAATATCATCCGCTTTGAACCTGTGCACGATAAAAGATTTCACTCACTGCTTTACAGTGCAATGGACTTTTTCATTAATCCCTCACTGGAGGAAACCTTTGGGCTTACCGGCACCGAAGCTATACTGTGTGGCACACCGCTGATTGCATCAGCAACAGGGGGAATGATTGATTATACTGAGCCTGGCATAAGTGGTTATTTATTTGATCCGGGTGATGTAGCTGAACTGCGGAAACTAATCAGACAAGCAATTATTTCAAAAAAAGTAAAAGCGGCAACTTTAAACAGCTGCAGAGAGCGCCTTCTTGAGTGGTACAAACGCAATGATCCCATCAGTAAACATATCAATCTGTACAAGGAAATGTTGTCTTAAAAAAACGTCAATTACGGATCTAAGAGATTACTTGTGGTACTAAAAACTGTATTTTTATATTACTTGAGCATTCTTTCTGTCCTGGCCGGACGGGCTTCTTTCTTTTTGACGTCAAAAAGAAGCAAAAAACGCCGGCTGAAAATTTTTCTATTAAAGGCAGGGAGTGGGCTTTGACTTTGCTTCCCGAAAAATTTGTTAGGCCGGTGATGCCGAGAACGAAGATTTTGTACTTTGGCTTAGCCAAACATCCATGCCTATCGGCAAAATTAAGACCCATAATTCACGTTAAAAAAGTTAATTTTTACCTTTTTTTTCGGGATAAAACTCAGCGATCAGACTGCCCAGTTCTGACATACGCCTTGCCCAGGTATTATCGGCAGCAATTGACAACCTGATTGCTTTAGCTTCCCCGTTATCATTTTCAAGATAAAAAGAAATGGCTGAAGAAAACTCATCAGCATTGTGGCAATAGCGGACAGAATCAAAGGTAAACTCCAGAAGATCCATATTAAAATCTGTAGACACCACTGGTTTACCGGTTCCCAGGTACTCAAATAATTTTAGCGGAAAAATTGTTGCACTCACTCCATCCTTTTTAAACGGAACCATTGCAATATCGAATCCTTTTACCACTGCCGGCATCTCGTCATAGCGCACACTTTCGCGAAAATAAACGTTATGCATTTCTTCAAACTCCTGAGGAACAAATTCCCGGGCGGTAGGCCCAACCAGTACAAAGCTTTTATCCGGGTTCATCGTGGCAACCTTTATCAACAGATCAAAATCGATACGGCGTTCGATTGCACCTAAGTAACCGATAACCGGTTTGGGGATATCAGATACGGAAGGGTGGATGAGCAGGTTCGGATCCAGCGCCCGTGAGGAAACCGTCAAATCGGCTGCATTAGGAATAAAAAAAGTCTGCTTTTTCTTTTTAATTTTGTCGCGATAAAGTGCTTTGCTTGTGCAGATTACAAGATCGCTGTTTTTGATGAGCAAATCTTCGGATACAAATCCATGACGCTCATCATAAGCCGTAATAATAGGGTCTACACAATGGTAAATCTTCAGTATTGCCCCGGAAAGCATTTTAGCAACACCGGGATAGTGGAAATTAAACGAGTTGATAAAAACAAATTCATCAACGCCCCTCTCTGCCATAACCCGGTTAATCCTGGCCGAAATCATGCGTTCGTTCCACCGCAATAACCAACGATAAATACGCCCTTCGGGCAAAAAGTTAAGAGAAAGTAACAACGGCAAGATTAAAATCTTTAAACCCGGAAATCCTGTATCAAGAATTCCTTTTGCGCCTTTCTTAAAATGTGGAATTCTTAAAGCAATGTCTGATTGTTGATTTCTTTTGAAGTAATCTTTAAGCGTATAGGGAAAATCAACATAATATACGTCGTTGTTTTCCGCCAGAAATTTGGCGGTATGATAACTGGTGGATTCAAATTTCCAATCAAACCTGGTGGCCCCCAATATTACGATTACCTTGTCCTTTAGTTCCATAGTGTGTGTTCTTCACAAAAGTTATTGCCTTTTCCAGATAGATGAAACCCGTTGCGCAACCCTGGAAGGCCAGTCTTTATCCATAAAAGGCTTTTCGAAACATAGAAAAAATACGGCACTTAAGGCGAGTACAACCGGAAGAAACAGGGCCAGCTGCAAGAGCAGATTAATGGTATAATCACGCGTGAAGGTTACATATTTGCTCAACCGGATAAAAAACTCGGCAAAGGGAAGATGAATAAGGTATATGGTATAACACATTCCACCGATGGCCATCACCCACCTGTTGGTAATCAGCCGGTTAATCAGGTTTCCTTTAAATGCAGCAATAAAAAAAACAAAAAGACAAATTACTACCGCCAGTCTGTTAATGAACTCAAAACCCCAGCTCCATAAACCAATAAGCCCTGCAAGAGCAAGTACGGCTACAATATCATAAAATTTGCTTTTTTTAATTGAAGCCCAATCAGAGATATAAAGATCAGCCAGCATAAAGCCGATTAGGAAATAGTGAAGATGGCCTAAAATTGAAAGACTAAACGGTGGCAGGTACCACTTAAAATATTGCTGGAGCAACATCAGCACCAGGATAAAGCCAATGTTCAGTCCGCGTCTGATACCTTTTTTAGGTATTTTAAAGAAAAAATAGGAAAGAAATGGCGCAAGAATATAAAACTGGATTTCGATTTCGAGGGTCCAGGTTGGGGGATTAAAGGGAGACCATACACCATAAAAAATAGCATGGGTATAGGTGATATTGGCAAAATAATGCGGAAGATATTCGAAAAAAGACACATGGCGCTGAAATACATAAACCAGAAAGAAAATACTGATCCAGAAAATATAAGGTGGTTCAAGCCGGGTAAGCCTTCTCCAGAAATATTGCCTGATACCTATTTTCTTTCCGCTGGCCAGATGGTATGAAGCAAATGGGAGCGCCAGGATAAACCCGCTGATTACAAAAAAAATGTAAACCCCTAAGAACCCCCTGTACGCCAGAAAATAGGCAAATGTATCTGCTTTGGGATGGATAAAATCGATCGTGGTGTTCCGCTCAAAACGCTCGTTCAAATGCTGTATAAGCACCGGAAGGATCGCAAAAAATCTAAGTCCATCAATCTCGCTGATGAGCTTCCTTCCAGAGGTGACCCTGGCCAGTTTATCGGGTATGGATTGCAGAAATTTATACATTATTCTTACTTTTCTTATATCCTTTGATAAAACCAAATACAAAAAATACAGCTGCAGGTATGACCAAGAGTCCTAGTGGCATATTGAAATTAGTTATTTTTTGAGATTGCTACATTTTTTACATCCAGGTTATTGGCCATCAGTACAAATGACCATGACATGTATAGAATGATTACTGATGGAAAACCATTCATTACTTCATTGCCATAACTACAAAAAAACAGACCAGCGGTACCGGATGTTAGCGCAATGCATTTTACTTTGAGTCCCTTATCCTGAATGTTCCACACCGTTCCGCAACACTTTCCAAGCATATACATAATCAGTGAAAACCATATCACAAGGCCCACAGGTCCGTACATTACCCAAATCTTAACCCAATAACTATCTGGCGGAATATTTGATAAATATTTTTCTGAATTAAATTTAATCCCGTTCAATCCGATACTTCCCACCCCTGCACCGAAGGGTTTGTTCTTCATCAATTCTTTCAGCGTGGCCTGATTGATCAGCCTGGCATTAAAGGAATCATTTTCAGGGTCAACAGCGGTACGTAGCCTAACAATCTGGTAATTCCCACTTCCGATAGTGGTGTATTTGAGAAAACCAAACATGGCAACAACGAAGAAAAGCCCCGCAAAGAGCACCTTAAAATTTTTACTCAGTGACATGGCAAAGATGCTGGCCACCACAAATGCAAAAAATGCTCCCCTGGTGCCGGAAATTAGCATTCCATAAAAGAGTATTAATCCGGATATCCATAATAAGATCTTCTTCCATCTTTTAAAAGGGCCTAAGGCCATCACTATTGTGATTGCCGACATTGCGGCCTGAGAGGCACCAAACTGGCCTGCATCAGTATAAAATGAAAATACCCGGAGCCTGCCATCAATAATATGGGTGGTTGCCCCTCCTTCATCAAGCCACCGTTGCTCACCGGCAGAAACCCCTATATAATATTGTTTGATTCCATAAAGCGTACCTAAAACAGACAGGGATATGATCATGATAAAAAAAACATCAAGGTCGCGTTTACTCTTAAACAATAAGAAGCCAATAGGGGCGATTAGCAACCAGTTGAAAGCTGTAAAACGTACTTCATTTAGCCAACCCAGCAAACTGGCCCCTTCGGGATTAACCAATTCCAGAATGTTAATTGAAAACCAGATGAGCGCGATGATAATATGATCATTATGGATCTCTTTCCAGTCGATTTTCTTATAATTAACCAGCAGCGAAAGCCAGGTAGCGCCGAGCAGAACCTCCATTAGGGGGCCAAAAGGCAATCCCGTATTTTTCAGCAAGCCCGCAATAAAGAAACAGTATACGAGATAAACGAGAAAACCAACTTTTGGATTGGAAAATAATGCAATCGTAAATACAATGCCTCCTGCAAAAAGCAGTGCCAGGAAAACGGCATAATATTCGAGCTTAACGGTGAGTAAAGCTGAGCCGACAGCAAATGATAGCATAGCAATAAGAATTACCAGCTTTTTTTTCATCTCATATGATAGGTTGGACCACATCATCTGCTGTTATTTTTGAGGCTGTGCCTGGTTGCCACATTTGGCTTGCTAGAGAAGACAGATTTGGCTAAGGATACAAATTGATAAAATATAAATTTAGGAATAAAAACCAGCGCCCTGCGAATTTTTTTATCGGTTGTTTTGCTTAAAACCGGAATCAAAAAGCTAATTACATAAATAATCAGGGAAAAGAAAATTACAAGTGCCAATAGCTGGGTGGTAAACAGGCTAATGACCATTAACAAAACAGCCAGTGATAAGAATATAAACAGTGGCGGCCTTAGCAGCACTGCACCAAAGATAAGCTGATTAAGATTAGCGCCTGCCACACCTTGATAAAGAATTCCAAACCCAAATTTGAAGTACTTAAACCAGGTAGCGATCCAACGCGATCGTTGGCTGACCAACTGCTTCGGAGCGGAGGTTTTCTGATCATAAACAATGGCGTCCTGGGCAAAAGCAATTCTTTCGCCACCAGCAATCAAACGGGCCTGAAGCACTTTATCAAATCCGGCGCCCTTGATATCAATATCTTTTAGCATTCGTATGTAGAGCTGCGAATCAAACGCCATACCCGAGCCCGCAAGCGTTGCAGATGATCCAAGTTCAAAGATCACTTTCCCGTCATAAAAATGGTAATAAATATCCCTTGCCGCGTCCAGGCAGGCAATTGTAGTCTCCAGGTTTTTAGCTGATCTGAGTCCCTGTACAGCATGGAACCCCAGCCCGAAATACTTGTTCAGCTCATTAATCAATTGCGGATGAGCGAGGTTATCGCTATCCATGATCAATATTGTTTGATGTTGACGCCTGAAATGCTCAATGGCATAAAAGTGAGAGGCCGTATTGCTGGCTAAAACATTCTCGGGAAACAAAACGTCAACACGATCATCGGTAAAAATAAGCGCCTCAGATGGTTTACAGTTATCCGCAACCACATAAATATGAAAATTTAAATAGTTCATATCCAGAAGGGATTTGACCGCATCGGCTACAAAATCTACCTGCTCATAAGCCGTTAAAATAATTCCATAATCCCTGTTGGTTGTACCCGTATTTAAAGATCTTACTGGTTTGGCGGACAACTTCCAGCATAAAAACAGCACCATCGGAAAAAGAAGATGGAAGCAAATAATGATTCCCAGAATGTATAATATCCAATGCCAGATCACAAACGCGTCCATTATCCTTTTGTCTTAAAAAACTCCAGTTCGCCCGAACCCGTTTCGGCCATATTAAGTATCCATCCCCTAAAAATCCCGGTTTCTTTAAGCATAGCAAGATATGCCTTTTTATCTTCATTGATTGATTCTCCTGATTTGAACACCGCTACGGCGTTATGTGTAAAGGAAAACCATTCTCTCACGAGGCTGCTATCATTGATCGCGGCAACATCGATAATAATCAGGTCGTATATTGTTTTTGCCCTATCCAGCTGTTGATTGATCTGCTGAGCACTGGAAAGTTCCAAAAGAGATCCTTCTTTGCCACGGTTGCTTAACACCGAAATCATTTCTATCGGCTCCTGTTGCCCAACTTGTTCTCTTCCCTGTAAAAAATCCTCCACATATTGTCCGGCCCTGGCCTGACCTAGCGAGGGATGTGTAAAATTCCCATCTATCAACAATACCTTTCTATTTGTTTTTTCCCATGACCTTGCAAGGCACCTGGCAAAAAAGCTTTTCCCTTCAGAAGGCCCAAAGCTGGAAATAACGATCACCTTATCCTGCATGGCCGACTCCAGCTCATATCGGATGGAACGTATGCTGGCCCAAAAATCATGATGGGCCGGATCCTCCCATGAGCTATTCAGCGATTCAAGCGGAGCCGGGAGTTTTGGTATCGTACCGAGTACAGGCACCGACGTTTTCGCGGCCAGTGTTTTCGCATCAAGTATTCGGTTATCGGTAATGAAAATGATAAATAATGCCAAAAGACAGAAAACAAGACTCACAAAACCACTGAGCACCATCAGCGGAAATTTCTTCGAAGGCTGTGCAAGTCCGCCAACGCCCATCTGGACAATATTCATCTTAGATTCAACCCCGGATTCGAGATTACTCTGATTGTATTTGTTCAGGATATCCAGATACTCCTTGCTGGCGATATCCACACTCATTTCCAGGGTCTGTACCTCTGCTTCCTGTGGAACTAAATTCTCAAAATCCCTGGTTAGTGAATTAATTTTATTTTCAAGAGAATTTATTCCGTACCGGGATATATCCATCTGTATTTCCAGATTGATTTTTTGACTGACCAGTTCCTGTTTAGCACTCAGGGGATTGTTGATGTACTGATCAGAAGATTTGTTAATCTGTTCAGTCAGCTTATTTCTAAGGGAATCATAACTGTTTTTATACCTTTCGTCAAGGTCGTTTTTAAGATAGAGGTCGTAAAGACTGCTTAGTTCTGCCTTAGTTTCCACCAATCCCTGGTTTACTTTAGAGAGCCTGGATTCGATATAGCTCCGCTCTTTGGGATTAAACTTTGCATCAATCTCATTAAGCGCACCGGCGTATGCAGCAGTCTTCTCAATGGCTTCCTGTTTTTTGGTATCATAATCCAGGATTAAAGAATACAACTGCTTAGACTGTTCGGTGAGATTTAAGACCTTGTTTTTGATTTTATAATTCTTCAGTCTGGCCATTCGTGCGGCAAGGGTATCTGTCTTTTCCCTGAGCATATTCCTCAAAAAATTGTTTGCCTTACCCTGCGAAGCTTTGGTGAGCGAAGTATAACCTTTAATGAATTCTGAAGACAGGGTATTTACAATATACGCCGCCAGCTCCGGGCTTTCAGCTTCAGATTGTACGGTAATGAAATCGCTTTCTCCGGAACGGAATACAGATATTTTGCTTTTAAGGGCATCGGCATCGTAATTCATTGATTTGAGCACCCTTGTAAGTCCCTCCTCATCAGGAACGTTGATATCAAGTTCCTCATTATTTTCGTATTTTTTACGATATACCTCAATGGCATGGGCAACAGCGTCTTTATTCAGCGTTTCAACCAGGTCACTTTTGGGTTTAAAAGGTTTATTGGTGGTTAGATCGTGTATCATTAACAAGTAGGATACCTGATTGAGTACCCTTTTCATACGGATCATCTCAATGAGATTGCTAAACTGCTGACGCACCTGTTCACCCTGGACCGCCTCAATAATTACTGACTGTTGCTGTGTTTCATCCACAATCCCGGTTGAGATCTGGGCCTGGGATATATACGAACTCTTTAGGTTGCGCACTAAAAATGTAGTGATGATAATGGTAATCAAAGGGACCAATATCAATGCCAGACGGTAGCGTTTGACAAGTTTCAAAAATTTATATCCTTCAGCCATTATTTTATTTCTTCCAACTTTTTAACCGTTAATTCTTCGAGTGAAATTTTTGCATTGAGGTAGCTGGCTTCCATCTGCAGTTTGGCCTGCAGGGCATTGCTCAAGGAATTCGACGCACTGTTGTATTCTGCAAAGGTTATCTCGGCTTTTTGATACTTGATTTTCATGTTTTCAAAATTACTCTGTGCCGTGAGATACATATCGTTGACCGGTGCAAGCGATTTTTGAAACTGAAGAAGTGTAACATATCTGGATTTTACCTGTGCCTCCAGCTCAAGAAAATATTCTGCCTGGTTAGACTGGGCAATTCTTAACTGTTCTTTTGCTTTTTTAATCTGGCTCGGCTTGGTTAACAGAGAGCCGGGATTGATGGAAATACCAAACTGATATCCTGTAAGCAGATCAGCAGTCTGCAGATCTACCACAGTATTGGCTGTTGCCTGGTTTGAGCGGGCAACGTACTGAAAGGACAAAGGCTCCAGCCACGAAAGTCGCGCCCCGGAAAGGTCGCTTTTGGCTATATTGATCTGGTTATTAAGAGCACCCACCCTCGGATAGTTGGCTTTAGCCGCCGCAACAAGTTTCTCCATATATAAATAAGAAACTTCGCTTAAAATACTTTCTTGAGCGAGAACGCTGTTTAACTTAAGCAGGGTGCAGATAAAAAACACCATTAACGGCTTGAGTTGGTTTCTAATCATAAAACGATTGCAGTAAAGATCAAATATATGGTTATGATTTAAATTATGCTAATATTGTAAAGATAACCATAATTAAGATCTGTAATGAAATCACTCTTAAAAGTAGTAAAGGGTAATGAAAAGCTAAAAAAAATTGTACACTGGATGATGATCCCTACCGGTGAGGCCCGCCCAAGAATATGGGTAAGCCTTTTTTTAAATCCTTTCTTTCATAAAAAAGGTAAGAATAGCCGCATCAGGTCTAGAACAAGGCTGGATGTTTTACCCTTTAACAGTTTTGAAATGGGCGATGACTCCATAATAGAGGATTTTTGTACAATCAACAACGGGGTTGGCGCGGTCTACATTGGAAACAGGACGCTGATTGGAATGAGTAACGTAATTATCGGACCGGTACATGTTGGTGATGATGTCATTATCGCCCAAAATGTAGTGATCAGCGGCCTTAATCATTCCTACCAGGACATTGATCTGCCTATCTCTAAACAACCCGTAGTTACATCATCAGTTAAAATTGGTAATGGCAGCTGGATTGCAGCCAATGCGGTTATAACAGCCGGAGTGACGATAGGCGCACATGTGGTAATTGCGGCAGGTGCAGTTGTGACCAAAGATGTTCCGGATTTTTGTGTGGCAGCAGGTAATCCGGCAAAAGTGATCAAGAAATACCATCCTGAAACTGGGTTATGGTCCAGAATAAGTTAAGCTATCAGCCCTATTGTGATGGCGCTAAATCCTGGCTGACCGAAATCAGCAGGTTGCCGGTGTTATTAATTTGAGAATTATCAATAATTTGAGCTAAATATATAAGAGTTTGGAAATTAGCTTTTAACTTTGCAAGTTAGAAATCAACAAACTATCAATCCAAGTTTATGATAAAAATGTTACGTTTTCAGATAATCGTCGTATTATCTCTTTTTATCTTTAAAAATGCTTTTGCCCAGTTCCCTTATGTAGAAAGTTTCCGTAACTCCACCTCAAAAGGAATAATTTTTGGCGGTGCCCCATCTGCTTTTTTAACCGCAGCGGGTAGTGCTTACGATATGGCTACCTCAAGCCATACAGGTACCCCTCTGGATCCAAATGGAGATGGATACTTAAGGCTAACAAGCAATGTCCAAAATCAGAAAGGCTATGTCATCAATACCACTAACTTCCCTTCGGGTAATGGTCTTAAAGTTAGCTTTGAATATTATATATATGGTGGCACAGGTGCCGATGGAATCAGTTTCTTTCTTTTTGATGCAAATGCAAATCCTTTTGTTATCGGCGGATTCGGCGGTTCTCTCGGATATGCACAGATTACGACAACTACCCCGATCTCTCCCGGAGTGAGTAATGGCTACCTGGCCATCGGCCTTGACGAATATGGAAATTTTTCCAATCCGACTGAAGGCAGGCAGGGTGGCATAGGATTTAGGCCTGGCTCGATAACCCTTAGGGGCAGGGGAAATGGTGCTGCATTGACCTCGGGTAATTACAGCTATCTGACCAGTGCCGAAATGAGTCAATTCGGGTTCCCTCTTGTGGGAGACGGCGGACAACGCCAGCCTGACTCAACCAATGCGGGGTATAGGAGGGTTTATATGGATCTTGCCCCGCAACCTGCAGGAGGCTTTAATATAACGGTAAGGGTTACACGTGGTGGAGCAAAGCCAATTACCACCACAGTGATTGATAACTTTTACTATGCTGAGGCAGCTCCGGATAACCTGCGTTACGGCTTTGCTTCTTCAACCGGCGACCTCACCAACTTTCACGAGATCAGACAAGTAAGTATCGATGCACATAACCAGACGGGCTTAATAAATCCGGTGGCCAAAAACGATGCTTTAACACTATGTCAGGGCAATCAGGCCGTGATAGATGTAACTGCTAATGATACAACCGCTAACCCTAGTGCTGTATTGAATAAATCAACAATCGACCTTGATCCTAACCAGAATGGTATACAAAACAGTTATACTGTTTCCGGAAAAGGAACTTTTTCGGTAAATTCTCAGGGTAGTATCCAGTTCATACCTGAACCAAATCTTTTTGGTACGGTATCCGGCTCTTATACGGTGCAGGATTCGTACGGAAAAACATCAAATCCGGCAACCATTTCATTAACCTATGTTGCTGCACCAAGTCAGCCAGATGCCGGAGTTGACCAACTGCTTAATATTTCTACTCCTACCACAACATATGTACTGCAGGGTAATAGTAGCGGTACCAACAGTGGTTTATGGACGCAGTCTTCAGGACCAGCAGGGGCATCACTGGTAAATGCACAACAGCCAAATGCAATTATCAACAACTTAACTGGTGGCATTTACACATTCAAATGGACCTTTACTTCACCTGGAGGATGTCAACGTTCAGATGAAGTTAAGCTGATTGTTAACCGTATACCTGTAGCCGTTAATGATACGGTAACCACAAGTAAAGATACAAATATACCGATAAGCGTACTTAGCAATGATACTGATGCCGATGGCAATTACACGATCAATGCCTCATCCATCAGCATTAAAAGCCAGCCTTTACATGGAACACTTGTTGTTGATCCGGTGAGCGGCATTGTAAACTACAGGCCTGCGGCAAACTATAGCGGCTATGATTCATTTGTATACACTGTAAAAGATAATTATGGTGCCGAATCCAATACCGCAATCGTAACTATAGCAGTAAACATCAAACCCGTTGGTACGGCAGATATTGCTAATACTGCAACTGATTTGCCTGTAGTTATACATGTAATGGATAATGACCCTGGTAAAGCAGGATCAATTGTCATCAAAAAAACTGATCCCCTGAAAGGCACTGTGGTACTCAATACTGATGGAACTTTCACTTATTCACCTAATGCCGGCTTTAGTGGAAAAGACAGCTTTACTTACATCTTACAGAATAAAGACGGGTTACAGTCTGATCCGATCACGGTAACGGTAAATGTGAAACCCTTGGGTAATCCTGATGCGGCCTCTACTGTTACGGGAACTCCCATCACTATAGCGGTAAAGGAAAATGACCCCTCTAAAACGGGTACCACAACACCTATACAAACTCCGCCAACAAATGGCAGTATCAGTTTTGATGCCTCAGGGAACCCGATTTACACCCCAAATCCGGGCTTTTCAGGAAAAGATAACTTCACCTATACGCTTAAAACTGTTGACGGACTTTCGTCAGATCCCATCAGTGTAACCGTATCTGTAAAACCTTTAGGTTCCGCAGATGCCTATACCACTCCTTTTAACCGCTCAGTTGAAATGCCGGTAAAGGATAATGATCCCAGCAAAAGCGGCACCAATGTGGTATGGGTAACAGCCCCTAAGAATGGCAATGTAAGCGTAAGCACCACCACCGGGCTACCTATTTACACGCCTAATGCAGGCTTTAGCGGTCAGGATGTTTTCACTTACATCTTAAGAACTGTTGACGGCATTGATTCAGACCCAATTGCCGTAACAGTAACCGTGAACCCGCCGGTTGTGATCAATGCGCCAAATATCAGCGTAGAAACCCCGGTAAATGGACCGAAATTAATCAATGTTCCAATTGCTTCCGGAGGAAAGGTTACGATAACTGATCCGCCTAAACATGGTACAATAACTTTTGATCCCACTACTGGTCAGCCGATTTACACGCCCAACCCGGGTTATTCAGGCCCTGATGAGTTTACCTATATCATTGTAGATAAAGATGGTACCCCTTCTACTCCAGGTAAGGTTACGATTACGGTACTTATTCCTGGCAAAATCGGATTGGCAAAACGATTAAAATCAACACCGGTTCGAAATCAGGACGGAAGCTATACGGTTAGCTATTCATTTGTGCTGACCAACTTTGGCCAAATAGCAATAAGAGATATCAATGTAACTGACGATCTGTTTGCAACTTTTAGAGGAAATACTTTTGAAGTATTAAAAATCAGCGCAACAGGTGGCCTTTCCGCAAATAACGGTTTCAATGGTTTAGCTGACAAAAACATGCTTACAGGGAGCAATACATTAGCTAAATCTGCTTCGGGCACGATTGATATCGAAGTTAAGGTATCTTTAGATAAGTATGACGGTAATTTTAGCAACTCGGCTACTGCTGAAGGCTTTTCGGTAAGTGACAACAGCAAAACTACAGACGTTTCTACGGATGGAACTAAACCAGACCCGATCACCGCAGGAGACGTCAGTCCATCGCAACCAACCGTAGTTAACCTGATCAAGGAAGATCTTTTCATCCCGGGAGGTTTTTCTCCAAACAATGATGGCATTAACGATTATTTTGTAGTTGGCAATACCAACGGAAAAAAGATCAACTTAAGCATTTTTAACCGCTGGGGAAATCTGATTTACCAATCGAAAAGTTATCAGAACGACTGGAATGGAAAAACGACTGAAGGTGTCCATGTGGGAGAAGAAGTTCCGGCAGGAACCTATTATTATATTTTGACCATTGATGGAACGGACAGACGTGTGGGCTATATTACAATTAACAGATAAGATGAAAAGATATATTATAATTTTAACCATGTGCCTGCTTTTTACTAAAAGCTGGGGCCAGCAGGACGCTATGTATACGCAATACATGTTCAATACGCTTGCCATAAATCCTGCGTATGCCGGAAGCAGGAACCTGGTATCGGCAACTGCACTTTACCGTAACCAGTGGACAGGAATAGAAGGGGCACCCAGAACAGGAACATTCACTATCGATGCTCCTGTCTTAAATAAGAGATTTGGTGTAGGCCTGCAGGTTTTTAGCGATAAACTAGGTGTTACCCAAACCACAGGTGGTTCTGCAAGCGCAGCCTACCGGATAAGAATGGAAAAAGGAAGCCTGAGCTTTGGTCTGCAAGGTTCCATTAGCCATTACACTGCACGACTTAGCAGTGTTTCATTAAGTTCAAATCCAGGCTACGATCCTGCATTTATGAATGATGCGAGTAAAACGCTGTTTAACTTCGGAACAGGAGTATATTACAATTCGGATAAATTCTACCTTGGCCTGGCTGTGCAAGATTTACTGGGCAATAGCCTTAACAGCAACGCCAACGGGAACAACCTACAAGCCAGGCAGGTGCCGCATCTTTTCGTTACCGCAGGTTATGTCTTTCCTCTTGCTGAAGACTTCAAGCTGAAACCCTCATTTTTGGTTAAAGGCGTAAAAGGTGCCCCTGTGGAAGCTGATTTTAATGCGTCACTATGGATTAAAAATATACTGGCCATCGGGGCCGGTTACCGGACAAATGCAGACATCAGTGCGCTGCTCGAAGTGCAGGTTAGTCCTCAGATACGTATTGGTTATAGTTATGACAGAAGCACCACTGAACTGCAAAACTTTAATTCAGGCAGTCATGAGATTATGTTGAGGTACGAATTTGGGTTTGAAAAAAACAAAATATTATCACCAAGATTTTTCTAAGTTATGAAATTTGATTTTAAAGTAACGTTGTTAATATACCTAGGCCTTACTCTCGCCCTCTGTACCTCCATATATGCGCAAAACAATCCAAACATCCAGAATGATTTAAATGCGGCACGCAAGAGTTTTAATGGGCTTGAATATGTCTCTACAATCAGTAAGGTTAAAAGGGTACTGGCAAAAGATTCAACCAATTTAGAGGCGCTGGACATGCTGGCCTATAGCTGCAAAATGATTAAAAATTACCCCGGAGCGTTGAAAGCCTACCGGAAGTTGACCTCACAACCGGCTATGAAGAATGAGTGGGCGTTATATTATGCCGAAAGCTTAGCCAACAACCAACAGTATGAAGAATCAGAACGGTGGTATAGAAAATACCTCTCATTAGTACCTGCAGATAAAAGAGCAGCGGCTTTTGCATCTACAAACCTGGCCAAGATCAATAAAAATTCAAATCACTGGAAGATAGGTTTTTTAAATATTAATACCCAGGCTTCCGAATATGCTCCAACTTTCTACAAAGAAGGTCTGATGTTTACCAGTAACCGGCAATCGGAAAATTTTTCAAAACATATCTTTAAATGGGACAATACGCCTTTTAGCAAGCTCTATTATGTTAATAAACTTTCAGACTTAAAGGTAATTAACCAGGACAGTTTAATTAATTCGCAAAGTTCTGCAGATAAACAGAAAATCAGGTATAATGATGATGATACACCAGAAACCAGTAATGATAACAACGTTTTGTCTGCCTATACCAGTGCGATAGAAAGAGATACCTTAAACCTGATTTATGGTCAGCATAAAATGGTCAAAAAACTAGGTGGAGTATTTAACAATAAATATCACACTGCGGCAGCAGCCGTGTTTCCTGACGGTTCCATCATTTTTACCGGTAATAACTATTTAAACGGAAAAACCTCCAAGAGCAGTGATGGAACCATCAAACTGAAGCTTTACACAGCTTATGGACCTAATCTTAGTGCAACCAAAGAATTTCCTTATAATAGCAATGAGTATTCTACCGGCCACCCGGCATTAACTCCTGACGGGAATATTCTTGTTTTTGCTTCTGACCGTCCCGGCGGCTTTGGGGGTACAGATTTATATTACTGTGTAAAATCTGGCCGTGGCGAATGGACCAGCCCCATTAACATGGGTAAGCTGATCAATACGGAAGGGAATGAAATGTTCCCAAGTTTTGATCATGACGGGAATTTGATTTTCTCATCAACCGGACTTGCCGGTTTTGGAGGACTGGACCTATTCCAGGTGCCGCTTAAAGAAATGAAACCGACAACCGCGCCTGTTAACATGGGTGCTCCTATAAACTCATCTAAAGATGACTTCGCGCTTATTTTAACTCCAGACGGCAAGAAAGGCTATTTCAGCTCTAACCGGGAAGGAAACGACAATATTTACGAGTTTAGAAGATCTACTTACAAAATTATTTTGCAAGGAACCCTTACAGATGCAAGAACTCGGATTCCCCTGGCCGGAGGCCGGATCCTTATGCACCACCTGGATGGCACTGATACCATCAAAACAGATAACCAGGGACGGTTTAAAAGAGAGTTACCTGCAGAGACAGACTATGAGGTTACAGCTCAAAAACTTGGCTATATCAACAATATCCAGTTTACCACGTCAGTAGGAATACAAAAGGATTCTGTAATCAATCTCGACATCAGATTGAACAGAACAGAAAGCGCTCAACAGTATGTGCTAAACCATTGCGATTCACTGAAAAAAGTTTTCTCCGTAAAAAATATATATTATGATTTAGATAGATCAGAAATAAGGCCTGATGCCAGGGGCGCGTTGAACGAATTGGTAGAACTGATGAGAAAATACCCTGAAATTACGATCATAACTTCCAGCCATTGCGATAGCAGGGCATCAGAAGAATACAACAGAAACCTGTCATTGAGACGTGGTGAAGCTGCCAAACAATACCTGGTTGCGCGTGGTATCCAATCGGACCGGATCAAGGTGGAATACTATGGAAAAACCCGGTTAGTTAATCGCTGTTACGATGGCGTTAACTGTTCAGAGGAAGACCAGCAACTTAACAGACGGACAGAATTTGATGTGATTCTAAATGGCGTTAATATCACCAGGGAGAACTGTTCGGACAGATAAAAATGAGGCAGGTTGCTTACCTGTAAATATTAAATTTGTTAAAAAAGTATATCAGAAATGATATGCTTTTTTAATTTAACAACAATTGCTACCAGCTCGGCTTGGAAGGTTTACACATTTTCCTTTTGCTTCATCGCAGCGAATGTTGCAATAAGGATGGCCAGATCTAGTCTTAAAGAATATTTTCTGGCATAAAAATTATCGAGTTTTTTACGCTCCCGTTCAGACATTTCTCCTTTTCCCCTTCTGCTCACCTGCCATAAACCCGTAAGCCCTGCCGGTGCCAGGAAACGTAAAGCCCATTCATCGGATGTCAGCGACTTTGCTTCGTAAAGTGGCAAAGGCCTGTTTCCTACAAGAGACATATCTCCTTTGATTACATTGAAAAGCTGGGGTAACTCATCTAAACTGTATCTGCGTAAGAAGGCCCCAACCTTTGTAACCCTCGGATCATTCTTTATCTTAATAAAAGTAGGCGAAGTACCCTCAGTAGGTGCGTACTGGTTAAGTGCTGAAAGGTTGGTCAAATCGTTACTACTTTCGTGACGCATAGAGCGGAATTTAAAAAAATCGAATATTTTATAACCCGCCCCCACGCGTTTGCTCCTGTATATGATCGGTCCTCTGGATTCTATGCGGATTAGAAGCGCGATTAAGCTAAATACAGGAATCAGCAATAGAAAAACAAAGCATGATATACACAGGTCGAAAATCCGTTTTTTTACTGGGAATTGCGCTGTTACTCTGACTGCAGCTGAATCGCTTACCCGGGGCTGAAAAGCACGCAACCTGATCAGGAATTTAATCCTGTTGCAAAGATCATTAACCGGAATTGGCGCAATATAGAGATCACCAACATTAAGCCTCAAAGCAATCTGCGATAACTTTGGACTGGCTGAGGCCGATAAAAATATAATCACGATCTCCCTAAGCAACGTGTTTAGCTTTAGTTTCTCTACAAACCTAAAACATTCACCGTCCTCATCCACTTCTATCAATATCGCATCCGGAAGACTCAGCAGGGTCTGCTTTGAAATATACTCTCCAAGAGTCGCAATATCTTTATGCGTTTCCACTTTAAAATGGCGTTGCAATTCTGGAAGGAGTTGGGTGAGAAATTCCTTCCCAGCATAAATAATGCGCGTGTAATCATTAACAACTATCCCATTTCCTTTATCATCAGTTGACTGCATGGCTTGCTAGTATATTACTCATAGCCATTTCCAGATCGAGCGGATTGAAGGGCTTGGAAAAGTATGCATCAACTTTAAAAGGTATGGCGCTTATTTGCGTCGAGAGATCTTTGATTCCGGAAAGAACGATAATCGGTATATGCCTGTAGAGCCCACTGATCTTAAGATTACTGATGAGTTCGGACCCGCTCATATATGGCATATTGATTTCTGAGATAATGATATCTGGCATATTTCCCTTATGCAACCATTGCATGGCTTCAACAGGTCCCGACTGCATCGAAAGATCATAACGACCTTTTAAAATCACCCCTAAAAGGTTTAGCATGTGAATTTCTGTATCAATCACCAAAATTTTTTTTAGTTCCATGTTGTTAGTCTAGATTAAAACAAATCTAACCAGAACCTGTAGAAGAAAAAATACATTTTTCCTGATTTTTCACATTTTTTGACATAGATCAAAAAGAATATCCGATTCCTGAATGAAAATTTGAAAAGGACGTTAATTTATTAATTCGTTAACATATTCAGTCATCAAATTAAACGGAAAATATGGGGATAATTCTGCTTTAATAAGTAAATTTGATTACCTTTTGACGAGGATATTGCTATTTTATACGGCAATAATCCAATCAAATAAGAATTATAATCTACCATCAACCAAATCGCGCCTGATAAACGATTTGGTATCGAAAATAATTGATCCTTTTGCCTTTAAAGCAGCATAATCAATCTGCAGGAATTGTTGGTGCGCCACAGCTAAAATAATTGCATCATAGTGATTGAAATCATCAGATTGAATCAGCTGGATATTATACTCAGTCTTCACTTCAGCTACATTGGCCCATGGATCATATACATCTACCTCCATACTAAAAGATCTGAGTTCTTTATAAATGTCAATTACCCTCGTATTTCTGGTATCCGGGCAATTCTCTTTAAAAGCGAAACCTAATATGAGGGCTTTGGCTGCGTTAATTACTTTATTTCTTGCCACTAACATTTTAATCATTTTGTTGGCAACAAACATGCCCATATTGTCGTTTACCCTGCGTCCGGACAGAATTACTTCTGGTTTATACCCCAACGCTTCTGACTTATGCACCAAATAATAGGGATCAACACCAATACAATGACCGCCTACTAAACCTGGTTTATAATTAAGAAAATTCCATTTGGTAGCAGCAGCAGCCAATACATCAGCCGTATCAATCTCCATGCGGTCGAAAATCAAGGCCAGTTCATTAACAAATGAAATATTGACATCTCGTTGTGCATTTTCTATGGCTTTTGAAGCTTCTGCAACTTTAATGCTAGGCGCAAGATACGTACCGGCAGTAATGATAGAAGCGTAAAGCTGATCAATTTCAGCAGCAATTGCCGGCGTAGAACCCGAGGTAACTTTTTTTATCTTCGTAAGGGTATTGACTTTATCACCGGGATTTATCCGCTCTGGCGAATAACCACAGAAAAAATTAATATTAAATTTTAATCCTGATTGCTCTTCTAAAACCGGTACGCAGTCTTCTTCGGTACAACCCGGGTAAACGGTCGACTCATAAATTACAATATCGCCTTCCTTGAGAATTTTACCCAACATTTTACTGGCCCCAAGTAATGGCTGTAGATCCGGCCGTTTGAGGTGATCTATAGGTGTTGGTACAGTGATGATAAAAACAGTACAAGCTGTTAAATCTTCAAGGCTTGCACTCAATGTTAAGCCAAATTCTGATGAGGAAAGTACAGCTTTCAGATCATCTAAATTTGCTTCGTGAGTGTGGTCTTTCAATTGCTTTAGATCTTCAACACGACTTTCGTTAATATCAAAACCAACTACTTTATATTTTTTTGCAAATTCGATAGCCAGCGGGAGCCCAACATAACCTAAACCTATAATCGCAATTCGCTTTTTTATATTCATTTTTTCTTTGGTGACCGGGACAAAGATAAGATAAATCGCGAAAGCTTTAATTGCGGCTTAATTAATGCTGAAAATCGGGAACCAATAAAAACATCAGGAAGAAAGCGCCACTTATAGTAGCTCGGGATACATTATTTCAGATCTGATAAAAATTCAGGATAATATGGGAGTAAAAATAAAATCGCTGATGAATGCTTTCCAATTCATCAGCGATCAACTATAATAATAAGATAATAAACTACTTAATCTGTTTAAGTAAATAGCTTCCGTAACCGCTTTTTACCAGTGGGGTAGCAATGGTTCTAAGCTGTTCTGCATCGATAAAACCCATACGATAAGCAATTTCTTCGATACACCCGATTTTTAAGCCCTGGCGTTCTTCGATAATTTGTACAAATTGCCCTGCCTGCATTAATGAAGTAAAGGTTCCGGTATCTAACCAGGCCGTTCCACGGCTCAATACGCCAACTTTTAATTTGCCTCGCTCCAGGTAAACTTTGTTCACATCGGTAATTTCATATTCACCACGCGGAGAAGGCTTAACATTCTTTGCAATTTGCACTACCTCATTATCATAAAAATACAAACCAGGTACGGCATAATCAGATTTAGGCTGAACAGGTTTTTCTTCGATAGATATGGCCTTTTTATTTGCATCAAACTCTACTACGCCATAGCGTTCAGGGTCTGATACCTGATAAGCAAACACCACTCCTCCATCCGGATCAGAACTGGCCTGTAATAATTTGGCCATCCCATCACCATGGAAAATATTGTCACCTAAAACCAAAGCCACTTTATCTGTACCAATAAATTCTTCGCCAATTACAAAAGCCTGAGCTAAACCATTTGGTTCTGCCTGCACAGCATAACTAAATTTACAGCCTAAATTTGCGCCATCACCTAATAATTTCTCAAAATTTGGGAGATCATGCGGTGTAGAAATGATTAAGATTTCTTTTATCCCTGCTAACATTAGTGTAGATAGAGGATAATAAATCATCGGTTTATCATAAACCGGCATCATTTGTTTACTACAAGCCAAAGTTAAAGGATGCAAACGCGTTCCGCTACCACCAGCTAAGATTATACCTTTCATTAGTATTCGATTTGAGATTTAAGAATTTAGATTGAGATGAAAGCACTGATCTCAATATCCGTATTACTTTATTTATTAATTTGTTTTATACACGCTACCAAACTATCTCTCCAATAAGGAATCTCTATATTAAAAGTTTCCTTAATTTTAGTTTTATCCATAACTGAAAATGCTGGTCGCAAAGCTTTGGTCGGATAAGCAGAACCAGGAATAGGATTTACTTTGACCTGGGTTTGGCTAACATCAAAAATAGCCTTTGCAAAGTCGAACCATGAAGTTACCCCTTCATTACTGTAATGGTAAATGCCATAGCTGGTTTGTCCGGATTCGACGATATCATATATTGCATTGGCCAGATCGATAGCATAGGTCGGCGTACCCACCTGATCGGCAATGATATTCAGTTCATCACGTTCTGCACCAAGTTTAAGCATGGTTTTCACAAAGTTATTTGCATATTCAGAATATAACCAGCTGGTACGCATAATGAAATGGGCCGGTAATATTGAGGCCACCGCTTTTTCACCATCTAATTTAGTTACACCATAAACATTGATCGGTTTTGCTTCATCGTCTTCCTTTAGCAACTTAACGTCATTACCTTCAAAAACAAAATCTGTAGAAACATGGATTAACGTGGCACCATTTGCCAGGCAGCTTGAAGCTAAATAAGCAGCACCCGTTTCATTGATTGATTTGGAAAGATCAGCTTCATCTTCTGCTTTATCAACAGCAGTATAGGCTGCACAATTAATTACAAAGCCCGGTTGTTCTTTAGCTAAAAGGTCATTTAAACCACTTTCATTTAAGATATTTGCATCTTGCTCTGCCGGAAAAACAATTTCTGTAATCCCTCTGCGCTCCGCAACTACCTTTAAACACTGGCCCAACTGTCCACCCGCGCCAATTACTAATATCTTGCTCATATATGTTGAAGTTCAGCAAATGGTTTTAAAAGTAAGTCTTTATCAGAAACAGCCTGATGTTCCTCAGGAATTAACCAATCGATATTCAGGTCAGAATCGTTATAAATCACGCCGGTTTCTGAAGCCTTATTGAAAAAGTTATCGCATTTATATAAAAATTCGGCGGTTTCGCTCAACACTGAAAAACCATGCACAAATCCTCTCGGAATGTACAACTGTAGTTTGTTTTCTGCGCTTAAACGCACAGCAACATGCTTACCGTAGGTTGGCGAACCTGGACGTACATCTACGGCAACATCCAATACTTCACCCTTGGTTACACGCACCAATTTAGCTTGCGCAAATTCACCGGTTTGTGCATGTAAGCCCCGTATAACGCCATAAGAAGAATAGGATTGATTATCCTGAACAAATCTTCCTGACAAACCAGTTTTTTCTTCAAAGGTATTTTGATTAAAACTTTCGAAGAAATAACCTCTGGCATCTTCAAACACCCTTGGTTTTATTATCAGACAGTCTTTTAAGCCTGTTTGTTCAATTTCCATTATTTACCGCTGTACTGTTGTTCGTAATAAGATTGATAGTTACCAGAAGTAACATTGTTTAACCACTCTTCGTTTTGAAGATACCAGTCTACTGTCTTTGCCAAGCCTTCTTCAAATTGTAAGCTCGGCACCCAATCTAATTCCTTTTGCAGTTTGGTAGAATCAATAGCATAACGTAGATCGTGGCCAGCGCGATCAGTTACATAAGTAATTAATTTAGCTGATTCACCTGCTTCGCGACCTAATTTTTGATCCATAATTGTGCAAAGCAAGTTGATCAGATCAATATTTTTCCACTCGTTATGCCCACCAATATTATAAGTATCGCCTGTTTTAGCGTTGTGGAAAATTACGTCAATTGCCCGGGCATGATCTTCTACCCATAACCAATCGCGAACATTTTCACCCTTACCATAAACCGGCACAGGTTTGTTATTTTTAATATTATTAATGGCTAATGGAATCAGCTTTTCAGGAAAATGATGAGATCCGTAGTTGTTTGAGCAGTTAGAAATTACACAATCAATACCATAAGTATCGTGATAAGCCCTTACAAAATGATCGGAGCTAGCCTTTGATGCCGAATATGGACTATGCGGATCGTAAGCTGTGGTTTCAGTAAACATGCCTTCTTCGCCTAAAGCACCATAAACCTCATCCGTACTTACATGGTAAAAACGTTTTTTATCGTAATCACCTTTCCAGTATTCGCGGGCAGCATTTAATAGATTTACTGTACCGATTACATTGGTAATTACAAAGGCCGTTGGATCTGAAATAGAACGGTCTACGTGACTTTCAGCTGCAAGGTGAATTACAGCATCAAAGTTCTCCGCTTTAAATAGATCAAACATTGCATTGGCATCAGCAATATCTTCCTTTACAAATCTATAATTCGGTTTATTTTCAATATCAGTTAAATTAGCCAGATTACCTGCGTAAGTAAGCTTATCTAAATTGACAATTTCGTATTGAGGATAGTTATTAACAAAACGACGAACTACATGGGAACCAATGAAGCCCGCACCACCAGTAATTAAGATTTTCTTCACGTTATAAATTGATTTTCGGTCGTGCTAAATTAAATGTTTTTTAAACAACAAACAACTTAATTTGACATTATTAGCTCCTGCATTGCTAAAAATCAACTTCTATTTAACGAATTGCCAAAGAAAACGCTAATTAGCTCACTTAAAATACAATTCGAAGCTAATTTTATTAAATATTTACTATATTAGCACTTTTTCACCACCTTATTCCACACCAATTATTGATAAAATAAATTTTCATGTAGTAAGAATGTTAATTTTTTAACAATTACTTAATACCAAAAGGCGGAATCTCAGCTGAATACTGAACTTGCTGACTAGAAAAAGGTTTCAAATCCTTATAAAGAGCTACATTAACCCAAATATTACTGAAATACAGCCATAGTTAACCTTCATATAGCGTCATTGAGAACTTAACCAGCACAGTGTTGATCACTATAATGCCGCCACAGAACTCTCCAATTCTTTATACCACTGCTCTCCATACTTTCGGATTAGCGGCCCCTTTAGAAAACTGTATACCGGCACTTTGAGTTCGCGGCCAAAAGTACAGGCATCATGGCAGATATGCCAACGATCATAGTTTAACACTTCAAATTCCGGATATTTGGTAATCCGGATAGGATACAAGTGACAGGAAATCGGCTTTTGCCACTCAACAATACCTTGCTCATAAGCTTTTTCTATCGCACATTTGGTAATACCGCCTTCGAACAACACATAAGCGCATTCTTTATTTTTATCGACACAAGGGGTAGTTAAATCTCCATCTTCATCCACTACATAAACGCCTTGTTCTTCAATCGCTTTGATACCCTTTTCGTTTAACAGGTGTTTTATTTTAGGATAAATTTCTTCCAAAACGGCTTTTTCGTCATGATCTAAAGGTGCTCCGGAATCGCCTTCCACACAGCAGATTCCTTTGCATTTGCTTAAATTACAAACAAAGTTTTCTTTCAATACATCTTCGTGCACCAGCACCTGTTCAACTTCTATCATCATTATTCTTTTGCTAAAGCATATTTCAGCCCATCGGCTGATTTTAATTCCATTGTAACTGCACCAACCAATATCTCAACCTGAGCCTTTACCGGCACCCGGTTTCCATCGTCGGTTACCCAAAGGTATAACCTGCTATCTTTTTTAAATATACGCCCAGGCTTAATAGATGGACTGAATTTCAAACAGCGGATATTGCCTAACTTACTCTTTACCGTTTCTTTACCGATATATTCTACCTCCAATGCTGAAATTTCATCGCCCAAGAAATAGTTCAACTTAAACTTATCTCCAACTTTGATTTTACTCATATCCAGGCTTCGTGCAAAATAATATGCTGAAACGAGATCAAATGTTTGATTGGTTGGTGTGGTAAAGGTACCCCTGTTGGAAACAACTTTCTTTCCATCCTGATTGAAACGCGCCTTATCCTCTCGTCTATAACTGGCCTCACGGATATTCTCCTGATAGAAATAAGGTAAAAGATCAGTTTTATCAATATATGAATCGTAATGATCCCTTATCTTATAAAAGATATCAAATGTACCCGAAGTCTGTGCATCAACCGTGAGTTTATATGTTGGTTTGTTATCAAACTTTAAATCAGAATTGGTTACTTTAATCGTGGCTTCGGCCGCAGTAATAAACCCATACCTCAGTTTATACTGTAATACCTCACCCTCCTGAAATACAGCCTCTTTCTTTAAAGGGAGTTGTTGTGCTACCGAGAGTAAACTACACAGGCCCGCTGTAACCGTTATCAATATTTTTTTCATTGCTTTTGTACTCATTTGTGTGTGTTATGAGGAAAAAACCATGTTTAACAGTATGGTCAAATTTCCCCTCTATGAAGATATACAAAAAGCCAACCAAAATTCAATCTTTCTTATATTCATGCTTAACTACGGAGCACAGATCGATTAATACTATCCCTTTTGAACCGTAATTCCGGTATTTAATTTCAAGGTAAAACTAACCACGAAAATCAGGATCAGAGTGTATTTTCAAAAGATGCTGACTAGGTATTAGCTACAAGACAATTGAAAATACGATTTCTACTTGTAAAATAAATCCGATAGCTATCGGATCAGCATGACGATTGCTTATGGCAAGGAGGCTTAAAATTTAATCTTTCCTTTTATAAACAGGTACGGTAGAGCAAGGCTCGCCAAACATAATACTTTTCACTACCGGAGTAAGCAAATTGGTAACTTCTACATACGCTGCAACCGGCACCTCGATATCGCCGCATCCCTTTACCACCACACGTTCATTTGCATAATCACCGGGATTGATTTTAGCCAACGCCTTGGTAAACAATACGGCCTCTAAAGTATTTAAATCGCCGAATACCACTTCGTTTGCATAGGGCTTTAGCTTATTGGCCAGCAGCATATAGGCCCAGGTTGGCACAATAGCATCTGCAGAACAGGTAATGGCTACATTTTTATCCTGATATTGCGCCCAATCGTGATCCTTTATAAATGCCCGAAAATCCTTTTCCCTAAGCATTAAGCCGTGAAACAGATTATCTGCAATATCATACACAACTCTTTCGCCCTTATGATAAAAATCTTCAAGGTTTAAAGTAATTAAACCACTATTGGCAACTTTATTTATAATGTTTTCCTGAATTTCCATGGCCTTAAATAAAAAAACCGTTCCGACTAATCATCGGAACGGTTACAAAATTACATATTTTCTAATTAATAGAATTTCACGCGATTGTCTTTTATCTTGGCATTATCCTGTAAAGCCTGGAAAGCTGATCCTAATGAACGCTGACCTAAACTTAACAACATGCTTTCTTTTTGTTTAAACATATTTGCAATTGGAGCAGGATTTGTAAATCCATCAACGGTAAATACATATACACCACGCTCACCCTGAACAGGAGCAGACAATTTGCCCGGCTGTGAACCAAATACACTTCCCACCAATGCATTTTCCTGAGCAACACCTGGAATTACCGGATTGGCAAATACTACGTTCTGTACTGGATTAACCGGACGGGCAACTTTAGCCGCTACCTGATCGATACTTCCCTTACCTGCATTAGCTAATTTCTCTTTCAATTGTTTTGCTTTAACTGCATTGAGTACCATCGGCTCGATTTCTTTTTTCACATCAGCTAATGATAAAATGCCTTTAGGACTAATGTTGGTTAAGCGTGCTACTACATAAGCATTGCTCATGGTATAAATTTCTGGTAAAACATCACCTTTATCTGCAGCGTAAGCATCCTGGATCAGTTTACGTGGATTATCTAAACCTGCCGCAAATCCCTGTGTTGCTGTAACTCTATCTGCTGTACCTACTTTTAGGCCCTTTTGAGCTGCAAATTTACTGAAATCGTTACCTTTTACATCAGTTAAGAAACTGCTCGCGGCTTTATAAGCGGCAGCCTGGGTTTTGCTGCTTGCGGCCAGTGCTTTTTCTACATAGGCTAATTTAGCTACTTTAGAAGAACCGATTTGCTTTTCAATTTTAATCACATGGTAACCAAACTGAGATTTTACCACTTTAATATCACCGGTTTTGCCATCAAAAGCAGCATTTTCGAATTCAGGAACCATTGCACCACGCGCAAACGTACCTAACTCGCCACCTTTATCCTTTGAACCATCTACACTGTAGTTTTTAGCCAGTTCAGCAAAATTGCCACCTTTCAAAACCAATCCTTTTAATGAATCAGCTAATTTAAGTGCTTTATCTTCGCCGCCAACTTTAGCCGGGTCGATTAAGATATGGCTTGCTTTTACCGAATCAGGAGATATACGGGTAGCCACCACTTTTACAATTTTGTAGGAGTTACCGCTTAATTTCGGACCGTAGAAACTGCCCGCAGGTAAAGCAAATACTGCTGAATCAACTGCAGGATCCAATTTACCTTTTGTAATATAGGTAAAAGGAACCTTTACGTCAGAATTGATCGCTGCAAAAAGTGAATCATTTTTAGCCACCTGGAAATCAGCAGCAATTTTATCTACCTGAGCTTTGATGGCCATTGAATCGGCTTTATTAGGACTGATACTGAAAGTAACATACTCAAAAGCACGTGTTTCCTGTGGATTGTTAAAACGCGCTTTATTCTGATCATAGTATTCTGAATAATCAGCATCCGTTAATTTAACCGATTTATCAGGAACTGAAGCATAATCTAAACTTACATATTTGAAATTAGCCAGTTTGTTACGGTTGTTATATTCATCTGTAGCTTCTAATGAAGTTACATAAACCGAGTTACGGATTAAGTTGGAATATTTGGTTTGTAATGCCTGGTTTTTAATTTCTTCCTGTAACATATTAGATTGTTGCAAAGCCTGAGGATCTTTTGATTTCAAAAAGTTCATCAAGGTAGCACGGTCCAACTGTCCGGTTTGTGGATTGGAAAAATATTGTTTGATCAACGGGCTAGGGTTTTGACCTTGTAACAGATCCAACAACTCGTCTTCTGAGATGGTTAAACCTAAGCGATCATACTCTTTAGTTAACAAAACTTTTGCTAACTCTGCATTCCAGGCCTGATCAACAGCCATAGCCGTCATCTGAGCATTGGCACTACCACCGTATTGCTGTTTCATCTGGTTTACCCCCTGATCAACCTTTGGCCCGAACTCATCGATATTGATGTCGTTACCATCAATAGTTCCTACCACTTTTTGATTTGCTGACCAAAAAGGTTTACCCACGTTAATTGCATCACCTACTAAAAATGCAACAATTGCAAAACCGATTGCAAAGACCAGAATATAGCCTGCACGGTTGCGCAAAAATGTCATTAATCCCATATTGTATTTATAATTTATTTAGTTCTTTTTTAAGAGGGCGCAAGATACAAATTTGCCTTAAAAAAGAAAATACAAAATTTTATTTATCAAGCACCTAATTATTAGGGGGATGGAAGAGGTAAGAATGGAGGATGGGAGATGGAAAAATGGAGGATGGAAGAAAAGAAATTTGGCTTTGAATCTATAAATATTTCGAAGGTTTCCGATTACCTCACCCATCTCACATCTCATATCTTACATCTCACATTTTACATTGCTTAGGGTGCTACGCCTTCTTTCATATTCAATTCGCCATTTCCGCTATCCATTTCGTAGGTACTAAAATCCTGTGGTGCCTTGAAATTTATTCCTTCACCCACGCTTCCATCAATTCCCTTTACGTATACCCGCTGGTTGGAGTAGAAAATTTTCTTCGATTCATCCCAGATTAATTCCTGAGAGGAGAAGGTATCACCCTTACTGCTTTTCACTACTACATTTTTCCTGAATTCCGTTTTGAGCTCATTATCCCTTCTAATGGCATAATCGCACACCAGGTTTCCATCAATGGTACCGTTCGGGTTATAAAAGTCGATATTGACTCCTTTAATCATCTCCTGATAAGTGCTGCCATTAGCAGGCGTAACCTTATCAAGGATAGGGGCAACACCTTTTGCCTTGATCCTGGCAGAATCGCTGTAAATAATATCTACACCTAAAGTTCGGTCGCGGGAGAGGATGGTCTTATTTATCGAAACAGCATCTGCTTTTTTTAGATCGTCGTCTCCACAGGAAGCCAGAAAAAAAGGCAATACCAGAAACAGACCATATAAAAATGCTTTTAATTTCATTAATCTACGCGGTACTTACGAAACCAGGTATCGTTCAGGGTAAAACCCAGGTGGAAATTAATATACTGCTCTTTAACCAGATTATTGTTTAATGTTCCTCTTTGTCCGAGTTCTGTTGTAAAATTGATTTTATAAAATGCAGTACCACCATTTGCAGTAGGTAACGGGAACCCAAAACCTAAAGATGCACCCATTTGCTTAATATCCTGATTACCGATTTTAATATAAGTCTTATCGTAATTAAAACCGATACGATAATCTATACGCTTCAGGTAACTATTGTAAGAAAATGCATCTGGTGTCCATTGCCCACCTAAAGAAGCTCCCCAGCTATCCTGCAAACCCTGGTTTACATCATTGATACTGGTTTTAGACCATTTACCCATTCTAAAATCGGCGCCAATTAACCATTTATCATTCTGTTGGATGGCGATCCCAAAATTATGGGTTAAGGGTAAAGTAAGATTTGATTTTCCGTTATTTACCGTATTTAAAGTATCTGCAGCAGTACTCTCATTCCCGTCCTGATCTCTTGTATACAAAGTAGCATATGAAGTAAGGGTAGAGTTAACCTTTCCGGAAGTGCTTCCCGAGTAACCTAGGGTAACGATTGTTTTTTTACCTAATGTAAAATCGTACTGAATACCATAAGAATAGCTTAAGCCGGCAACACTATTTTTGGTCTGAAGTTTCGCATTGTAAGAACCTGCGCTATTAAACTCCGTAGCACGGGTGTTCTGAAGGTTGCCGAAAATGTATTCCAGGTTACCGCCAATTCTTAAATGGTCGCCAAAACGGTAACCATAGCCTAAATAAGCTTTTGATAAACCGCCTTCTCCTTCATAAAGCTGATTTAAGGTTGTAGTATCAACTTTTACGGTATTCCTGTAGTTATAACCAAGATCGGAATAAGGTAAAATACCAAAACTCAATGCCGATCTTCTGGTAACAGGAGCGGCAAAGGCCAGGTGACTGAAAGTAGAGTTAAAACTTGATTCGCTTAAATTGTTGCGCGTAAGGTTGGTTACACTTGCGCTCATACCAATATCAATAGTGGTTAGCGAAATACCAGCATATGATGCGGGATTCTGCATATTTATATTATTGAAGCCGGTAACTTTGCTTACAGCGGTAGAAATTCCACCCATTGCCCTAAACTGAGGCAATAAAGATCCTTTTATATTTCCGAGTCCATATCTTGAATATGGTGATGAAGTGGTAACCTGTGCCTGAGCATTTAAACCACAAACAAGAACGAGTATGGTTGCAATATAATTTATTCTTTTGTACATTTTAATCTGCAATAGCTTCATTTAATCCTTTTAATACTAAGTAAGGATCTTTTATAATTTGAGGCGCAAAGATGCTGTTTTGTAATTGTTTATACAAAAAATTAGCATCTCCCCCCGTTATAATTACCTTCAGAGCACTTTCTTTTTTATTATTTATGGCAATAAAGCCTTCAATTTCATTTATTATCCCTTGTAAAACACCATTTTTAATGGCCGATAAAGTGTCGGTTCCTTCCGGTACCTCATCATGTTCGTTCCAGTCTACCAATGGCAAGCGCCCCGTAAACTCGTGCACTGCCTTAAAGCGCATTCTTATACCCGGACTTATACTGCCTCCGAAATATTCTCTGGAGCTGCTTAAAACATCATAGGTGATGCAGGTACCCGCATCAACCACTAAACTGGCATTTGACGGATGTAAACCGTTGGCACCCAGAATAGCAGCCCACCTATCTAAACCCAGTGTAACCGGTGTTTTATATCTGTTCTGCACACCGTTTGTTAACAGGGCTGAAAAACGGATGTAAGCTGTATGCTTTTTCAAAAATACCTCTAACGGCCCGATTTCCTGGTTAACACTGCTAATGATAGATTTTGTTGGCGAAAACTTCTCAATCAATTGAGCCAGATCGAGTATCCCGATCTTATTAAAACGCTGATGGTGAACAATTTCTTTATTTGCAAAAACACCAACTTTAACAGCAGAATTTCCAATATCGATGCTTAAACTACGCATTTAAAATCTCCCGTTGCAAATAATATGTTCTTAGAAATTCCAATGTCACCATTTTTTTATCCATCTTAATTAAAACTAAAAAGCTTCAATTATAAAATCGTTCACAAAGCTATCAATCTTTGTTAAGTTTCATTCTAGTTATTTGTTAAAAAAGGTTAAACAAAAAGAAAATACTGTATGGAAAGCACAAATAAAACGAATAATGTCTCGTAAAACCAACGCTTTTTGGCATTGCTGAAATAGTAGGCCAGCAGTACCGATCCGGGTGGCACGCAAAGCAGAAAATGCCACGTCCTGAAATTAGGTTTAAGGTAAAAACTGGCTGCAGAAATAAGAAACATGAAAAACAACAGCTGAAAACTTTTCCTTGTACTGATGAAACTTCTGAAAAAATTTTCGCGTAGCTGTAGCGATGCCAGTATCATAATTACCGTTACCGGAATCAGTACCAGATAATCGTTATAGTTGATTTTAAAAACTGAGGGAAACTTATTCCCCAAGGGCCTCCAGATCTGATAAAACGAGCTTAAATTATCATTCCAGTAATAAAACACTGCCAGAAAGAAGAAAACCGTAATAAAGCCGATTAAGCCAGCCACCCATTCGCGCCAGTTAAAAGATCTAAAAAGCAACAACGCTAAAAAGATCATCAGCAACATGGCCATAAACGGAAAATAGATTAAGGTTCCAACTCCAATAATCATCCCGATATCGAAAATGGTAGTGATGGAATTTGCACTTTTGCCCAGTTTTAAAAATTTATCAATAATCCAGATCAACAGAAAGTTACATAATAATGCCGGACTCAGGATCATAAAAGGCATAAACAGGCTTGTTCCCGTAATAAACATCAGCCCTGGCAGAAAATTAGGTTTGGCTAACAAATTATGGTTATTCACCACCCGGTTGAAAACTAATGCCTGTACATACACTAGAAGTGCCGCAATAAAAATATTGGTATAAGGAGTAAAAGCATGATCTAAGTCAATATTGATCAGTAAACGCGCAAAAGGCTCCAAAAAATCAAAGTTCAGTTGATCATGCGTTTCTTGAAAAATGGCAATACGCAAAAAGAACGTGTACGCCAGCAAGAATACGAGGTTAACTGGATTTAGTTTTCTAAACTGATTAATCATGCCTTTAAAAGAGTAGGCAAAGTAAAGAAAATAATTTTAGAGTAGGGGAAGAAAGATTAAAGCGGAAAGAAGATTAGAGCGGAAAGAACAAAGCTCAAAAGCCAGGAATTATAGAATGGTTAGTCTGAGCGGAGTAGGAGACAGTGGGGTAAGAAGAAAGTATATACTAAAGAGCGAATGTGTTATTTTTTTTTAGAAAGCAGGTTTCTGTTCTTTTCGGTTAAGGTAGCCCTGCCATACGCTTTATCCCGATGAAAAATCGGGATGCCCGCTCCTGTCCCTTAGGTTTAGATTACTTCATACATTGCAACTGAACTTAAGCAGAAAAGCCAAAACATAGAGCTGTACATAATTGTCCATTGGAATTCCACATTGCAATAAGAGATTGCTTCGTCAGCTGAAAAAGCTTCCCTATAATGACATTTTAATTTGACCTGCTGACTATCTACTTTGGACTACAGACTCAGGACTCCAGACTAAGGACTATAACCTAAACTCTCGCGTATTTCTTCACCATATCATCAATAATCCGGGCGGTTTCATCCGGAAAATCGAACTCATGTTGCTGAGGATTTTCTACCCAGTTTTTAACAATTGGCAGCCAGTTACGGGTACTTCCCCAGATAACAGGCAAGCCAAACTGTTTCAAGGCATAGGCATTACATTGCTGTTCAAACTGGAAACGCATGGGTGCAACCAGTAGTTTTTTCTTTAAATAAAGCGCTTCTGCAGGGCCCTCAAAACCTCCGCCCGTAAATAAACCTTCGCAGGTAGCCAGGCTTTTGTTAAATTTTTCGTTATTAACCGGCTCCACAAAAACATTCCCTTCGCGATAAGCAATTTTGCTGTGTTTGGAGAAAACCTGCCAGGTAACCTCAGGGAGTTGTGTAAAAAGCTTAACCAGGCGTTTATCGTCAATGGCCGGGAGATAGACCGTATAGTGCCCTAAATTTTCATTTTTCAGGTTTCGGATCTCTGCCCTGATTACCGGCGTATGGATAAAGCTATCGTAACGGTCGAAGTGGAAGCCAATGTGGTATTTGGTAGGCGCATAGCGGCTCAAAATAAGCTTACCCCAATCTAGAGTTCTGGGGCGGGGTACTTTTTTCGATTTAAATGCTGCCTGATGACTTAATGATACACATTCAATACCCTGCAATTTACAGGCCCATGCACTTACGGGTTCGAAATCGTTAACGATTAGATTGTATTCTTTAAGCGGTAGCCGTTTCATATCTTTCCTAAAACGGAAAAGATTCATATTCAACCAGGTTTTATAATGATCTACCCCGCCTTTTTTACCAAAGATGAAACTGAAACCATGTAATTGGTACTTTACAGGCTGACTTAGTTTTACATCGGCCTGCGTACCACTTACCAAAATATCCAGTTCGCCATATTTTTGAAGCAAAGGAATAATCTCCCGTGCCCTGCTGATATGACCGTTACCTGTTCCCTGTATTGCGTAAAGTATCTTCATTTATGCCCGAATATCTAAAATTATTGGGCAATTTCATATTTTATATTCTGCAAAAGAATATTGATGTCCAGTTTACTCTTCAAATCTTCTGCATCTGAGAGCATTCCTTCCTCCAGTTGATCTTTCGTAAAATGCTGGTGTTCATACTTAAATACCGTCCATTTTTTATCCTGGTATTCTAAAGCCGTTAAACTTTCTACCCAATCACCGCTGTTCAGATACGTTACTTTTCCGGCAGCAGTTGATATTTCGCGTTGCTCGGCCTGGTGAATATGGCCACACACCACATACTCATAACCCTTTTCAATAGCCAGTTCTGCTGCCGTTTGTTCAAAACTGTTGATGAACTTAACGGCATCTTTAAACTTGGCTTTGATTTTCTTTGAAAAGCTCATTTTTTCCTTTCCAAAGGCCGTTAATACCCAATTTACAAAACTGTTGATCAGGATCAGCGTATCGTAACCAACAGCTCCCAATTTAGCCAGCCACTTGGAATGCTGCATAGTCACATCAAAAACATCACCATGGAAAAACCAGGCCTTCTTCCCGTCCAGTTCTAAAATCAACTTATTCTGTAAATGAAAAGTACCCATTTCCATGCCGTCGAATTTGCGAAGCATCTCATCATGGTTTCCGGTAAGATAGTGAACCTGCACCCCTTCTGAAACGAATTTCATCAGCTTACGGATGACCTTCATATGCGATTCGGGCCAGTAACTTTTGCTAAACTGCCAGATATCGATAATATCTCCATTTAAGATTAATGTTTTGGGTTTAATACTTTTAAGATACTTTAAAAGTTCTTTAGCATGGCAGCCATAAGTACCCAGGTGTACATCAGAGATTACGACTACATCGAGATTTCTTTTATCCATAAAAAGGAAAGTTCAGGGGAAAGGATATTAATACCGCCCGGTTTAAGCAGTTTAGAGTTAAGTTAAACGTGTTACCACTCTTCTTCCTCATCGAGTTTTACCTCAAACGGGCTAAAGAAATAAATTACAACAATTAATAAGCATACGGCAAAGAATGACTCTAACATATTACCTGATTTTCATTACAAAGATAAGACGCTGGATATCAAACAAATGTTACGACACTGTTAAATTATTATGCCATTTGATAAAGATTGTTAAAATGAGTAAGGGTGCTTAATTGGTCAACCGCTTTCGGTTTGTCATTTACCTGGAAAATATTGGAATTCGGATTGTTATAAATAAGTGGTTTGTAGGTCAAACTAAAGGTAATTGCAGGTTGGATTTCGAAAATGAGCGGTTCATTGTTCTTGGCAATTAAAGTCCCGTTATCGCTTATAGTCCTCGCTGCGCTCCGGGCTATTCCGCTCTATCGGGTTTAGAAACAAAGGTTTGGTGCATCTGCAACCCTGAAGATGGAATGCTTTTCTTGCTCAATCTCCCCTGACCGTTGCAGGCGGCGAGCTGATGCGAGAATTGAGCCAGAGATAAAACCTCATCCATTGATTTTCATGCTATAAATTATCAGGCAGGATGACAAAACGAGGAGATACTCCGTACTTTTGCGTTTTCGTGGCTGGATATCATTGAAAAAAGTTGCGAAAGAAAAAACCCCGTAGGATCAAATCCCACGGGGTTATAAATTATTTAAAAAGAATTTAAGCTTTAACCGCTTTCTTTTTCTTCTTTTCTTCTGAATAAAAGCCAAAACCTAATCCGGCCAATAACAAGATTGATCCAGCCAAAGAGATTTTCTCTCCCGTGTAATATGATGTTGGATGGAAAATAAACTCAAGCTTATGGTTACCGGCCTCTAATTGTGCTGCACGTAAAACGTAATCGGCCCTGAAGTATGGCTTTTCTACTCCATCCACATACATTTTCCAGCCCTTATCGTAATAGATCTCTGAAAACACTGCAATGGCATCTTTAGCCGTTGAGTATTCGTAAGTTAAATGATCAGGATTGTAACTGGTCAATTTGATAAACCCTTCCTGACCAGTGCCTAAACGCTTGGTATCAATCAGGTTTTTATATCTTTCATCAACAATAGCCTCTTTTTTTGCATCGAAACTGCTGATTGCCTTCATTTCTTCGTCGGCGTTTTTAGCAAACTGTACACTTTGTACAAACCAGGCATTACCCGCAGCTGTTGGGTTACGCTGCATTTTATACGATCCGTTTTGCTGATCTTGTGTAATAATGTACTTGGTATTTAACATATCCAGCACATCCTGATTAATGCTTTTGGTCATTTGGTTATCTACCAGTTCCTGGAAACGTTTTAACCTTGCCGAGTGAAAACCACCAACTGTTTTATGGAAATATGAGGTTTCTGCGCTTTTGAAAGGATCACCCAAAGACATGTCGAAAACCCTGAAGTTTGGATCTTTATCGGCGGAGATAAAATTATCTACATCTCTGGGCTGATAGTGATTCTCCAGTTCAGATTTGCTTACAAAGTTCTGGTTATTTAAATATCTACGGTCTACCTGCCATAAATCGATCAGCACAAATAAAGCCAATAAACCAAAGGCCAATTGCATATTCATCTTTTTGGTGATGAAAGCCCAGGTAATACCAAAACCAACGGCGATAAACAATAAAGAACGTAAAGCATCGGTACGTGCCAAAGATACACGATCAGCAACAACGCCATTTAAAATCTCCATAGCCGCAGCACGGTTATTTTGTAAGGTTTGTGTTAAAGCTTCCAAAACCTGTGGTTGGTTAGTCTGTGTGAAGCTGAAAAATGCAGTCGGGATTACGGCAATAATTAAGGCGAAACCACCGGTTATACCTGCAGACCATGTTAAACGCTGTACTAAATATTTTTGATCGTATTTACCGTCCTGTGCTTCCTTAATTGCCAGTATTGCCAATAAAGGAACCAGTAAGCCAACAACAGCCAAAATAGATTCAACTGCCCTGAATTTGTTGTAACCTGGCAGGTAATCAAAAAAGAGATCAGAGATAAATGGAAGGTTTTGTCCGAATGACAGGAACAATAGCAAAACACTGGTTCCCAGTATCCACCATTTCCAGCGGTGTTTTACAATAAACAAGCCAAAAACGAACAAGAAACAGATAATTGCTCCAAAATAATATGGACCAGATGTACCTGGCTTATTGCCCCAATACTGGTTAGTGCCCAAATTTTGTGCAACATAGCCTATGGCCTGACGGGGATCTACACCCTGAAGACTTTTCTCTACCGCTTTATAGGTATTACTTTCAGGTTTGATCATTTCATCAATACTGCTGGCACCGCCATAAATATTCGGAATCAGGAATGAGAAACTCTCGCCAACACCCTGGCTCCATTGGTAGGCATATGCTTTATCCAAACCATTTGCTGGTTCGGCTTTATCGGTTGTTAAGTTAGATTTACCACGGATAGTTTCTTTACCATACTCGTAGGTGGTCCATAAAGTACCTGCATTTACTAACACCGACAGGAAAATACCTGCTACAATATAAGCGATTGATTTACCAAAAGTTTGAAGCTGCTTTGCTTTGATGGCATGATAGAGCTCGATACAACCTAAAATAAATAAGGCTATAAATAAATAATAGGTCATTTGGATGTGGTTCGAACGAATCTCTAAAGCCATAAACAATGCCAATAAACTTGCACCAACAAGGTATCTTCCCCTTATGGTGAGAATGATGGCCGCTAAAATAGGGGCAAAGAAACCAATAGCCAAAGCTTTATTACTATGCCCTGCAGCTATAATGATAAAATTATAAGAGGTAAAAGCAAAAGCGATTGCGCCTGCAGCTGCAAGCCATGGATTTATCTTCAATACACAGAACAATAAATACGCGCCTAAAAGGTACAATAAAACCGTTCCAACCGGGTCAGGAAATATCCCTTTAATTACATCGATACCATAGGTAGTAATGTTAAGCGGATACTGTACCCAGATCTGATAAGCGGGCATACCACCAAACATCTGGTTGGTCCAAAGTGGTCCTTTACCATCTTTTGCCTTAATATCCATAATTTCTTTCTGCATGGCTTTAGCCTGCAAAACATCGCCTTGCTGTGGCGCCTTGCCTTGTAAAACAGGACTGAAGTAGGCAAAAGTAATGACTACAAAAAATGCAATAATGGCCAAGTGAATGCCATTTTTATTAAACCAGTTATTCATTAAGGTTTGTTTAAGTTTTAAACGAACGTCAAAAATAAAAAATTGGGCGGTATAAAAAAGCAATAAATGAAATGCATGCTGAATAAAAAATTAGATTTGTGATCAAGAATAAAAATTCAACCTATTTATTATGAGAAAGTTTGTTGTTACGATTGCGCTCGCCGCCTTAACTTTTTCTTCGTTTGCTCAGCTAGTAAGTTTAAATAACGACGAAATCAAAAAGCTAAAAGCGCAGATCAAAAATGCCGGGCAAACTAAAAAATTATACCAGGGCTTTGAAAAAGCGGCATTAAACTATCTCAATGAAACACCGAACCCAATTGATACCATCCGAACGGAAGGATTATTAAAGGGCAATCCAAAAAAAGAGAAAACCAGATCAGCCCTGGCAGATATGAACAAAATGTTTGCGCTGGCCTTGCAATACCGGATTACTGATGACCGGAAATATTTAAACAAATGTGCAGAATTTCTTGGTGCATGGGCGAAAATCAATAAACCAGATGGCGATCCTATTGACGATACCAATCTGGATAAAGCCATTGAGGCTTATGATCTGATCAGAAGAGACCTAGCCGGTAAAGATAAACAACAGATTGATCAATGGCTGACGGAAACAGCAAGTGCTGAGATTAACAGCAAACGAATGAAAACTGGAAGAGCCACCGCCATTAACAACTGGAACGCGCACCGGTTAAAGGAAGTTGGTGAAATTGGTTATGTTTTAAATAATCAGGAGTTTATTAAATGGACAATCGAAAATTTAAAAAGCCACATTAACATCAATTTATTTTCCGATGGAACAAGTTTGGATTTTAAAGAACGTGATGCCATGCATTACCACATTTATGACCTGGAACCGATGCTAAAATTAGCCATTATGATCGACAGGGCAAAGGGGCCAGACTTCTACACTTATCAGTCGCCAAAAGGATCTTCCATCAAAAAATCTGTAGAGTGGCTGATTCCATATATCAATGGTGAAAAACAACATGAAGAATATGTACACACGACTGTTAAATTTGATCGAGACCGGGCCAAAAACAATGAGCCCGGATTTGCGCCTGGTACAATGTTCAAACCGGATTTAGCATTACCGGTACTAAAACTAGCTGTGTATTTTGATGTGAACCAGGCTGATCTCTTAAAAAGGCTCATTAACAATCGTAACGACTGGCAAACCATACCGGACGAACTTAAGCGCGAAAGCAAACTTACAAAATAAATAAACTTTCAATAATTTTTGAAAGTTAAAAAACAATATTTATATTTGTTTATGGAATTGGCAGCAGCGAAATTAAAATTTATAGAAGCCTGGGGAAAACTGGGCTCCGAATGGGGAATTAACCGCACCATGGCCCAGGTACATGCCTTATTGTTAATTTCTCCTGAAGCACTTACGACGGAAGAAATTATGGATGCACTCAGCATTTCAAGGGGAAATGCAAACATGACCCTCCGCGATTTAATTGGATGGGGCTTGATTGAAAAACAACATAAAGCGGGCGAACGTAAGGAATATTTTTTTGCGGATAAGGATGTTTGGAACATTGCACGCCAGGTAGCCAAGGAACGCAAAAAAAGAGAACTGGAACCTGTTTTAAAAGTTTTAAATGAACTATCAACTGTAGTGGGCGACGAAAAAGATCCGGAGTATAAAACGTTTAAAAAATCAGTAAACGATATTAACAAACTTGCGGTAAACGTTGACAAAACTTTAGAAACAATGCTTAAAGCCGAAGAAAGTTGGTTTTGGGGTTCGATATTAAAGGTATTTAAATAGATTGGGGAGGGGATTTAGGAGTTTGGTATCAAGATTAAATTAGCAAGTATCAAGATGAGAGCAGCAAGACAAGTTTACTTGAAACCTTAACCATACGCCTTAAACCATCCACCCTAAACCCTAAACCTTACACCTCACCCAAAAAGCCTGACCAATTGTTTGGCTTTATTTTTTAATTCAAACTTTCATTTTTTACTGAAAATACCAAAATTTAAATAAATGAAAACACTTAAAAACCACGTGATATTATTTGACAATGAGTGCCCAATGTGTTATGCCTATACTAAAGCTTTTGTCAAAACAGGGATGTTAGCGCAAGATGGCAGGGAGGCTTACCAGGAAATGCCACCAGATATTTGCCCACTGGTAGACCAGCAAAGGGCGGCTAATGAAATTGCCCTGGTGAATACAGAAACCGGCGAAGTTACTTACGGCATCCAAAGTTTATTCAAAATTATTGCCTATGCTATGCCCTTCTTTAGGCCTTTATTTGCATTTGGTCCATTTGTTCATCTAATGCGTAAGCTCTATGCATTTATTTCTTACAACCGCAAAGTGATTATTCCGGTAGCAGTTAAAGAAAATACCTTACAACCCAGTTTTAACCGGCGCTATCGTATTGCATATTTATTTTTAACCTGTGCCATTACCGCCTACATTTTGACAGACTATGCATATCTTTTGACAGATTTTGTCCCATTAGGCAGTAAATACCGCGAATATTTAATCTGCGGTGGACAGCTATTTTTTCAGGGTATTATTATCAGCTTTTATAGAAAGGAAAAACTTTGGGATTACTTAGGGAACATGATGACCATTTCTTTCGCGGGTTCTCTTCTGCTTTTACCCATTATAATACTTGCAGAATATTTCGACTTTCAGCCATCGTTTTTCCTATTTTACTTTTTAATGGTTGCTGGGTTAATGTTTCTAGAGCATATCCGTAGAAGTAAATTATTAAAGCTGGGCTGGATAATGAGCATTACCTGGGCATTGTATCGTTTAATTGCTTTGGGTTTAATCTTAATTTTATAAAGATCATGAAATACGGAAAAATTATACTGGCTGGCGGAAATGGTTATCTGGGTGGCGTATTGGCGAAATATTTTAGCGGCATGGCCGATGAAGTGATCATTCTGGCGAGAAAGCCACAAGCTGAACAAGGCAACATTAAAACACTGGTTTGGAATGGCAAAACAATAGGAGATTGGGTACACAGTTTGCAAGGGGCAGACCTCTTGGTTAACCTTTGTGGTAAAAATGTAAACTGCAGGTACACGGAGAAAAACAAAAAAGAAATTTTTGATTCCCGGTTGATTCCCACTCATTTACTTGGTAAAGCCATTGAAGAAATGAAAAATCCACCAAAACTTTGGATCAACATTACTTCTGCAACCATTTACCGCCATGCAGAAGACCGACCACAGGATGAATTTACAGGCGAAATTGGCAACGGCTTCTCTGTTGAGGTATGCAAAGCCTGGGAAAACTGTTTTTTTAAAACCAACACGCCCAACACCCGAAAAATAGCACTTAGAATGGGTATTGTTTTAGGTCTGAAAGATGGAGCATTTCCACGCTTACTTAACTTGGTGAAATTAGGGATGGGCGGCAAACAGGGCAATGGCGAACAATATATGAGCTGGGTCCACGAAGAGGACGCTGTATGCAGTATCGAATGGTTACTAAATCGTCCCAAAATCGAAGGAGTTGTAAATTGCACGGCCCCAGATGTGATTAAAAATCATGTTTTCATGCGCAGCATCAGAAAAGCTTTTGGTCGCAGTTTCGGTTTACCTGCCCCGGCCTGGCTGCTGGCCATTGGGGCAAAAATTATCGGTACGGAAACGGAACTGATTTTAAAAAGCAGGTGGGTTAAACCAACAATATTGCTAAGTAATGGATTTGAATTTAAATATCCGAACATCCAGGGAGCTGTTGAAGATATTTTAAAAAATTAAATTTTAGCACTCCGAAAACCTAACATAGAGGCTATACAATAATTACAAATACCATCCTAAGGGATAATTTATTCTGTATGAATCAATATGGTTGCCAGTAGCATCAATAGAAATGATCCCTTCCAAAAGATCGTCATTGCGAGAAGGCTTTTTCAGCCGACGAAGCAATCTTTATAGCAAGGACCATTAACCTGAAAGATTGCTTCGTCGTTCCTCCTCGCAATGACGACTCATTTTTTTAAAATCTATAAATGATAGATTTAGCATTTTTCAATACATTTGGAGGGCTGATGAGCAATTTGCAATTTGAACGAGTATCTCTTGCTTATTATCAATCCCATAAAATATCTGTCATTGATAGGGTAGTCTAAGGACCTCTTTAAAATATTTAAATGCATTTAGATACTTCGCCAAGCTCAGTACACGCTAAGCTCAACGAGACAAATTAGAAGTAAAATTCAATTATAATAGCCTGCTTTTTACATTTTTCAATAAGACCCTGAAATAAATCCGATGGCTATCGGATCAGGGTGACGATGACGCAGGGAGAACTAACAACGGAACGACATTAACAAAAAACCCCGAAACAGGTTCGGGGTTTAGTTTATTTTACTTCTTCGTAGTCTACGAAATCGCCAAGTTTATCTGTTTTACTTTGATCGGGTTTTGGCGGCATATAGTCGATAGAAATAGAACCTTCAGGTTTCTGTCGCCGCTGTTGCTGCTGTCCTGTAGCCTGACTTTGCATTTTGCTGGCCAGGTTATTAAACAGCATAGGTAAAATTAGCCTGATCAACATTCTGATCAGCCAAAGTACCAATATTGTAATAAAAATGAATTTTACTAATGCCATGCTTTAAATTACTGTTGTTACAAATATAGACGACCTAACTTTTATTTTGTTACTTTTTAGGCCTTTAATTGCAATTTGATTACAAATATAATACGCAAACAAAGCTATAAAAGTTTCAATGTTGCCCTTAATCTTCTATAATTTCTGCTACGCGGCCAACCTGACCATCCTCCAGTCTTACTTTTATCCCCCGGGAATGAAATGCGGATGAAGTAAGCAGATCTTTCACCACGCCATAGGTGATGTTTCCTGATCGCTGATCTTTTTTCAGTATGATTCCGACTTCCAAGCCCGGATAAATGTCTTTTCTGTTCTGCCCGTCCATTTGTGCTGTAATAAAATGATAATAAAGATTTCAAAATTCCATAATTATTTTGAATGTCAGGGTAGTTTGCTGAAATCAATTTCAGGTTTTTTACCTCTAGTGCTTCTGCTAAAGATTTTTCCCGGCATGGTATAATTATTAAAAAAGCCTCCATTTTTTAAATAGAAAGCACCATTATTGATCCCTCCCTGAAAGTCCATCCGATAGCCTTTTGCTCCGGTATTATCGGTAGTGAAGCGTGCAACCTTTAATTCGGTCCATGTTCCTTTATCATCGCAGATCCATTGGTTATCAAACAAAACTTTTCGTGATAAATCTCCTTGTACTGGTGAGAAGTTTTCTAAAAAGGAATGGAAGTGTTTTAAATAAGTATTAGTCTTCGGCCTGGAAAAGCTGGCTATCAACTGCCATTTATTGGTTTCGGGAATAAAGAAATAAGCAGTGTATGTGGTTAAGCTATCTTTTCCGGGCGCCCCATGCAGCAAAAACTTATAGGTTTTTCCTGCTTTCCATATATAATTCAGGTAGCTCTGGCCCCCGGCACCTTCGTTCCCAAATTCTCCTGTGTATACACCTTCGCCTTTCTTTAGCATTTTGATCTTATGCGCTTCGGGAATGCTTTTAGGATCATCTGTATGGAAAGGACTCCATACCGAAAATAAGATATGTCTTTCCGTCGGGCTGTTCACCTGCATACCAAAATAACCTTCACCAAAACCACAAGCCATAAAATAGGAACCTAACTTATCTTCTCCTTTTGGCACGGTTACTTCGTTATAGTACCATGCTACATTTATATTTTCAGGCTGTTGATAATTTAAATGAACCGACGGTCCGCGCCGGCCCCAGTAAAAGAAATTGCCTTCGTTGTTTTTTACGTAAGCAGTTTTTCCTTCTACTGCCGTTCCGCTAATGTTTAACGTTTGGATGCAAGGAAATTGAGCGCCACTTTTATTTATCCCTTTTACGGTGATGGCAACATAACCGGTATCTTTGATTATCCAATCGCCAATTTTACCGTCAAAAGTTTTGGCTTCATCAAAACTTACTTTTTTGGATTGATTGTTAATAGAGAATTCTAAAGTAGATTGCCCTTCAACCGCAGGTTTATCTTTAAGAGAAATGAACAGCGTACCTGGCTTTGAAACCCTTAGATAGGCTGTAAAATATTCACCTGGGTTAGACCAGTTGACAATTCCACGGTCAGACAAGCTTTTTTCAGCATCTTCATGTAGAGAACTGTAAGCATTGCCCCCAAGAGGAAGATAAATTGCCGCAGCATTTTGGGCGTGACTTTTAAGCCCCGGAACGCCCATTAAGATTAGCACTACCCACTTTAGAAATCTCATTTGATGATTTTCAGATATTTTATTGAAAGCAATTCTAACTCAAATTATCTAAAAATCAATCTTTAAAACCAAATCGTTACTTGCTGAATTTTTCGTTAAACATCTTTTCAAGCGCAAACATTTCATCGCGTAGCTTCGCAGCTTGTAAAAAGTCCATATCTTTTGCTGCCTTCTGCATATCCTTACGGGTGTTATCAATTGCCCTCTGGAGTTCGGCCTTACCCATATACTGTACAATTGGATCTGCCGCAATACTGATTTCAGCATTTTCCACATAGGCTTTTGCTTTATTATCGCTTGCTTTTTGCGAGAAATCGAGTACAGAGGTCTGTTCTAAAATTGCTTCTCTCGATTTGCCGACCGTTTTGGGTACAATGCCATTTTCAAGATTATAGGCAATCTGTATGTCCCTGCGCCTGTTCGTTTCTGAAATGGTTTTTTCCATACTTTCCGTAATGCCATCTGCATACATTATTACCCGTCCACGATCATTACGGGCAGCACGGCCAATGGTTTGAATAAGCGATTTTTCTGATCTTAAAAACCCTTCCTTATCCGCATCTAAAATTGCTACCAGGGTAACTTCTGGTAAATCTAAACCTTCCCTTAACAGGTTAATACCCACCAAAACATCAAATTCACCCAGGCGTAAACCACGCAGAATCTCTACCCTTTCCAAAGTTTTAATTTCGGAATGGATATACCTGGTTTTGATATTTAAGCGATCAAGATATTTCGTTAACTCTTCAGCCATACGTTTGGTTAGCGTAGTAACCAGCACACGTCCACCATCTTTTATCGTAAGGTCTATTTCATCCAAAAGATCATCAACCTGGTTAATGGCAGGCCTGACCTCTATAACAGGATCTAGTAATCCGGTAGGTCTGATGACCTGCTCTACTACCACCCCTTCTGATTTTTCCAGCTCGTATTCGGCAGGGGTAGCACTTACATAAATGGTTTGTGGCGCAAGGGCTTCGAATTCGTTGAAATTTAAAGGCCGGTTATCCAATGCGGCCGGCAAACGGAACCCATATTCAACCAAAGATAATTTCCTTGACCGGTCTCCGCCGTACATGGCCCTGATCTGCGGAACAGTTACGTGGCTTTCATCAATGACCATTAAATAATCATCAGGAAAATAATCCAGCAAACAGAAAGGGCGCATCCCTGGCTGTCTTCCATCAAAGAACCGGGAATAATTTTCAATACCAGAGCAATAACCCAGTTCTTTCATCATTTCGATATCGAAATTGGTCCGTTCCTCCAATCTCTTTGCTTCCAGTAAATGCCGATCGGCAATCAATTGGTTTTTTCGGATCTCCAATTCTTCCTGTATGCCCCAAATGGATTGATTGAACCGGTCTTTTGGCGTAACGAAAAGGTTGGCCGGATAAATGGCCATATCTTCCAGTTTTTCGAGGGTTTTACCTGAAACGGGATCAATTGCTGAAAGTTCTTCGATATCATCGCCGAAAAAAGAAATGCGGTAAGCATGATCCAGATATGCCGGATAAACATCAACAGTATCGCCTTTAACCCTAAATGTTCCACGTTTAAAGTCTGTAGTTGTCCTGGAATATAAAATTTCTACCAAACTATGCAAAAATGCATTTCGCGAAATCCGAAGCCCTACACCAAAGCGAAAAACCATCCGGGAAAAATCTTCGGGATTCCCCATACCATAAATACAGGATATGGATGATACTACGATAATATCGCGGCGGCCACTCATTAATGATGAGGTGGTACGTAAGCGCAGTTTCTCAATCTCCTCATTAATGCTCAGGTCTTTTTCGATATAGGTATTACTTGAAGCGATAAAGGCTTCCGGCTGGTAATAATCATAATAAGAAACAAAGTAATTCACCGAATTTTCCGGAAAGAAATTCTTGAACTCCCCGTATAGTTGTGCAGCCAGGGTTTTATTATGACTTAAAATTAAAGTAGGCTTTTGGGTCTGTTCAATTACATTGGCTATCGTGAACGTTTTTCCTGATCCGGTTACACCCAATAGGGTTTGGTAGTGTTCATTAGCATTTACACCGTCTACCAGCTGTTTTATTGCATTTGGCTGATCTCCGGTAGGTTTATATTCTGAAGTGATTTTAAATTTCATGAGTATATCAAACTTAATAAAAATTGATGTTAAAATCATTATTGTGTTCTTTCCTCCGTTTATTAAAGATAAATCGCGGGAATTATAAGACTTAACATTAAAGGGTAACAGACGAAAGTCAGGAAAGTTGAAAATTGATATTTAAGGGAACCTCAAAATTCAATATGGCATTTATAGCTTTTAAACAAACACAAACCTAGTAAATCAAAAGTTTAATTTTCGATTTACTATGTTGAAAATAAAAACTCCCCGTTGAACAAAATTCAACGGGGAGTTTTATAATTGTTGTCTCGACTGAAACGCAGCGGAATGGGGAGATCTATTATAAATTTCCAAACTGCGTTACACTCCGCTAGAAATGAGGATAAAACTATTAACCTGAGTTCAATTAATGTTTAAAACTTAATGTACTTTATCAGGACGAATTGTCTAGCCCTTTCCTCACGCTGATCCGATAGCTCGGATTTATTTTACAAGAGGAAAGTAGTTTGTTCTATGGCCTTGTTGCTACTTCGTGGTCAGCATCTTTCCTGTTAAACCGCCTTGCTATAAAGACCCTGAAACAAGTTCAGGGTGACGACCGTTCATTCAAATAGCCAGATAACTCAAATTAAAGCACATTATTCATCGAACTCAGGTTATTATTTCCCAGCAGCAGCCTGCATTGGGTTTTTACCAACTGACTGGCCTCTTACAGCCCCACCAGCTTTTGCTTTATATACTTTAAACTTACTTTCTTTGGCTTTACCGCCCCATGTATTGTTAGATGTATCAATATCAGCGGTTTCGCGTAACGGATCAATTAAAATTGAAGCCACTTCTTTGTTTTTCACATAGAATTTAGAAGTTTTAAGTTCATTGTGTCTCCAGATCTGCGCAGGGATACGGTCTATTTCTTTTGTTCCATCTTTATAGGTAAACTCCACAATAATAGGCATCACCAAACCACCTTTATTGCTAAAACTCAATTCGTATAAAAATTGGTTGGCATATTTACTTTGATCAGCTTCTGCAACCGCTTCTATAGGTGGTGTCATATCCATTTTCGTGGCAACAGTTGTATCAACAGTAACCAATCCTCTATCGTATTTATAATAAAAATCCTGAGCCGCTGTGTTTTTATCTACGTAGAAGCTGATTTTTTTGTCTTCGCGGTTTCTGATTTTAGAAATATCCTCAAAAGCATTTACGGCAGGCCTATCAATTTTAACCATTCTCGATCTGGCAGCAGGAACTTCTTTAGGAAAATCGGCTTTTGCAAATTTCACGCTGTCTAAAGATATATCACATGGATCGGTTCCGTAAAACCATCCCCTCCAAAACCAATCTAAATCTTCGCCACTGGCATCTTCCATGGTACGGAAAAGATCAGCAGGCTGGGGATGTTTAAATGCCCATCTTCTCGAGTATTCCTTAAATGCATAATCGAAAAGTTCTCTGCCCATAATGGTTTCGCGCAGAATATTTAACCCTGTAGCTGGTTTTGAATAGGCATTTGGACCAAAACGCGCAATATTTTCAGAGTTGGTCATAATGGGTTCCAACTCATCTTTAGGCAATTTCATGTAATCAACAATGGTATAGGCCGGTCCTTTTTTACTTGGAAATTTATTATCCCAAAGCTCTTCGGTCAAATACTCCACAAAAGAATTCAAACCTTCATCCATCCAGGTCCATTGGCGCTCGTCGCTATTTACAATCATTGGGAAAAAGTTGTGCCCAACTTCATGAATAATAACCCCTAACATGCCATTTTTAGTGCTTTCGCTATATGTTCCGTCTGCATCGGTACGGCCATAATTAAAACAGATCATCGGATATTCCATTCCATTTGCAGCTTCGATACTTTGGGCCACCGGATAAGGGTATGGAATGGTGAAATCTGAATAGGTTTTAATGGTGTGCGCTACTGCACGTGTAGAAAATTTACTGTATAGGTTATAAGCTTCTTTTCCATAAAAACTCATGCACATTACAGTATTGTTATTGGCCTGAATTTTTTGAGGCATGGCATCCCAGATAAATTTGCGGGAAGATGTCCACGCAAAATCACGGACATTATTAGCGTTAAAAACCCAGGTTTTTTTAGCCGTAGATTTTTTGGTTTCTGCCAGTTTAGCTTCGGCCAGGGTCTGGATTTCCACGGGCGCGGCAGCCGTTTTTGCTGCATTATATCGGCTCAACTGTGTTGGGCTTAAAACGGCACTATAATTAATACACTCTCCCGTTGAACCCACCAGGTGATCTGCCGGAACAGTCATTTGTACTTTAAAATCGCCAAAGGTTAAAGCAAACTCGCCCCTACCAGTAAACTGGTGGTTTTGCCATCCCTGAAAATCGCTGTATACGCACAAACGCGGGTACCACTGGGTCATGGTAAACAGGTAGTTTCCATCTCCCGGGAAAAATTCATAACCACCACGCCCACCAACACTCATCCGGTCGGAAATTTTATAATTCCATTTGATGTTGAAGATAAATTTCTGCCCGGTTCTCAATGCTACCGGCAAATCAACCCTCATCATCGTTTTGTTAACGGTGTAAGGTAAGTTTTTACCGGCCGCATCTGTTAATTTCGTAATATTGATACCATAGCCATTGTTACCGGTTGTACTTAACTGGTCTAACATTTTAGTGGTGCCTATTGCAGGCATCTTTGTCGCATCCTGATAGTTTGCATTTCTATCTGTGCTATGCTCATTCTCATCAAGCTGCAGCCAGATATAAGTTAAAGGGTCAGGAGAATTGTTGGTGTAGGTGATGGTTTCAGTTCCTGTTAACAACAGGTTTTTTTCGTCCAGCTCACATTTGATATTATAATCAGCACGCTGCTGCCAATATTTAACACCGGGTGCCCCGCTGGCTGTACGCTGTTCATTAGGGGTTGGTAAAATAGTACCCAACTGCTCAAACTTATTCCCATGGTTGCTGCCAGGGTTATTCTGAATATTTTGCGCCATAGCCAAACCTCCAGAGAAGATAAGCAGGCCGGTTAAAGTAAATAGTTTATTCATTGTTATAGTTCATTAAAAAGGAATTCGTTCTAAAGCCATTTTTAAAGCCAGGCTAAATACGGCTGCTGATATAAATAAAACCCAACTCATTCGTTTTATGCGGGTATAATTAAAAATTAAAAAGGTAATTAAAAGAATAATAATCACCATAAAAACCTGCCCGGCCTCCAAACCTAAGTTAAAACCAAACAAGCCCCAGCCAATTTGCTGATCTTTGGCCAACATGATTCGGATGGAATTTGCAAAACCCATTCCGTGGATAAGCCCAAAACCCAATGCCAAAAAGTAATTGATCTTGATTGATTTCAAAGAGAAATTTTTCCTGAACAGATTGCTGATTGCCGTTATGACGATGGTACAGGGAATCAGGAATTCTACCCATTTACTATCAAACCTGATGATATCCAAAACGCTTAACAGTAAGGTGAATGAATGGCCGATGGTAAAAGCCGTAACCAATATCAGCACCTGTTTTAAATTAACATAACTATAAATAGCCACCAGGGCTAAAATAAATAGCTGGTGATCTAAAGCATCGGCACTGATAATGTGCGCCCAACCCAATTTAAAATAAAAAATAAAATCTTGTAAGGGCATGAATAATAAGCTAACTATTGGAACTAAAATAGTTTACAACAGTTAAAATTAGATTTTTTAATGATAAAACCCCAAATATCCGTCAAACAAAAGCATAAATACTAAATTTGTTACGGTCTTAGCTATTTAAATCTATTATCTTCCTTAATTTTAAGTCCTAACTTTGTACTTCTTAAAAAAAACCGATGCATAAATTAAAATATATCCTGCTGTTTTTGTGCTGTGCTTTTTTTTCTGTTAAAGCGGGCACTAAACATCCCTTGCACGTAAGCACAACCGAAGTTAACTTTAATGCAAAGGATAAGACCTTGGAAGTAAGCTGCAGAATCTTTTCTGATGATTTCGAGGCCATTTTAGCCAGATTATACAAACAAAAAACCGATCTGAGTAATCCGAATATGAAAAGTGCCATGGATGTGCTGGTAAAAAAATACCTGCTTGCTCATTTACAGCTCAAAGCCAATGGCAAGGCCGTTGCCATGAATTATATCGGATTTGAGATCGATCATGAAGCCACCAATATTTACCTGGAAGTTGAAAAAGTGCCTACCTTAAAATCTGTTGAAGTTAATGACAGTATTTTATACGATATGTTCGATGATCAGATGAGTATAGTCCATATAGTAAAAGGTAATAACCGTAAAAGCACCAAAATCCTTTATCCTGAAAAGAAATTCACGGCAAACTTTTAACTGTAGTTTTTGTATTAGATAGTGTTCCGGTGTTAAATTACCGTTAATTTTTAATGGTCAATATTTTTAGGTTAATATTAGGCTAAGATATATTTCTTGTACTCTTTTTTTAAATACCGCGTTGTTAAAATAAAGTTATGCATCTGATCATCTTTTCCAACATATTAACGCCCAGAATTAAATATATCTTCAATTTCATTTTTAAAGATGTTCTTAAAGCAGAAATAGAATTTACAGGCAACAGCCAATATTTTTTACAAAGTACTCACATCAAAATCAGTTATGGCGATGAGCCTTTGGGTGAAGAACTTTTCTTTAAAAGCACACCTTTGCTTTTCTCCAACAAATTAGAGGATATTAAACCTAAAACCTTATCATTTGGTGAATATCAGGTACCGTTTCCTGTCGATCGGTCTGCCTTACCATTCGATGTTTTTGCTGCTTCCTTTTTCATAATCAGCCGGTACGAAGAATACCTTCATCATCGAAATACGGAAGATGCCTTTAAGGCATCAAAAAGTTACCAGCACAAATGGCGGGTGTTGGATAAGCCGATTATCGATGAGTGGGCATTAATGATTAAAAGTATCATCAGGAAAAAGCATCCGGACTTTAAATTTCAGGAAAAGAAATTTCAGCACTGGCCCACCATCCATTTTAGTATGTTAACCCATTTGCCTGAAGGTTTCCTGAACAGGACCAAATTTATTTTCAGTGCGCTTTTTAAAAAGGAAAATAATTACCTGAATGCTAAATTTGACAGGTTAACAGGAATCGGAATCAACAACGAACAAGTACTTGAGCAGGTAAACGAAATGTTTGCTTCAAAAAAAAGTAGCCCCCTTTATTTCGTCGATTTCCCTGATGTTCCAATCGATTACATCAGAACAAATGAGATTTCTAAAACCTTGAATAACCAATCGCTTGGTTTGTTGAGGCCCTGCGCCAGCGACAAGCAGAAAATGACTGAAATTAAAGAAGGTTTGGTGAAGCTAAAAAAGATAAATCCAAACCTCATCAAGCTAACCAACCAGCAGCTGGGTGCGTTAACATTCCCAATATGCTATTTAAATCTCCTTAACTCAGGCATCACTTCTGATTATTCTATGGGTTACGATCATGTGATGGGATTTCGTGCAGGGACATGTACACCATTTAACTGGTATGACCTTCAGTTGGAAAAAGTAACTCCACTGGTAGTCAATTCATACTGCTTAACTGATCATATCCTGCAATTTCTAACCCAACCGGCAGCAGTAAAAGAAATGCACCAATATATTGATGCGGTTAAGGTGGTAAATGGAACTTTTTACAGTAGCTGGAACTTGAAAAGCTTGTCAGATCATCCCAAATACAGGAAGTTGAAATCACTTTTCGAAGAAATGCTTGATTATGCGGGGAATTGACTTTAATGAAACATTATTTAGCCGGGAATTGCTACATTTAGTGATTAAACAATTTGCCGCAAATCTATAATATTTACGTAACACCATGATTTTCGATATCAGCAAGACAAAATCTATTGCCAATACTTTCATTGCAGAACTTCGTGACGAGCACATCCAGAAAGATTCGATGCGTTTTCGCAAAAACATGGAGCGGCTTGGCGAATTTTTCGCCTATGAGATCAGCAAATCATTGAAATATACCGACCAGGATATCGTAACTCCCTTAGGTGTATCAACTTGTGGTGTTTTGGCCGAACAGCCCGTCCTGGCTACTATACTCAGGGCCGGACTTCCGCTTCAGCAGGGACTGCTCAACATCTTCGACAAAGCCGAATGCTGTTTTATCTCTGCTTATCGTAAAATGGATCAAGGAGAAGATTTTATCATTCAAATGGATTATATTTCTACTCCGGATCTGGATGGAAAAGTATTGATTATGGCCGATCCGATGCTGGCAACGGGACAAAGCATGGTGATGTGTTGTAAAGAGCTGATTAACCGCTATAAAATTGCCGAGCTTCATATTGTTGCTGCAATAGCTAGCGCCGAAGGTGTTGCCCACGTACGTGCCAACCTGCCTAAAGCAAAACTTTGGCTTGGCGCAATAGACCAGGAAATGACCAGTAAATCTTACATTGTGCCAGGCCTTGGCGATGCGGGCGATTTAGCTTATGGAGAGAAGGTTTAGGTTAGTCCTCAGTCTAGAGTCTTTAGTCCGGAGTCTGTAACGTTCAATATAAATGAATATCCTCTTTGTTTGCAGCAGAAACAAATGGCGTAGTGCAACTGCCGAAACCATGTATAAAAATCACCACGAGCATCAGGTAAGATCAGCCGGAACGGAACCATCAGCCAGAATTAAAATCAATGCAAAACTGATTGTCTGGGCTGATCTGATTTTTGTGATGGAGAAAAAACACAAACAAAGAATTACGGAACGTTTTCCTCACGAAGTTTATGAAAAAGAAATGATTACTTTGGATATTCCAGATGATTATCAGTACATGGATGAGGCGCTTATAGAAGAAATTGATTCAAAAGTTACCCATTATTTAGCCGAACGTGGATGATCATACTATCGGTTGGTGTCGCACCGGCCGAAATAGAGTTTGGAAATGAGCATGCAGTGGTCCTTGGCGGTGGATAGCCCCGCTTTTCGCTTTACTCCGTTTCACTTCGTGTTCGCTTCAATCGGGTTTGGCAACAAAGGCTGCTGCACCCAACACCCCGAAAATGAAATGCAGGTGTAGCCATCTAGCCCCGGTTGCAGCGGTACCCTGCAGCAACGAGGTACGAGGAAGCGAAGCGTACAAGCGGAAGACGGGAGGAAACTCAGTGTTTTGTACTAAACCTGCGCTCCTTTCAATAATAATATTTTACTATGGGCTGGTCTCTCACCGACCGAGATAGGATTTGGAAATGAGCAGACAGTAATCATTGGCGGTGGCTAGCCCCGCTTTTCGCTTTACTCCGTTGCACTTCGTGTTCGCTTCAATCGGGTTAGCAACAAAGGCTGCTGCACCCAACACCCCGAAAATGAAATGCAGGTGCAGCCATCTAGCCCCGGTTGCAGCGGTACCCTGCAGCAACAAGGAACGAGGCAGCGAAGCGTACAAGCGGAAGATGGGAGGAAACTCAGTGTTTTGTACTAAACCTGCGCTCCTTTCAATAATAATATTTTACTATGGGCTGGTCTCTCACCGAACCGAAATAGGATTGGAAATGAGCATGCAGTAATCCCTGGCGGTGGCTAGCCCCGCTTTTCGCTTTACTCCGTTGCACTTCGTGTTCGCTTCAATCCGGGTTTAGCAACAAAGGCTGCTGCATCACAGTAGGAGAAAAATGAAAAACGGCAATAAATAATCAAACTTAGGTCTATCTGTAAATCAGAGATCATTAAGTTACCTTTGTGAAAACATCATAAATGAAAAAACACATTTTCTTCGACCTCGACCATACCATTTGGGACTTTGACCGCAATGCAGAAGAAACACTAAATGAACTTTATCATACTTATCAGTTAGACACACTTGGACTTAAATCCTGTGCCGATTTCATCAGTACTTACACCCAAAACAACCATCAGTTGTGGGCTGATTATCATCTCGGTAAAATCACCAAGGATTTTTTAAGGTCAGAACGCTTTAGCAAAACTTTTATTCAACTGGGTATCCATCCTGACGCAGTGCCGCATCAGTTTGAAGATGATTATGTCAGTATTTCACCTACCAAAACCAATTTATTTGAAGGTGCAGAAAATGTTTTAAGTTATCTACAACAAAAATATACCCTTCATATTATTTCAAATGGTTTTAAGGAAACCACCTTAACCAAAATGAACCTTTCAAATCTTAATCCATATTTCGAAAATGTGATTATTTCAGAAGATGTAGGTGTAAACAAACCGAATCCTATCATTTTTGAATATGCCTTGGATAAAGCACAAGCGATCAAGGCAGAAAGCATCATGATAGGTGATAGCCTTGAAGCCGATATCTACGGTGCGCTCAACTTTGGTATGGAAGCCATCTTTTTTAATCCTTTGCAAAAAGAAAAACCTGAAGATGTAAAACAGCAAATTGTTCATTTGGAAGAGTTATTAACAATTTTTTGAATCCTGCTCCTTTTTTGTTTTGGTTTTGGCATTTGTTTCGCATTAATTCAAAACACACACAAATGAAACCTTAATTAAAATGAAAAAAACCATCTTTTTAGGAGTGGCAATGCTTTTTGCTACCCTAAGTTTCGCTCAAAACAACCGCAGATCTGCCGAAGTTTTCCTGGAAATCGTTAATCCGGGCAGGTACACCGTATATCTGGACGAAGAAATCGTTTCGTCTGCTACCGGCAGGTTCCGTTTTTACGATGTCTATAATTCTGCACCCATACTATCTATTATTCAGGGCGATACGGTAATCTTAAAACAGCAGATCAGCGTGACCCCGGAACAAAGGCTCGTTTTAAGCCTGGATAATAGAAGTTTAATTACGCTGAAACAGCTCAATATCTTTCGAAACAGGCAGTACGCACTTGATGATTTTGATGGTTATACCGGAGCTTTTAATACAGGCATTGTTCCGGCAATGCCACCACAACCTGATCCATACTACCGTTTATTATCTCCGGAGGCTTTTCAGGAATTTTATACCAGTTATAAAAAATCCAATTTTGACAGCGAAAGGGTAAGATTGATCAATGCGGTCAGTAAAAATGCCTCGTTTTCCAGCAGTCAGAGCAAACTTATTCTTAAAACATTCACATTTGATGAAGAACGGTTTAAAATTGCCAAAAGCCTCTATCAAACCGTTGTAGATCCGCAAAATTATTTTACGATTGCCGAGATATTTGAATTTCCTTATTATAAAGATGAATTTTTAAAGTATTTGGAGAAACCGTAATTCGGCTTACCTTTATTAAATGACGGCTGAAAAAGTTAAGGTATCGATCCATCGGGTGGTCGATGCCTATAAATCGAAATTATCGCATTACCCTGAAAATATTTTCCAGACTATCCCACCAATTTCCGGCTGGAGTTATAGCGAAGTATATTCACATATCTTTGATTCGAGCCTGCTTTCACTAATCGCCCTGGAAAATGCGGCAAACGGCAAAGGAGAAAGCAAACCCACTCATTTTATAGTAAAGCTGATATTATTATTGGGCGCATTACCTCCGGCACAAAAGTATAAAGTGCCTAAACGGCTGGAAGAGCGGGTAAAAAAAATCAGTAAAACAGAAGCACTCGATTTTATTTTAGAATTTGAAAAAGCTTTGGACGATAATTACCATTTGCTTGCACATTCAAAATCCACCAGCAAAACAAAACACCCAAGATTAGGGTATTTAAACGCTAAACAATGGCTTAGGTTTATAGAAATACATTTAAAGCATCATTTAAAACAGTTAGAAAGAATAGAAAAGAGCTTTCAGGCCTAAATTAATACCTGGCTAATCCTAAAATCTGTGACCATAAATAAGTTTTTTACCCTCCAATGCCTGCAATACATTTTGCCCGTAATGGTTGCAACAAAAAGAAGTGGTTAGGTTGTTATTCCTACGACTGATACCAAAAACTACTGAGACAAAGGCACTGGAAACAAAAGAGGGGATAGTTCTACCGACCATAAAATATTTTGAATTTTCAGCACCTTACTTAACGCACATTTTTTTACATCTTTGCGTTAATGAAATTACCCACCATAAAAGGTTTTGACGAAGAAGCATTTAACAAGTATTTAAAGAATACCGGGTGGGTGATGTTTGGCAAAATACTAAGCATGATTGTCGGCTTTGTTGTTGCCAGGTTCCTGGGTCCAATTTCTTTTGGTGATTTAAGTTTCGCTGATGCATTTACTGCAATTGCTGCAGCTATTGGTGCCTTAGGCCTCGATACATTTATCATTCGAGAAATTTTAAACGATCCGGCTAAAAAAGACGAAATATTAGGAACTTCTTTATTGCTGAGATTAGGCGTTAACCTATTATTGATTCCCGTTTCAATCGGCTTATATCTTGTTTTTCATAAATTATCAGATAATCCAGGCGAACCCTTAACCTATGTTGTGGCTCTGCTATCATTCGCCGCATTTTTTAAGTCATTTAATGTAATTGATTCCTACTTTCAATCACAGGTACAATCTAAGTATGTAGTACATATTCAAAATATCTGTGTAATTATTTCAGCTCTGGTAAAAATTTTACTAGTCGTTTTACATCTGCCAGTAATCTGGTTTGCCTGGGCACTGGTTTTTGATGGTTTTATTTTAGCCCTGGGTCTCGTTTTACTTTATCAAAACAAAGGATTAAATCTATTTAACTGGCATTTTAAGAAAACTCGGGCAAAATCACTTTTAAAGCAATCGGCTCCTTTAATACTATCGGCTGTTATGGTATCTATTTACATGAAAATAGACCAGGTGATGTTAAAAACAGAAGGAAGTAGTGCTGTTGGGATTTATAGTGCCGTAGCAAGGATTAGTGAGGCCTGGTATTTTATTCCTGTTGCTATTGTTACTTCTGTTTTTCCGGCACTGATAAATGCCCGCAAAACCGATTATGCCCGCTACATTAAACGCCTGCAAAACCTGTATAATTTATTAGTCGCAATAAGTTTGCCTGTTGCAATAGTTATTACCTTTGCCTCAACCCTTATTATTCGTATTATTTACGATAAACGTTTTGAAGGTGCAGAAAACATGTTACCCATTCACATCTGGTCTGGTGTATTTGTCTTTTTGGGAAGTGCCAGTTCTCAGTATCTATTGGCCGAAGGATATACAAAGATTTCCTTTTACCGTACCGCTTTTGGAGCGGTCATAAACATTTTGTTAAATTTTTGGCTAATACCTCGTTATGCCGGTATTGGTGCATCAATTGCAACCTTAATAGCCTGTGCCTGTTCGACATTTTATCTTTTATTAATTCCAAAAACTCGGCAACAAGGTATAATGATGTTAAAATCACTATTTTTGGTCACCGCATTTCAAAAAATATTTAAACGTTGAGTACTCTTAAAGCATTAAGCACATTAATTGCAAAGCCAAGCAGGCTTAAGGCACTATTATCATACGGACACAAGGGCTACCTGAACAGCATTGGCTGGTTTACGGCCTTCGATAAAAAACAAGCTGTAGACGGAAAAGGGAAGGCTTTACCTTGGGTAACCTATTCTTTTATCGATTTTATTAAAGAACGGATAAACAAATCACAGCATATTTTCGAATATGGCTCTGGCAGTTCAACCATTTTTTATGCTGAAAGAGCTGGCTCTGTAACTTCGGTTGAGCACGATAAAGGTTGGTTTGATAAAGTTAAAAACACAAGTCCGGGAAATGCTGAAATGATATTCTGCCAGCTGGAGAAAGATGGAGAATACGCGAAAAAAGCAACGCTGATTGGCAAAAAATTCGATATTATTATTGTTGATGGACGCGACCGTGTAAACTGTTGCAAATATAGCGTTGATGCCCTCTCAGCAAATGGCGTACTCGTCCTGGATGATAGTGAGCGTGAGGTTTATCAGCCTGCCCGCACCTTATTAAAAGCCAAAGGTTTCAAAGAGATCAGCTTTAGCGGCATTTCGCCAGGACTTTTCTATGAAAAAGCGACCTCTGTTTTTTATAAACAGGATAATTGCCTAGGTATTTAACCCATCAGGACCATGTTAAGCGAAGAAGTAAAAACAGCCTACGATAATTTTTATACCAATAGCGATGTAGCATGGAGAATGCTTGGTGCAAAATATAAAGCCCAAAACATTGTCGACGTATGCAAAGGACTAAAACCTAAAAAAGTACTGGAGGTTGGTGCCGGAGACGGCAGCATTTTACATTTTTTAAATGAATGGCATTTCGCGCCAGAACTTTATGCCTTAGAAATTGCCCAAAGCGGTGTTGAGCTTATAAAAAGCCGTAAACTTTCCAGTTTAAAAGAAGCCCAAACTTTTGACGGTTACGAAATTCCTTATCAAGACAATACATTTGACCTGGTTATTCTTGCGCACGTTCTGGAGCATGTAGAACACGAAAGGTTACTCATCAGGGAATTAAAACGCGTAGCAAAATACATTGTAGTAGAAGTACCCAAAGACTACCGTTTTGACGTAGACAAACGCATGAAACACTTTCTGGATTATGGGCACATTAACATGTACACTCCAACTTCGCTCAGGTTTTTACTGCGAAGCGAAGGGCTGGAAATTTTAGCAGATAAGGTATCGATGACAGCTACTGAAACCGTAAAATTTAATGAGTTTGTGAATAGAAAAGCACCCAAAACGTTTACTAAAACGCTAAAAATAGAGCTCGAATACCGGATAAAGAAAACCTTAGGTAATTTGTTAGGGAGGAAAAAGCAGGAACAGTTTGCCAACGCTTATACCGTTTTAACTCAAAAATCAGATCAAGATCTGCATATATTTTAGTAGTTAAAGCATATTACTTAAGTTTGCCGTACTTTCGAAAAGTATTTTTTTTAAAATTCAATATGATTGACATTAGAATTAACCTTCATGAAATCCTCATTGCGAGAAGGCTTTTTCATCCGGCGAAGGAATCTTTAAAACAAGAATCACTAGCCTGAAATGTTACTTTCTCAACGATTTGAACAAGCCGTTCCCCTATGCATCCGACAGCTATTAGGATGACGATCATTAGTTACCATATGTTAATCGTATAAAAAAGTGAACCCAAGATGTGATGCAGTAAGCTCAGCGAAGCTAAACCTTATAAAAGATTTCTCCATTCCGCGGTGCTCCAGTCGAAATGACGTATTGAAAGTATAACTGGCCAGTTTATTGTAAGCTCAATAGAAATAAAACAACATGCAAAACCTTGCTCCTATCGCACTTTTCGTATACAACCGTCCGCAACATACTGAGCGAACATTACAATTTCTGCAGCAAAATGAGCTGGCAGCAGAAAGCCATTTGTATATTTTCTCTGATGGTGCCAAAACCGATAACGATAAAGAAAAAGTTGCTGAAGTAAGAAAAATCATTAAAAAAGCTGATGGCTTTAAATCTGTTAAAGTAATTGAGAGTAAGACTAATGCAGGCTTAGCCAATGCCGTAATTACAGGAGTTACCCAATTAATTGAAGAGTACGATCAGGTAATCGTATTTGAAGATGATCTCATTACTTCTCCACATACCCTGGCCTATTTCAACAATGCCTTAAACCATTACCGGGAAGAGGAAAAAGTGATGCATATTGGCGCTTATATGTACCCTTTAAAAGCAGATGATCTTCCTCAGTCCTTTTTTTACAGGGCAGCAACAAGTTGGGGTTGGGCAACCTGGGGAAGGGCATGGAAAAATTTCGAACCGAATATTGATGTTCTTCTTAAACAATTTGATAAAAAGAAGAGCGCTGCATTTTCTATTGATCATAAAATGAATTTCTGGAAACAGATGCAGGAATTTAAAAAAGGAAAAAACAATAGCTGGGCCATAAGATGGTATGCCTCGATCTTTTTAAAAGGCGGTATAACACTTAACCCGTCGCAATCACTCGTGAACAACATTGGCCACGATGGCACGGGCGTACATTCCGGAATCAATGATATTTATAACGTTATTATCAATCCTAAACAAATTGTTGAATTCCCAACCACAATAGCTGAAGACCCAATTGCATATCAAGCCATCAAACGCTTCTTAACTAAGCGAAAAGGCAATATGGTTACAAGGGTGAGACGTTTTGTTAAAGAAAAGCTTACACAATATTTCTCCAAAAAATAATAACAGCTCAACTATTACTCTTTTAGTTAATATCGCTCACCGTTGTAAGCAATTAAAAAAAATGACAAACCTTTTCTAATTGCTCATGTTGATTTTATAACATCGAAACTATAAAAAATAAAGACATGAAAACGACAACAGAAACAGCAGAGGTATTGAACGATCTGATCCAAATTAATAACGATCGTATTGAAGGTTATGAAAAAGCACGTCAGGAATTAAAAGATGAAGATGCCGATTTAAAGACATTATTTTTAAATATGATAGGCGAAAGCCAAAAATATAAAATGGCGCTGGCAACAGAAGTATCGGCTCTGGGTGAAGATATTGAAACAGGAACCACTAATTCCGGTAAAATTTACAGGGCCTGGATGGATGTTAAAGCACTATTTACCGGCCATGACCGCAAAACAGTTTTAAACAATTGCGAGTTTGGTGAGGATGCCGCACAAAATGCATATAAAATGGCTTTAGAGGCAGACGATATCCCATCAAATATCAGAGAATTAATTTCAGACCAGAAAGCAGCTTTAAGAGTGTCGCACGATGAAATCAAAAGATTACGTGATGCTCAGGCTTAAGTAATTTAAATATGAAAGTAAAAACTCCTTCGATATGTTCGAAGGAGTTTTTTTATTACCGCCGTCATTTCCGCGCAGGTGAGAATCTATAAACTTATTGGATTACGATTTCCAATCGAGTTGGGAATGACGATAACTGACAGAATAAATCAGTCAATAAACTACGATTCCAATTCCCGGTCTAAATGCTCTGTAACACGCTGAATCGTATTATCGATCGTATTACTTAAAATGGTTAAATAAGAACCTTTTTTAGCCGCATCAATGGCCATCTGTAAACATGCGGTACTTTTATGGTTTATAATAATTTCCTTATCAGGATCAACTTCTTTGATGCCTTTAATTAACAAATCAACCAGTTCCTGCTGCTGTCTGCCGCGGAGATATTTTTCCTGGCAAATGTAGATCTTATCAAACATCTGTGCAGAAATACGGGCGGTTTCCATAATATCCTCATCTCTTCTATCTCCTGTTGCCGAAATAATCCCAACCTGCTCCGTCGCCTCAACACCTTGAAGGAAAGCTTTTACACCATTAAATCCATCAGGATTATGCGCAAAATCAACCAGCACATTGAAATCTTTGAATCTGAAAATATTCATCCTGCCTGGCGTATGTGCTGCCGAAGGGATAAAGGTTTCTAAAGACAAACGGATATCCTCTGGTTTATAACCCCATAAATAGGTTGCTAACGTGGCAGCAAGTACATTTTGGATCATAAAATTTACGGCACCACCGAAAGTTAAAGGAATATGTGTCACTTTATCTACCCTTAATTTCCAATCACCGGTTTTAATGGTGATGTACCCATTTTCATAGATGGCAGCAATCCCACCTTTTTTACAATGTTCTTTCACTACAGGATTATTTTCATCCATACTAAAATAAGCAACATTGCAACGGGCATCTTTAGCAATACGGACACAATAACCGTTATCGGCATTTAATACGGCCCAGCCTTTGCGGCGTACCGCCCCAATCACAACGGCCTTTACCCGTGTTAAATCGTCAAGATTATGGATATCAGAAAGCCCCAGGTGATCTTCCTGTATGTTTGTAACCACACCGATATCGCAGGCATTGAATCCTAAACCTGCCCGTAAAATTCCGCCACGAGCAGTTTCTAATACGGCAAATTCTACTGTCGGATCTTTTAAAATAAACTCCGCGCTCACTGGTCCTGTGGTATCACCTTTCATCAGCATGGTATTGTGTACATAGACCCCATCACTGGTGGTAAAACCTACACGTTTGCCATTACTGCGGATAATATGCGCGATTAAACGGGTGGTGGTGGTTTTTCCATTGGTTCCGGTTACGGCAATGATCGGGATCTGCGACAATTTACCCTGCGGATAAAGCATATCAATTACCGGTGCCGCAACGTTACGCGGCAAGCCTTCGCTTGGCGCCAGGTGCATTCTAAAACCAGGAGCTGCATTAACTTCCAATACCACTCCTCCGTTTTCGGTTAATGGTTGGGTAAGGTTCTGTGCCATGATATCAATACCGCAGATATCCAACCCGATTACCCTCGAAATCCGCTCACAGATAAAAATATTCTGTGGGTGAACAATGTCTGTAACGTCAATAGATGTTCCTCCTGTACTTAAATTAGCGGTCGATTTTAAATAAACCACCTCTCCTTTTTCCGGAACGGTTTCTAAAGTATATTCTTTTTTGGCCAATAAATCCAACGTATCGCGATCAACTGCTATTTCGGTTAACACATTCTCATGGCCGTAACCACGGCGAGGATCTTCATTTTCCTTGTCAATTAATTCCTGAATGGTATGGATCCCGTTTCCTTTTACATGTGCCGGATCGCGTTGAGCCGCAGCAACCACTTTATGATCGATAACCAGCACACGGAAGTCAAATCCGGTAATGTATTTTTCAATAATAACTCTTCTGGAATACGTTTTGGCATATTCAAAAGCCGCCACCGCATCTTCCATTGTTTTAACATTAATGGTTGCCCCTTTACCGTGGTTACCATCAAGTGGTTTGAAAACAAGAGGAAAGCCAACTTTTTTTACAGAAGCTTCCAGATCTTCAGGATTTGAAATCGTTACTCCTGAGGCTACCGGAATGGCAGCTTCTGTAAGCAACCGTTTCGTTTCTTCCTTATTACTGGCAATATCCACCGCAATACTGCTGGTTTTCTCCGTCATGGTAGCCCTAAAGCGCACCTGATTTTTACCATAGCCCAACTGTACCAGAGAACTTTTGTTCAATCGTATCCATGGAATGCTTCTTTTTACTGCTTCTTCTACAATCGAACCTGTACTTGGGCCTAAAGCTTCGAGTTCACGTATTTCCTTCATCCTTCGGATATCGTGTTCCAGATCATACTCTTCATCGTTGATCAAAGCTTCGGCAATCCTTACTGCTGCTTCGGCCGAGTAAACCCCTACCTTTTCCTCCAGATAACTAAAAACCACATTATAAATGCCTTCAGTTTTGGTCATACGTGTTCTGCCAAAGCCAGTTTCCATACCGGCAAGTGTCTGAATTTCGAGCGCAATGTGTTCTATCACATGTCCCATCCAGGTTCCTTCCTTTACACGGGTAAAAAAGCCACCTTCAACACCTTTTGAACAACGGTGAGTAAACATGCTTGGCAGCAGTTTCTCCATCCTTTCGCTAAACCCTTCAATTACGTTGGTTGGTTTTTGCTCTAAATCTTCCAGGTCCAGTCGCATCTGGATCAATTTCTTCCTGTTAATGGACCATATGTTTGGTCCTCTTAATACTTGTATATTTAATATCTTCATGTAATGTTTTGTTCGTTTTTTTTGGCAAAGAGGAATTTTAAGAATCGCTCTTTATACTCCCTATCAAGAATGAAATTGATGACTGTAAATTATGCATTTATTTTGAAAACAGACGTTTCATTTAGCTAAATCAATTTTAAGGCGTATTTGTTTTATTTTCAAGGGCAATCCTGTTAATTTTAGATTAAAATATTTTAACTTTTGTTAATAAATTGAATATTCTTTACAAAAAAAGTCGTGTTTTTTATCTTAAGCCTATATATTTGGGTTTTTCGATACAATTATAATACACAAAGAATGGTTCCGAAAGGTAAACTCATCATCATTGGTGGCGCAATAAATACAGGTAGTTTTGCAGAGACTCAGTTTGGGTTACCTGAAAATATGAATTTCTTCGAGCGTGGAATCTTAAAACGGATTACTACAGAATCATTAAGAGATATTCAATCCCGTTTCGAGATTATTACCACAGCATCATTAATGCCAGAAAAAGTTGGTGAGGAATATATAAAAGCTTACGCACAACTAGAGGTGCATAATGTTGGCGTTCTTAATATTACCAACCGCGAAGAAGCCAATTCTGATGAAAATTACGAGCGTATCAAAGCTGCAGACGTAATTATCTTTACCGGTGGCGATCAGCTCCGTCTTTCTTCCATCTTTGGTGGGACCAAAACCCATCAGATTTTATTGGAAAAATATCGAAACGAACCTGTAGTTATTGCAGGAACTTCGGCCGGAGCTGCTGCAAGCTCTAAAAATATGATTTATCAGGGCAGCAGTAAAGACGCCTTACTAAAAGGAGAGGTTAAAATTACCGGAGGATTAGGCTTTATTGACGATGTAATTGTAGACACACATTTTGTTCAACGCGGCAGAATTGGCCGTTTGTTGTATGCTGCCGCCAGTAATCCTGGCATTTTAGGGATCGGACTCGGTGAAGACACCGGGCTTTTCATTTCTGATGGACATAAAATGGAAGCCATTGGATCTGGAATGGTAATTTTAGTAGATGGCCGCACCATGGCCGATACCAATTTAACCGATGTAGAAATGGGACAACCTGTTTCCATTAAAAACATGGTGGTCCATGTCATGTGTGATGGAGATGTATACGATTTAACAGACCATAGCCTGTTGATCCATCATCCAAAGGTTGTGCCTGTAGCCTAATTCAGTTAGCAGTTAACAGTGGGCGATTTTCAGTTAGGATTTACCAATCTTGATACTTGCTACTTAATACTTCAATACTCAAGAAGATGAAACTAATTATACATGGCGGTTTCTTCAGCGAATCGTCTACCAATCAGGAAACGAAAAAAGCTAAACAAGATGCATTAGCATCAATTGTTACGCTCGGACATGAATATCTAAAAACACATACAGCTTTAGAAACCGTTGTTTATACTGTTGCACTGTTAGAAGATAACGAACTGTTTAACGCAGGTATAGGTTCACAGATCCAAAGTGATGGAAAAGTAAGGCTAAGTGCGGCCCTGATGGATGGTAAAACGGAGAAATTTAGTGGTGTAATTAATGTTGAAGAGATTAAAAACCCTATACAGGTTGCACAAAAATTACTCGCGTATGATGACCGGGTATTGAGTGGTGACGGTGCCCGGCAGTTTGCCAGAACAAACGGATTTGAATACTTCAATCCGATTACCCCACAGCGCCAGTCAGAATACGAAGCTAAATTAAACCAAAAGAACAACAAAGGAACAGTGGGTTGCGTAGCACTTGATGCAGACGGAAACTTAGCCGCAGCAACCTCAACCGGGGGAAAAGGATTTGAAATTCCTTGCCGGGTGAGCGATTCAGCAACCGTAGCTGGCAACTATGCCAATCAACACGCAGGCATTTCCTGTACCGGAGTAGGAGAAGATATTGTAAGTGGCGCTTTGGCTGCAAAAATTGTAACCCGCGTTACCGATGGTTTTTCTTTAAAAGAAGCATCTGATAAATCTTTTGCAGAGCTTAAGGCTTTTGATGGCTTTGCAGGTATTGTAGGTATTTCTGCAGCAGGTGAAGTTTACCACTGCGACTCACACCCTTACATGGTTTGGGCATCTTTTGATGTTAATTTACAGGTATTTAGCTAAAATTAGATTTAAAGTATTATTTTTGTTGCATGACCAAAATTGTATTGGCTTTATTTGGCCTTTTTGCATCATTACAACTACAAGCTCAAAATCTAGATAAATCTGAGATCCAGGAACCTAATGGTAGTGCGATCAGAATAGCAGTTTCTAAATTTGAGCTGGAGGATGGGAATTCCTTTTTCGAGGAAGCCGAAGATTTTGAGCGAAAAGGCGACTACAATGAAGCGCTCACCTTATTTGGCAAAGCAGCTTTTGAATATAATTCCGTAAAAAACTTCAACAGGTATGGGCTGGCCGTTATCAAGATGAGCAATATGCACTATCAACTTGGCCGTTTTGCCGATGCAGAGCAAATTCTCTTGAACGTGGCGCTAAAAAATTATTCCAAAACCGGGAACAGGGCAGGAATAATGAACACCTATAACCTTTTAGGCAAAGTTTACCTGGCCAATACAAAATATACCCAATCGATGTGGTTCTATACCCAGCAAGGTATCCTGGCAAAACAGTTAAAAAGCAACAATGCCTATATCGAATCTATTTTAGGCATTGTTCAGGTAAAAATTAAAAAGAAAGACTTTACACTTGCGCTGAGAGATCTAAAATCGGCCGAATGGCTGGCCAACTCCATCAAAACCACTCAATATAAAGCACAGATTAAAGATGCAAGGGAAGTGATTGCCAATAAAACCGGCAAAAAGGTAAATCAAAGCTAAATAAGCAACATATTCCGTTAATTCTCCTCCATTTGTTTTAAGATAGCCAGAAGCGGCTGTAATCAAATAAATTTTGTGTTTGGGTTAAAACAAAAAATAATAGTCAACGTTCTACATAAGAAATTGTTAAATAAAGAGCTTTTGGTTAGATTTGATAAAATTTTAACAAGAGACGGTAATAATGCTGTCTCTTTTTTGTTTTTTTGCTAAAATGGTATCATATTGGCTATATAGAATTGGAAATGGATTTTAAATCATTTAAAGAAATGTTAAAGAGGATATTTTTTGTAATTTTTACTGCGGCAGTACTTGCTTGTCATGCTGCCCCTAAAACTCAGCCAATGGTTGAGGGGGTTACCAATGTGAAACCTGATGAGCAGCAGCAACTTGTTATTAAAGAGGTGGTAAATTTGATTGAAAGCTACAATTATAAAAAAGTTAAGATCAACGATTCTATTTCCTCGATTGTTTTAGATAAGTATATCAAATCTTTAGATCCGGGTAAAAATTATTTCCTGGCCTCGGATATCAAGGATTTTGAGAAATACAGATATACCTTAGATGATGATTTTAAAAACGGCGACTTAAGTGGTCCATTTTTTATTTATAACGTTTACGCTAAGCGGCTTAATGAATATTTTAATTATTCACTGGCACAGATTAAAACCAAATTTGATTTTAACCAAAACGACACTTATGTTTACGACAGGGAGAAACAGCCATGGGCAACTTCCTCCACAGCATTAAATGATAACTGGAAAAAACGGGTAAAATACGAATTGATTAATTTGAATCTGGCCGGTACTGCTGAAGCAAAGAATGTAGAGACATTAACCAAACGGTATAAAAATTTACAATCACAAACTTCAAAAACCAATAATCAGGACGTTTTTCAAATTTTGATGGATGCTTTTACCGAATCCATTGATCCACATACCAATTATTTTAACCCAACCAATGCCGCAGCATTTAACGAAGACATGTCACGCTCTTTTGAAGGTATTGGCGCCCGCTTACAATTGGAAAATGAGGTAGTTAAAATTTCTGAAATTATTGCTGGCGGACCTGCATTTAAAGGCAAACAGCTAAGTGCAGGCGACCGTATTATTGCGGTGGCGCAGGGCGATGGTGAGTTTGTGGATGTTGTGGGATGGAGATTAGATAACACCGTTTCGAAAATCAAAGGTCCGAAAGGGACAAAAGTGCGGTTAAAAGTGATACCGGTAGGTAAAGAAATGTCATCCAAACCGGTAATTATCGAATTGGTTCGTGATCGAATCGTTTTGGAAGAAACATCTGCCAAAAAGAAAGTCAAAACCATCAACAGTAACGGTAAAGAATATAAAATCGGGATTATTACCTTACCTGCATTTTACGCAGATTTTAAAGCTGCAAATGCTGGCGATAAAAATTACAAAAGCACCACCCGTGATGTTAAAAAATTAATCGACTCGTTAAAGACCTTCGATAAGGTAAATGCAATCGTAATGGACTTACGTGGAAACGGTGGGGGTTCATTGGTTGAAGCGATTTCGTTAACGGGATTATTTATCGATCGGGGTCCTGTTGTACAGGTAAAAGATTTACGTGGCAAAATCGAGGTAGATGAAGATGAAAATAGTGGTGTAGCCTGGGATGGTCCATTTGGCGTAATGGTTGACCGTTTAAGTGCATCGGCATCAGAAATTTTTGCAGGGGCTATACAGGATTATGGGCGTGGAATTATTATGGGCAGCCAAACCTATGGTAAAGGTACCGTGCAATCTTCAATCGATTTAAATAAACTGGTTAACCCTGGCATGCTGCAGAGATTAGCAGGATTAATTGCTAAAGATAAAACCATTGGAACTTCTCCTAACAGTACCAACCCTGCAGATATTAATTTAGGTCAGATTAATTTAACCATGGCGAAATTTTATCGTGTGGCCGGTAGCAGTACACAGCACAAGGGTGTAACTCCTGATGTTGTTTTCCCTTCTGTTTATCCAATGGATAAAATCGGAGAGGATACTGAATCATCCGCTTTGCCATGGGATGTTATTCCTAGTTCGAACTTCAAAGCAGTTGCCAATTTGAGTGCTGTTAAAGCGCAATTGATCAAAAACAGCGAGCAGCGTATTGCAAACTCATTGGATTTTAAATACCTGAAACAAGATGTTGCAGACCTTAAAAAACGTGATAGCGAAGTTTCTGTGACGTTGAACGAGGCCAAACTTAAAGCAGAGCGCGATGCACAGGAAGCTAAAACCCTCGCCAGACAAAATGAATTAAGGGCATTAAGAGGATTGCCAGCGCTTAAAAAGGGCGCTAAAGTTACCAAGCAGGATGCATTCGATTTCATTGAAGATGAATCGCTAAAAGTAATGGGCGATTTCATGCAACAATCAGGAAATTATGTGATGAATCTGGGTACAACACCGTCAAAACTTTAATAAACGGGATTTATACAGAGCGAGCTATCTCATTGAGGTAGCTCGCTTTTTTTTATCATTTCAATCAAATGATTGTCTGAATGCCGAAGGGGTAAGGTTTGTTTTCGATTTGAACAGTTTTGTAAAAGATTGTAAATGTTCGAAACCGAGTGCATAAGCAATTTCACTAATCGAAAGATCTGTTGTAGAAAGCTTTTCTTTTGCTAAATCAATCACTTTCTGATGCAAATATTGTTGGGTGTTTTGTCCAATAAGCGTTTTTAACATTCCAGATAGATATCCCGGCGAAACATTGAGCCTTTGGGCAATGTGAGTTACTGTTGGTAATCCCCTGTTACCATAATGATCGTCTGCAAAATAGCCTTTAACAACATGTTCCAGTCGATCAAGCAGCTGGTGATTAATCGCTTTACGCGTTATAAACTGACGCCCATAAAAGCGTTGTGCGTAGTTAAGAAGAAGCGCTATTTGTGCTACTACAACATTTTGAGTATAATGATCAATATTGTTATTGGTTTCATTTTCTACCAATTTGGCGATCGAATTAAGTAATGCTTCTTCATTTTCAGAAACATGTAAAGCCTCAGACAGCGAGTAGCTAAAGAAATCATAATTCTTAATTGCTTTGGCTAAATGAGTGTGCCAAAGTAAATCCGAATGAAAAAGTATCATCCAGCCCGTGGGGCGATGGGTTTTATTCTGATCAGTTTCGACCGTAAACACCTGCCCCGGAGCCATGAAAAATAAAACACCGTTGTCAAAATCACTGATTTGTTGTCCATATTTAATTTTCGCATCAGGTACTCGTTTAAGCGCTATGGAATAGAAATCAAAAATTATCGTTTTTAATCGGCCAGCAGATGGCATATTAACCTCTTCCATATTCACAACACTAACTAACGGATGACCGGGTTGAGGCAACCCTGCAAGTTTATGATAAGCTGATATTGTTTTAAAATGGTATCGGTTCGAAATTTCCATGATACAATTTACTTAAAATAAATGCCACGCTCCAAATCTTCAAGCAAACCGGAATATTGAGGTTCCCAATTTAAAAGTTCGCTGGTTAAACGCCCCGAAGCCGGCCCATCTACCGCTGCAAAATGCTCAAACCAACCAAAATGTGCGGCTGCCTCGTTTTTAGGTATAGAAACAACCGGTAAACCGAGCTGTTCACCAATGGCCTCTGCTATTGCTTTAAGGGGGATTGATTCTTCAGCTACCCCATGAAAACGTGTTCCTGGCGTAGCTTGTTCTAACGCCAACCTATAAAGTTTCGCGGCATCAAGCCGGTGGATACCTGTCCACCTGTTTTTTCCGTCACCAATATAAGCCGATAAACCCGTTTTTCGGGCGATATCGATCAGCATGGGTACAAAGCCATGATGATCACCTTCACCATGCACAGATGGCGATAAACGAACCACCGATACACGAATATCTTTCGCCGCAAGTGTATCAACAGCCTTCTCAGAAGCTAGCCTGGGATTTCGACCATTATAATCAGGCAGCATCTCTTCCGTGGCCAATATGCCGGAATTAACCAAAAGCGTTCCGGAAGTTACAATAAAGGGTTTCTGGGTTCCTGCAAGCGAGTTTCCAATAGCTTCTATGGCAAGTCTATCGATTTCGCAAACCGCTTCGAATCGTGAAAAATCATGTATAAAGCCGGTGTGAATAACACCGTCAGCCAATTTTGCACCCTCCTGTAAACGCTGTAAATCTTCCAAATCCCCTTTGTGTACTTCGGCTCCGGCAAGTACAAGCGCCTTTTCAGCTACCTCATTCCTCGCTAAACCTAAAACTCCATAACCTGCGCTAATTAATTCTTTTACTACTGCAGAACCGACAAATCCGGTTGCACCTGTGACAAAAACTTTCATCCTGATTAATTTAATTTTTAAATAGTGTACAATGATTACGTTTCGATTGATATCAATCGCATTTCATGATCACTCAAAATTCAATTAATTTAATGGTAACAATTTAGGCTAATCAATTCTTCATTTAGCCAAAACGAATAATTAAGGCAAAAAAAAGACTGTTACGCTTTGCAACAGTCTTTCGGTATCAAAAATACGCTAGCCCTTCTTCGGAGGATTCTGCCCCAGCTGCATGGCCATCATTTCTTTCATGGTTTTATTCATGCCCTCGGTACTGCCATCTAAGAAAATGATATTACCATCGCCATATTCTGCAAATTGTTTAATGGCCTCTGTCCACATGGTAAATAAGATTACCGAAGTATCCAGATTTGCCTGTTGCATTTCGTGCGCAGCATTTGTCATACCTTTTGCCACTTCTTCCCTAAACAATGCGATACCCTGACCGCGTAATTGTGCAGCTTCGCGCTCTGCCGTGGCAGCAATTTTAATAGCGTTACCATCAGCCTCTGCAGCTTTGGTTTTGGTGATCAATAAAGCCTGTCCTTCGTTTTCGGCAGCAGCCTTTAAGTTGTTTGATGCTACCACCCGGCTCATGGAGCGCATAATCTCCTCATCAAAAGTGATATCGTTCAACTGAAGATCCTGAAGGTGGTAACCCCACCCATCTAAAACCTGATCAATCTGCTCTTTAACATGCAGCACAATTTCATTTCGCTGGGCCAACACATTTGCCTGCTTTTGCGTAGCTACATATGCCCTGATCGAACCTTCAATCGTTCTGATCAATGCCTGCATCAAATTAGTGGCATCAACAAATTTAAAGGCTACATTCTTGATGGTTTCTTCATCCTGGTTAATTACCGAATAAAGCAGCATGGCTTTAAAGTAAACATTGGCCTGGTCCTGCGTTACGGCCTGGAAAGAAAGTTCAACCGAGCGGTTTTGGATCGATATTCGTGAATAAATCTGTTCTATTAAAGGAATTTTAAAATTTAAACCTGGTCTTAAAAGCCTTTGATACTTACCAAAAACGGTAACAACCGCAATAGTGCCTTGTTTAACGGTGACAAATGAACTTAGCAGTATTATAACTCCTGTTACTACTAAAATATAAACGGTGTATTGCATAATTAGATTTTTTCATGAAGGTATAAAAATTCATACAAACTACACCAGGCATTTCGTAGCTTTAAGTTTTTTCAAACTAACTTATATCAATCGAAAACATCAGGATTTTTCAAACCTTGCAGTGGTATGAATAAATATGACAACTTAAAAAACAAAATTTATACAGATGAAAATTAAATTATTTCTTCCAGCGGCAGGCATTTTGCTATGTGCGGCATGTCAGAATAAAAGCCATCAGGAAACAGATATGGCAAATATACGTACCGTTTTTTTTGATAAGGCTGGCATGGACACCACTGTAAAACCAGGTGATAACTTTTTCCTTTATGCCAATGGAAAATGGATGAAAAACACGGAAATACCTAAAACCGAAACAGGGTGGGGTTCTTTTTACACCTTATATAATGATAACCTGAAGAACCTGAAAAACATTCTTGAAAATGCGTCCAAAGCGAAAGCAGCCAAAGGAAGTACCGAACAGAAAGTTGGCGATTTTTACACCAGCGGCATGGACACGCTTACTATTGAAAAATTGGGTATCGAACCTATAAAGCCGCTTTTAAGTAAAATAGATAGAATTAAAAATGATCAGGATTTAATTAATTTCATTGCCGAAGGCTATAAAAATGGTGAAGGTGATTTATTAGGCTTTGGTGTTGAACCAGATGATAAATTAAGCGTTAAAAATGCACTGTCATTTACCCAGGCTGGCATTACCTTACCAGATCGCAGTTATTATCTCGAACAGGATGATAAGGCAAAAAAAATCAGATCAGAGTACATCAAATACGTCACAAAAATCTTTACCCTTTCAGGCGATTCGGCAAACGCAGCTAAATATGCCGCTGATATTTTAAAACTGGAAACAGCTATTGCCCAGTCCCATTCAACACCTGTTGAACTGCGCGATCCACAGAAAAACTATCACAAAATGACGGTGGCTGATTTTCAAAAACTGACCCCAAATATGGAGTGGAAATCTGTTCTAAACAAACTAGGTGCAAGTACGGATACCGTTATTGTCAGACAGCCGAAATATTATCAGACACTATCAGCTCTTTTGAAAAGTCAGCCTATAGAAATCTGGAAAGAAAAGTTAAAATTTGATGCACTGAACGAATCGGCAAATGCTTTTACCAAAAAATTCAGAGATGCCAGGTTTGATTTTTTCTCTAAAACACTGTTTGGTCAGCAAGCGCCTACAGAAAGATGGAAAGCGATTGTGAATGCTACCGATCGTAATTTAGGCGAGCTTTTAGGCCAGTTATATGCCGAAAAGTATTTCAAGCCAGAGGCTAAAGAGCGTATGCTAACCCTGGTGAATAATTTACAGAAAGTATATGCAGAAAGAATCCAGAAGGTAGACTGGATGACACCGGATACAAAAAAGAAAGCTTTGGAAAAACTAAATGCCTTCATTAAAAAAATCGGTTATCCTGATAAATGGAAAAAATACGATGACGTAGAGATTTCGAAAAACACCTATTATGCCAATCTTCAGTCGGCAAGCAAACATGCTTATAAAGAAATGATGGATAAGCTGGGTAAAAATGTAGATAAAACAGAATGGGGCATGACACCACCTACTGTTAATGCCTATTACAATCCATCCTTCAACGAAATTGTTTTCCCCGCTGGAATTTTACAGTTTCCTTTCTTTGATTTTAGCGCAGATGATGCCATTAATTATGGTGCAATCGGTGCAGTAATTGGTCACGAAATGACACATGGTTTCGACGATCAGGGCCGCCAGTATGATGCAATGGGTAATTTAAAAGAATGGTGGACAAAAGCCGATGCTGATCAATTTAAAGCGAAGGCCGGTAAAGTAGAAAAATTTTACGACAACTTCTCACTATTAGATAATCAGCACGTAAACGGTTCATTAACATTGGGCGAAAACCTGGCTGATATTGGTGGGTTGAACATTGCATATGATGCTTTTAAATTAACAGAACAAGGAAAAGGTGACAAAAAGATTGATGGTTTTACACCTGATCAGCGTTTCTTTTTAAGTTTTGCCCAGGTATGGCGAATCAAAACCCGCGATGAAAGTATGCGCGTAAGGTTGAAAACAGATCCGCATAGCCCGGAAATGTTCCGTGTGAATGGCCCCGTATATAACATGGAAGCTTTTTATAAAGCATTTAACATTCCTGCTACCGCAAAAATGTATATCGCGCCAACAGACCGATTAGGTGTTTGGTAAATGAAATGATCAGAACACTTATTAAAGAAGCCCATTTCGTCATTCGGAATGGGCTTCTTTATTGGTTTAAAACAAAAGGGAAAATATTTTGTCTTACTCTTATTAAAATTATAACCGCATGAACGTAAAACGCACTTTTGGCACTGTATTAACCATTCTGGGAATAATCGGTTTAATTTACGCAGGCTATGGATTTGTAAACCACAGTGAAAATACAAGGGGATTGATGGTATACGGTATCATCGGCCTGATATTTTTTGTATCTGGAATTGGTCTGGTAAAAAACACAAAGGATGAAAGCTAACCAGGCTTTCATCCTGAATGATGGCCTATCAAAATTTTTAATTTCAGCTGTTTAGCATCCGATCTCAGTAACATTACTGCTTCTTCTTCTGTTTGATGATCTGGTACTGGCTAAAGGCAACCAAGCAACCGGCCAGGATAATAATCCCCGCAGATAACAGATCTTTCGGATTTTGGTTGATGTAGTAAGCGGCTGCCAATACTAAAATTGCAGCTGCAATACCTATAATATAATGAAGTATTAACCCTGTTTTCATACGACAAATATTCTGAAATAATTTGAAATTGATGTCGCAGAAGATTAATCTTTTAAACTGATCCTGTTATCAGCAAATTTCAGTTGATGACCAATAAAATCAACATCCGTCAGTTCTTTAATGCGTTTAAATGCCTTATGGTCATCATCCAGGGTTAAACGGTTAATTTTATCCTGTTTAACCGATACCACATCGGCATAGAGAAATTCGCCTTTCGCATTTATTTTTAGCTGAAGCAGGGGTGCAATGCCGTTATTGCCTTTTAAGCTGAACATCCCGTAGGTACAAAAATTTCCTAAACTGTAGGCTATGAATTTATTTTTATAAACTTCAACAGCCCGGGTTACATGCGGACCGTGTCCCAGCACCACATCTGCACCAGCATCGATCACTGCATGTGCAAAGGCATAAACATTTCCTCTGTTTTCTTTATAAAAAATTTCATTCTTACGGGGAACGTGTTCAAATCTTGCACCTTCACCTCCTCCGTGAAAAGAAACGATTACGATATCAGCCATTTGCTTTAATCGGGCCACAAGTGCTTTCGCGCTATCAATTTTATTGATCGATACTGTATTTTCATTGGGGGCAAAGGCACAGAATGCATACTTTACACTATCCTTTTCAAAAACTTCAAAAGGTTTGTTTAGCTGTCCGGCGTAATGGATCTGGAGGGAATCTAAAATCCTGGCGGTGCTTTTCCTTCCCTTCGTATCAAAATCACCAACATGGTTATTGGCAATACTCAACACATTAAATCCTGCACTCTTATATACGCCAGCATAGCGCTCCGGCATTCTAAAGGCGTAACAGTTATTTGGATTAATGCCATTACATTTGTGCGAATGGCCTGAGTTCAGAAAGCAGCCTTCTAAGTTGCCAAAAACAATATCTCCTTTCAATAAACCATCAACTGCCTGGAAACTATTTACCGCATCATCAGGAGGGAGGTTAGTTTTATTGGGAAAAGCAGAGCCCAGCATGATGTCGCCAACAGCGGTAATGGATATGGTATCTTTAATTTTCCTGATTAAGGTATCCTGCCTGGTTACCGGTATTGTAACCTGTGCATTATTGTTCGTGCAACTGATCAGGATTATAACAACGAAGGGTAAGGTTAAGATGGTGTTGATGAGCTTCATAAGGTATGTCTTGGAGGCTATTTTATTGATCGCTTTTATCGCAAGAAGATCCTGAAATAAATTCAGGATGACGATACTTAAAGGAAATGAATGGTTTTTAAAACGAAGATTAAACAAAAAATCCTCCAAAATTTCTTTAGGAGGATTGTATTCTTTATTTAGGCACTGTTAACTGATATCGTAAACTGTTAACTGCCAACTGAACTATTCTACTGTAAATTCTTTCTTAAAAGATTCTAAAACGCGGCCGCCCTTGTAAAAGTAACGGCTGTAATAAGGCTCGTTAAGGTTGCTGATAACTACACCGCGAGAACTTGACGCATGTGCAAAGCGGTTATCGCCCAGGTAAATACCTACATGTGAAATGCTTCTGCTTTTAATTTTGAAGAAAACAAGATCGCCTTCTTTTAAATCTTCTTTTGATAATGGATCTACCATGCTGAAAATATCGCGTGAATTTCTTCTGATGGTCGTGTTGAAAACTTTATCGTAAATGGCTTTAGTGAATGCCGAACAATCGATGCCTCTTTTCGTGTTTCCACCGTAACTATATGGCGTTCCGATCCATTCGTAAATAAACTTGTACAGTTTTAAATTTGATGTTGCATCTACCGCCACACCCATTACCTGCGAAAAATATTGCGACGCCAGGTTGTCGGGATCATTTAATTCTTTACCAGATTCTTTTGTTTTTGTCTGCGCAAATGCGGCTGAGAGCGAACAGATAGCAATTAGAGTAGAAAACAAAAATTTTTTAATCATGTTATACAGTTATGTTTGGGTATTCACTTACACATTAACGTACACCACATGGGCTTATTGTCGGTTGCCAAAAGTATTAATTATACAAATGTTATCCAAATGTAATCTTAGAAAAAGTGAAAGTTATCAACATTTCTGTTTTTTATCCACCTTTTTTGATCCAGATTCCGGTAAAAAAATGGCTGTCTTCCAAAAAAAGTTTTCTCTTAGTTACGTACTATTCAATGAAAATACTTTATTTTTAAATTACGGATATAAGCAGATTCACAGAATTAAATTTTAGAATAAATTAATTCCATATTACGATAAAGGGAATTGATTTACTTATAAAAAATCGATGTTAACGCAATATTGAAAACAGAGGTTTACATTTAATTGTAAAACAACTGTTAAATCTGATTATAACCCTAATACTATGATGTTTTTACACTAAAAAGTGTCAAAAATTACAATAAAAAAATTAGATTTGCTGTCGCAAAAAAACAAATACCCTAAAATGAGTGCAGTAGAAATAAATAAAGATACCTGGTTAAAGTGGTTCGAGTCGATGTTGCTGATGCGCAAATTCGAAGAAAAAACTGGCCAGTTATACGGACAACAAAAAATACGTGGCTTTTGTCATTTATACATTGGACAAGAAGCTGTAGTTGCAGGTGCAATATCTGCAATGCAAAAAGGTGATTCAATGATTACAACATATCGTGATCATGCTCACGCCTTAGCTTTAGGAGTTAGTGCTGATAGTATTATGGCAGAAATGTACGGTAAAGCTACAGGTTGCTCTAAAGGTAAAGGTGGTTCAATGCACATGTTCAGTAAAGAGCATAACTTCTACGGTGGCCATGCAATTGTTGGTGGTCAGATTCCGCTAGGCGCCGGCGTTGCTTTTGCAGAAAAATACAAAGGAACTGATAACGTAAACATTTGTTATATGGGCGATGGTGCAGTGCGCCAGGGTGCATTAAACGAAACTTTTAACATGGCTATGCTTTGGAAATTGCCTGTTGTTTTTGTTTGCGAAAATAATGGTTATGCAATGGGTACTTCAGTACAACGTACCACTAACATGACTGATATCTATAAAATAGGTTTAGGTTTCGACATGCCATGTGCACCAGTTGATGGTATGGATCCTGTTGCGGTACATAATGCTATGGACGAGGCCATCCAGCGCGCACGTAAAGGCGAAGGACCTACTTTCTTAGAAATGAGAACATACCGGTACCGTGGTCACTCGATGTCAGATCCGGCAAAATACCGTACTAAAGAAGAATTAGAAGATTATAAAGCAAAAGATCCTGTTGAATTGGCCAGAGAAACTATTTTGAAAGAAAAATATGCAGATCAGGCCTGGATTGAAGAAGTAGAAGCTAAAGTAAAAGGAATTGTCGATCAGGCAGTAAAATTTGCTGAAGAATCTCCTTGGCCTGATGCATCTGAGTTATACAAAGATGTATATATGCAAGAGGACTATCCTTACGTAATGGACTAATATTAATAAGATTTCAATTAATTAGATATAATGGCTGATGTAATTAAAATGCCCAAAATGAGCGACACCATGACCGAAGGGGTTTTGGCGAAGTGGCATAAAAAGGTGGGCGATAAAGTGAAAAGCGGCGATGTTTTGGCAGAAGTAGAAACTGACAAGGCAACAATGGATATGGAATCTTATTGGGATGGTACCCTTTTATACGTTGGCGTAGAAGAAGGTCAGGCTGTTCCTGTTGATGCCATCATGGCCGTGATTGGTAAAGAAGGCGAAGATTATAAAGCGGCTTTAGAAGCAGAAAAGTCAGGAAGCCAGGATTCGGCAAGTCCGAAAGCTGAAAGCAAAGACGATGCTCCGAAAGCAGAAGATAAAAAAGAAGAAGCTGCCGCTACCCAAGGCGGAGGCTTAAGCGAAGAAGAATTGGCTGCTAAAGGTGTTACGGTAATCCGCATGCCTTTACTGAGCGATACCATGACCGAAGGCGTAATTGCCGAATGGCATAAAAAAGTGGGTGATAAAGTTAAGGATGACGATGTACTTGCTGATGTAGAAACCGATAAGGCTACAATGGAAGTAATGGGTTATGCAACCGGAACTTTATTGCACATCGGTGTAGAAAAAGGCCAGGCTGCCAAAGTAAACGGAATTATCGCTATCGTTGGTCCTGAAGGTACTGATGTAAGCGGAATTTTGGCAGGTGGTTCAGCTCCGGCGCCCAAAGCTGAAAGCGAAGCACCAAAAGAAGAAAAACAAGCTGCAACTGCTGATTTAAGTTCATCTGCTCCTGTTGCAGAAAGTTCTTCAGATAGCCGCGTTAAAGCATCTCCTTTAGCTAAGAAAATTGCCAAAGATAAAGGAATCGATTTAGCTCAGGTTGCAGGGAGCGCAGAAGGTGGCCGTATCATTAAAAAAGATATCGAAAACTTTAAACCAACTGCAGCGCCAGCAAAAACAGAATCTGCATCAGCTCCGGCCGCTGAGAAATCTGCTGCACCAACACCAGTTATTCCACAATTTGTAGGTGAAGTCAAATTTACTGAACAACCAGTTTCGCAAATGCGTAAAGTAATAGCAAAACGTTTGGCAGAAAGTTTATTTACAGCACCACATTTCTATTTAACCATCAGCATTGATATGGACAACGCAATGGCTGCACGTACAGCTATTAACGCAGTTGCTCCTGTTAAAGTTTCTTTCAATGATATCGTAATTAAAGCCGTTGCGGTTGCATTGAAAAAACACCCGGCTGTTAACTCATCGTGGGATGGCGATAAAATCAGATTTAACGAACATACTAACATTGGTGTAGCCATGGCCGTTGAAGATGGTTTATTGGTACCTGTTGTGCGTTTCGCAGATGGAAAATCTCTATCACACATTTCTGCAGAGGTAAAAGATTTTGGTGCTAAAGCAAAAGCTAAAAAATTACAGCCAGCAGATTGGGAAGGTTCTACCTTTACTGTTTCTAACTTAGGTATGTTCGGTATAGATGAGTTTACCTCCATTATCAACTCGCCTGACGGTGCAATTTTATCAGTAGGTGCGATTCAACAAGTACCTGTGGTTAAAAATGGTGCTGTTGTTCCTGGTAATGTAATGAAACTAACTTTAGGCTGCGATCACCGTGTAGTGGATGGTGCAACCGGAGCAGCTTTCTTGCAAACCTTAAAAGGTTTATTGGAAGAACCGATCAGGTTACTAGCGTAAGCAATTTACAGTTTTCAGTTTATACTGACTACATATTAAAAGCCATCCTTTGGGATGGCTTTTTTGCTTTTAAGTTTTGATAAAAATTTCCCGCAGATTTCGCAAATAACACAGATATTCAATTATGCGATTTCCAAGCAATCAGCCACAAACATTTATCAAAGTCCATTCACTTTTCGCCATATCGAACGGATATATCTGATGAATTTGATAAAAATTTCCCGCAGATGTCGCAAATAACACAGACATTCAATTATGCGATTTAGAAGCAATCAGCCAGAAACGTTATCAAAGTCCATTTACTTTTCGCCATATAGAACTGGATATATCTGATGAATTTGATAAAAAATTTCCCGCAGATGTCGCAAATAACGCAGATATTTAATTATGCGATGTCAAATCAATCAGCCACAAACATTTATCAAAGTCCATTCACTTTTCGCCATATAGAACTTGATATATCTGATGAATTAAAATTAACAAGCAATCCAAGTCGTAAGCCAGAAAGCTTCAGATAAGTAAGTACCTGCTTATGGTGAACTGGCGCAAGTGTTTCTACTGATTTTACTTCGATAATGACCAGATCGTTTATTAATAAATCTATCCGATAGCCGACATCAAGGGTTATACCTTCAAAAACGACTGGTAATTTTACCTGTCGCTTAACATCTAAGCCATTTTCGGTTAAAACATAAGTCAATACCGTTTCGTAAACAGATTCTAATAACCCGGGGCCTAATGCATTGTAAACTGTAAATATTGCGCCTCTTATTTGATAGGAGATATCATTCTCATCCATAGTATAAAAATTTAATTGGTATTTTTAAATGAGGATGATTAACTAAAAATATTATAATCTCTGTAATTATCAAAATTATAAATTCAGTTTAAGAAAAAGAGAGCAACTCTGCGTTTATCTTCCCAAATCTGCGGGAGAAAAACCTGATAAATCTAAACCCTTTACTTTACGCCGTGGTCCTGTCCGCACGAATCAGTATCATCCCAATTCATCAAATCCCGAAACCCTTTTCCAATTACATTGTTAACTATTGAAACACCCTAAAATCATGGACAAAGAAAAACTGATACAAGAAGCTTATCTGGTTGCACATAAAATTGAAGAAAATGGCAATTTCCCCAATAATCCCAATTTGCCATTAATGATATACAAAGGTACATTCAGGTTGCATCCTGATGATACTGCAGAGGTAATAAAAAGGGTTTTTGCACGAAACGGTTATACCAACTCCTGGGTAGATGGCATCTTCGATTATCATCACTACCATAGCAATACACACGAAGTAATGGGAGTATTTTGCGGTAAAGCAGACGTACAGTTTGGCGGCGAACACGGTGTTTGCATCGAATTGGATAAAGGTGATGTCGTGATTATTCCAGCAGGTGTAGCCCATAAAAAGCTGAACTCAAGTGATGACTTTACGGTTGTTGGCGCATATCCGAATGGCTCAGATTATGATATTAAATATGGCCAGGCAGAGGAGCGTCCTGAAGCTGATAAAACCATTTCTATGGTAAAAAATCCAGATAGCGACCCGGTTTACGGAAGCAAAGGACATTTATTTGAGTGCTGGTATGGCCAAAATTGCGAAAATGTGTAAAACTCTTTTGTTGCAACCGTCTAAAATTCTTTAATTTTCGGGTTTTAAATACACTATCCCCAGTATAAATGAATTTTCGATATATATGTTCAGCATTAGCCCTCTCTGCAACTTTACTAACCGCCTGCTCCGGTAAAAAATCTGAAGAAAAAAAGGAAGCTGATAAAAAAGTCCGTACCAAAGAAGATGATAAGGCAGATAGCCTATTGCTGGTTTACAACCCGCAAAAAGGCGACAAGTGGATTGCTGACTTTGTAGATAACCTGCATAAAAAATATGGCTTCAACGGAAATATGCTGGTGGCAAAAGATGGAAAAATTCTTTATGAAAAAGCAATCGGCTGGGCCGATTATCTCCATCGCGATAGCTTAAACATCAATTCGGAGTTCGAACTGGCCTCTATTACCAAAACATTTACCGGTACAGCCATAATGCAGCTGGTAGAAGCCGGAAAACTTTCGTTAAACGATGATGTAAAAAAATTCTACCCGAATTTCCCTTATGATGGCATTACGGTAAAGCTGTTACTATCGCACCGCAGTGGCATGATGAACTACGTTTATTTTATTGATGATATCTGGCGTAAAGAAAAACGCAACATGAAAAAAGGCGTTACCAACCAGGAAGTAATGAACGTTATTGCCGAGCGCAAACCTAATCCATATACCAAACCAGATAACCGATTCCATTATAACAATTCAAATTTTATGGTATTGGGGGCCATTATAGAGAAGGTAACCGGCCAGCGTTATTCGCAATATATGATGGAGCATGTATTTAAACCAGCCGGATTAAAACATACGCACGTATATAGTACAACCGAATATGAAAAAATCCCGGTTGATGTAGTAGGTCACGACCGTACCTGGCGCTATTCCGTAGCACAGAACTTTTTGGACGGCCCCGTTGGAGATAAGGGCATTTATAGTACAGTACATGATTTGGTATTATTTGATAAATATTTAAAGAATGGTAGATTACTAACTAAAAAGAGTCTCGATTCTGCTTATTTGGGCCGTAATAAGCCTGTAAATGGTCACTTTAATTATGGTTATGGCTGGAGAATGTTTGACGGCGAGAATATGGACAAAGTAGTATACCATACGGGATGGTGGCACGGTTTCCGCCATATTTATGTAAGAGACTTAAGCAAAAATATTCTGGTTATATTTTTAGGCAACTTAACAAACGGTAGTTTAATGCATTTGGATGACCTTTACAAGCATTTAAATATGCCCATTATACGTAAAGGTGCATACCACGGCAACGGCAGTTTACCTGGATCAGACGAAGACTAAAATTATGGCAAAAACAAAATGGATAATCGGACCGGATACATTAACCATCTATCCTAAAAGAAATTTAAGGATTATTGGCATTATTTTTTTTGTACTTTTCGCGGCATTCATTTTCTTTTTGTTCAGATCAATGCCGGGTTATTTTACGGGTTTTACCTTGGGATATTATGCCATCTTTTTGTTGATTCCTCTGATGTTGATTTTTGCCGCCGAAACAAAAGTAATTTTTGACGGAAGCAGCAGGGTTTTATATAAAAAGGTTGCTTTTTTGCCCATCGGATCAATCCCCTTCGATGATATTGCTTCTGTTGAACCATACGAAGTATTAGGGAGCGGCTTTAATTATAAACTGTTTAGAAAAAGTAACCGGCACGGCAGTGGTTTATTGGTTTCTGCCGGATATAGTAAACCTACTGATGTCAACCTAATTGCTTTTCAGCAGGAGGTATTGCCAAAAATTGATGAACTCGTTTTCGCTAATGCGCCCATAATTCCTAAACAGGCCATTTACGACTTTAAATTTTTCAGAGAAGAAGGTGGTGTTTACCAATTGCGCGATAACAAAACAGGAGGTTTTATTTTTGGATTGATTTTCATCGGTGCTACCGTTGCCATATTGTTTAGTCCTGATTTTCTTTCAGGAGAAGGATCCTTTCAAAAAATACTGTTGACATATTTCCCAGCGATAATTGGCTTTGCTTTACTTTTCGCGGCAACCTCCAATATCCGCTTTGATAAAAACCAGAAGAAGATGATCCGCTCAACCTTTGCCGGTCGTTTTAATAAAGAATATTCCTTTGATGACCTGATCTGCTTTCAGGTGATTCGTAAAACCACTAATTTTATTTATTCTGGCACCGAAGTTAGGGCAGAGATTTTTTTGCCTGCTAAAAACAAAACAACCGTATTAAACCTTAAAAGCTTTATAGGCACTAAAAAGATTGAGCGCTTCCTTGATGAGGCCAATACCATTTTAGGCCGGATTTAGTTTTATTATAAAAGAAAACGATTATGTTCGATAAATTATTTGCGGCGCAACAAAAAGCCGAAGAAATTAAAAAACGCCTGGATACCATATCCGTATACGGCGAAGTTGAAAATGGTGCCATCAGAATTACTGCAACGGCAAACAAGGCCATTACTGCGGTTGCCATTGATGAAGAATTTTTAAAAGGTGCTGATAAAGAAGAATTGGAAGAACTGTTGCTAACCGCTATTAACAAAGCAATGGCAAGTGCAGAACAAGTAAGCGCAGCCGAAATGCAGGCATCAGCACAAGATATGCTGGGTGGCTTAGGTGGCATGTTTGGCCAATAATATATCATCAAATTAATCCTGATACTCAAATCAACCTACTTGATACGAAAACTATGAAATATACTTACTACGGCCAATCCTGTTTCCTGTTGGAAACAGCTGGTAAAAAATTATTGTTTGATCCGTTTATATCGCACAACCCGTTAGCGAAAAACATAGACACTAAGGCGATTGAGGCTGATTATATTTTGGTAAGCCATGGTCATGCCGACCACGTAGCAGACTTGGTTGAGCTGGCTAAACAAACTCAGGCGACGGTTATTGCAATGCCGGAGATTATTGATTGGGTTTCTAAACAGGGCATAGAGAAAGTACACGGAATGAATTTTGGCAAATTCAGCTTCGATTGGGGAACCGTACGCATGGTACCTGCCACGCATTCATCTAGCCTACCTGACGGAAGTTATGGCGGAAATCCTGCTGGTTTTGTGCTTGAAGTTGACGGTAAACAAATTTATTTTGCAGGCGATACCGGTTTAACCATCGAGATGAAAGTTTTAGCGGATATTTATAACCTGGATTATGCCATCTTACCGATTGGTGGAAATTATACCATGGATGTTGATGATGCTTTGATTGCAACAAAATATTTCGATTGCGATAAAGTAATTGGCGTTCACTATAATACTTTCCCGGTGATCGAAATTGATACCCAGACCGCGTTAGATAAATTTGCACGCGAGCAGAAAACCTTGTTACTACCGGAGATTGGTGAAACCATAAGTTTATAGTTTCGCCGAACCGTCATTGCAACTGAAGTGCAATCCCGAATGTTCGGGAGAGAAATCTATCTCAAGGTAGATCTCTCCGCTACACTGCGTTCCGGTCGGGATGACGATTTTTTTCAGGGTGACGCCACTAATATTAAATTATCTTAAACAAAAAAAGGCCTCCAGTTGTCATTGGAGACCTTTCAAATTATAAACCTGAACCTAATTTTTTTTAGCGGCAGCTTTATTTGCTTTGTAACGCATATCTGCTGTACCGTCTTTTTTAGTTGGGCCAGCAACTTTGGTTACTGCTTTGGCTTTATTTTCTTTAAAACGCATATCTGGTGTACCGTCTGCTTTTACTTTAGCAGCCGCAGTAGTCGTTTTAGTCTCTACTTTTTTAGCTTCCTGTTTTGCTCCTGCTTTAACTGGTGCTGTTGTTGTTTTAACTTCTTTTTTTACAACAGTTTTAGCTTTAGCTGAAGTGGCTGTTGCTGGTGTCTGAGCAAATGCTGTTGTTAAACCAAATGCTGCGATTGCGATTAAACTCAATAACTTTTTCATAATTTTTAGATTTTTTTTAATTGTTATGAAGCTTCTTCGTTTCACTCCGAGGTTTCATAATTTCTGATTTTTTATTTTACTCGTTTATTTTGTTGATATAAAATTCTAAAATCGATATGAAGTTTTAATGAAGATAATAAACATTTTGATTTAAGATAAGTCTGCAACAATTCATTATGAATTTAATGTGCCTCAAGCCAGTTATTGCCCTCACCAATTTCTACCACAATGGGTACGGTTAATTTAATGGCATTGGCCATCTTATCCTGGATAATTGCCTTCATTGCCTCTTTTTCTGATCTAAGCACATCAAAAACCAACTCGTCATGTACCTGCATGGTCATGGTTGATTGCAGATTCTGTGCTTTCATCTCTTTATGGATATTGATCATGGCAATCTTGATCATATCTGCCGCAGAGCCCTGGATAGGTGCGTTGATGGCATTTCGTTCAGCAAAACCCCTTACGGTCTGGTTAGCCGAATTAATATCTCTCAAATAACGTCTTCTACCCATTATGGTTTCTACATAGCCATTCTCTCGTGCAAAATTCATGGTATCGCTCATATAACGTTTAATACCAGGATACTGGGCAAAATACTGCTCAATGATTTCAGCCGCTTCTTTACGCGGAATACCTAAGTTCTGCGATAAACCAAAGGCAGATTGGCCGTAAATGATTCCAAAATTAACCGCTTTGGCATTTCTGCGTTGCGTTCCATCCACTTCTTCAATACTAACGCCATATACTTTGGCTGCTGTTGCTGTATGGATATCAATCCCTTTGCTAAAAGCATCAAGCATGTTTTCTTCCTTGCTTATCTCTGCAATAATGCGCAACTCTATCTGCGAATAATCGGCCGATAACAAAATGTGGTTTTCATCTCTTGCAATAAAAGCTTTACGCACTTCTCTTCCCCGCTCCGTACGGATCGGGATATTCTGTAAATTGGGGTTGTTAGAACTCAATCTTCCGGTTGCGGCAACGGCCTGATTATAGGAAGTATGCACCCTTCCGGTTTTAGGATTAACCATAAGTGGCAATGCATCCACATAGGTTGATTTAAGTTTTTGTAACTGACGGAAATCTAGAATATCCTGTACAATATCACTTTTACTGGCTAAGGCCATTAAAATATCTTCTCCGGTTTGGTACTGACCGGTTTTTGTTTTTTTGGCTTTCGGATCGAGCTGAAGTTTATCAAATAAAACCTCTCCCAATTGCTTTGGTGATGCGAGGTTAAATTTAATTCCGGCTTTGTCGTACACATTCTGTTCGAATTTGATAATTTCAGTCTCCAGCTCTTTGGAATAAGCCTGTAAGGTTTCAATATCAATCCGAACACCTTCTTTCTCTATATCTGCCAATACATAAACCAAAGGGTTTTCAATTTCTTCGGCCAGTTTGGCTGCATTTAATTCTTTTAATTTGGGCTCAAAGATGTGTGCCAGCTGCAAAGTTACATCAGCATCTTCAGCGGCATAATCTACTACATCTGCCACAGGAACATCACGCATCGTAAGCTGGTTTTTACCTTTTGCCCCGATCAGTTTGGTAATCGAGATCGGTGAGTAACCAAGATAGTTTTCCGATAGAACGTCCATTCCATGACGGGTATCGGGATCAATCAGGTAATGCGCCAGCATGGTATCAAAAACTTTTCCTTTTACTTCTACACCATACCATTTTAATACCAGGATATCGTATTTGGTATTCTGACCGATTTTCTCGATAGCTTCATTTTCCAATACGGCTCTAAATTCATCGACAATTAACTGTGCCGCTGCTCTTTCGGCAGGAACCGGAATATAATAACCTGTTCCAGGTTTAATGGAAACCGATAGCCCCACCAAATCGGCCATGTTTGCATCGGTACCTGTAGTCTCAGTGTCGAATGATATCCGCTTTTCGGCAAGCAACAGTTTAATCAGGTCAGCACGCTGTTCGGCAGAATCAACCAATTGGTAATCATGTTCCGTGTTTTCAATGGTTTTAGCTGGTAATTTTTCTGCTGGTTCTTCCTCCAACGTATTGGTATATTGGATGGTTTCTCCAGATTGATTGCCAAACAAATCGGTTTGAGTACCTTCCTGGAAGCGGGCTGTGGTTACCGAGAATTCATCACCAAATACCCTGCGCCCTAGCGTCCTGAATTCCAATTCGGTAAATAATGGCTCCAACAAATCGCGGCTTGGATCGCAAAGTTCTAAACTGGCTTCGTCAAGTTCAACCGGAACATCTAACAGAATGGTGGCTAGTTTTTTGGATATTAATCCCTGTTCTGCAAAATTTTCTACGTTCTCACGTTGTTTTCCTTTTAGCTCATGTGAATGGGCAATAATGTTCTCCATAGAACCGTATTGCTTGATCAGGGCTTTTGCGGTTTTCTCCCCAATCCCCGGAATACCCGGAATATTATCTACAGCATCGCCCCATAATCCCAGGATATCAATAACCTGTAATACATTTTCGACCTCCCACTTAGCCAATACTTCTTTTACACCCAATATTTCCATATCGTTGCCCATGCGGGCTGGTTTATAAATAAAGATATTTTCAGAAACCAACTGGGCAAAATCCTTGTCAGGTGTCATACAATAAACCTGATAACCTTTTTGTTCCGCTTTTTTAGCCAGTGTACCTATAATATCATCAGCTTCGTAGCCATCAGAAGTAATTACCGGAATATTAAAACCTGTAATTAATTTAAGTACATAAGGCATTGCTGCAGCCAGGTCTTCAGGCATGGCCTGGCGGTGTGCTTTATAGGCTTCGAAAGAAGTATGTCTTTCAGTAGGTGCGTCCGTATCGAAAACTACGGCAATATGTGTCGGTTTTTCTTTCTTCAAAACATCCAGCAAGGTATTAGTAAAGCCCATTACTGCAGATGTATTGATGCCTGTTGAGGTAAAACGCGGATTTTTACTGAGTGCAAAATGCGCCCTGTACATAAGCGCCATACCATCGAGAAGAAAGAGTTTTTTATTCATGTGATTACACTGATTTAATGATTACACCGATAAATGAATTTACCGGATGATAAAAGTAACCAAAGTTAAAGGTTTAGAAAAGATATAGTTTCAATTTAACTGAAAAAGAACTCCAGTAATATCATTATAAAATTAAAGATGCTGTGTAGTAAGATGGAGTAGATTAAACCATATTTAATGCGCATATAGCCCATAGATAGTCCGGAAAAGAATTGCGAAATTACAAATATAATGAAGACCGGATCGCTAAGCGTTAAGTCTTTAATGTTGGTTAAATGGATTAAACCAAATATGATGGCTGAATAATAAAAGAGGTATCCAAACGATTGCCGCTGAAAAACCACCTTTTTACGGATATCCATTCTTTTAAAATATCCGCGTATAATGAGGGATATGAAAAAGAAAAAAGTATAAATTGGCCATTTTAGAAAGGGGCTGTTTATAAAATAATCTGCTATTAAGGCTAAAGTAGAACAAACAAAATATATAGGTAGGTATTTACTTCTTAAATGCCACCTAAACAATGATTCTTCTAATAAAGGAGCTAAAATACAGGCAATAAGTAGCGCTACCGTCAAACCGAGTTTTTTCAGAATATCGAATTTTTCGACATATTCATCTATAATTTCGAAATGTAGCAGCGTATAATAAATGCCCATTATTATGCCGGCAAATAATAAATCGAGTATAATCAACCATACTAAATCTCTCCAAAGAGATTTAGTATCTTTACTGAGTTTTAGAAGTTTTGGCTTTTTTAAGAAATCCCAAAATGCTGAGAGCGTTTCAATCATTACTGTTTTTGGATATTATTTTAAATAATTTACGTTGTATCCGATATTGCTAACTTATGAAGATTTTTAACCTTTTTATTTTATTTTTTTCAATAACGTTTACCACTTATGCACAAGATTTTATCGTTAAAAACAATGATGACGTCATCCGTGGAACGATAAAAGGCACGGATTATTTTTCTGTTTTCATCAGTGCCAACGATGAGGTGGATGTAATTTTGCCTGCAAAGGATGTAAAAAACTTCTTCTGGAATGGCGATAGCTTTGTGAGCAAAGGATTTGCCAATGGCCGCAATTTCGAATATCGTTTTGTAAAGGTAATTGAAATGGGAACGGTTAATCTTTACTCTTTTGGCGGAGGCACCCTCGTGCCACAGGTGAAAGAGAAAAAGGTAAAATTCAGGCCATCAATTGGTATCGGAACAGGAACCGGTGGTTTTGGTGGCATGGGTATGGGTGGTGGTATCAGTATTGGCGGCGGACGAAACTCAGCTCCCGAAAGACCTGCAGGAGCACCTGCTGTTCGCTATTTTATTGAAAAACCCGGCGCGGGGCCTTTACAGGAAGTACCGATGAAAGCAATAACTGAGGAGGCTAAAAAGTTAGAGGTTAAAAATATCCTGCTGCAGAAAATAGGTGATCAGCCGGAATTAAAAGCCAAAGTTGAAGCAGGAACAGATTTTAATAGCAGGGATGTTATTGAATGGGTTAAGGAATATAATGCGGCAAAAAAATAAAGCCAGGATTAATAATAGATTTTTAGGATTATAGGATCGTTTTGCATAAAAATCATCTTGCACAACAATTTAATAAATGATCGTTCACCATCCCGGTTGCCTGCATAAATGCATAACAGATGGTGGTGCCGAAAAACTTGAAGCCCCGCTTTTTCATGTCTTTACTGATCTGGTCGGACAGTTCCGTTCTAGGCGGAACATCGCTCATCTTCTCAATATGGTTTATGATGGGCTTGCCTTGTGGAACAAAACTCCATATATATTTAGAAAAGCTACCAAATTCTTTCTGGATTTCCATAAACAATCTGGCATTGGTAATGGCACCATTCACTTTTAAACGGTTACGGATTATGCCTTCATCGTTCATCAGCCTCTCTACATCTTTTTCGGTAAAAGCCGCTACCTTCTTTACATCAAAATCTGCAAAGGCCTTACGGTAGTTTTCGCGTCTTCTGAGGATGGTAATCCAGCTTAAGCCAGCCTGAGCGCCTTCGAGTATCAAAAATTCGAATAAAATCTGATCATCGTAAACAGGTTTCCCCCACTCTTCATCATGGTACTTAATATAAAGCGGATCGGAACCGGCCCAGGAGCAGCGTATAGTTGAGTTTGGAGTTTCTAGCTGGGAGTTTAGAGTTTCCATACAAAATGCTAAGCAGGTTTAACAAAAAATTTTTCTGGATTATTCATCATATAAACCAAAAGTTTTGCAACTTCCTCAGCTTGATCATTTAACCTGTTAAATTCGTCATCAGAAATGTAACTACAGGCAAAAGCGAATTCCAGCCAGGTTTGAGTTTCACCATTTTCTGTATCAGCATCTGAAAGCTTACTCACAAAATGGTTTGGATATTTCCTTTTTCTATAGGCTTCTGCCAGGTTTGCGCAAACACTTCTCGAACATCTTCTGATTTGATCTGTCAAACTATATTTTTCTTCTGACGGAAACCTTTTAGAAATATGGAAAATTTCCATGGAAAGCTTAAATCCTTTCTGATAAGCCAATAAATCTTTAATCGTTCCCATATAATAAATATAAAAAAATTCAATGCTATATTCTTATATCTAAATGCATTCGCTTTCGAAACTCCTGGCTCCAATCTGGAACAGGCAAAGAAACTCCAAACGCTAAACTCTCAACTCCGAACTTAATTCATCCCAATACTCTACAGCTCTCCGATAGTGCGGTATTACAATGCTACCACCTACCAGATTGGCGATCATGAAAATTTCGTTCATTTCATCATGGTTTACACCGGCATCGAAACATTTGCCCAGGTGGTATTTAATACAATCATCGCAACGCAAAACCATTGAGGCCACCAGACCCAACATCTCTTTCGTTTTAACGTCTAAAGCTCCATCGGCATAAGTGGTTGTATCAAGCGCAAAAAAACGTTTGATATTTGTATTTGCCGTTTCCATAATCCTATCGTTCATTTTTTCACGATAGCCGTTAAACTCTTCTACAAGCTTTCCCATAAATAATTAATTATTGAATGAATGATTTTTTGAGTGAGCGCATGACGTTAATTTTATTAAATCAAAGTTGATTTCTCCAGCGGATTCCAGAATACTTTTTTAAAGTTTACCACTTTATCGTTCTTCACTTCAATGCCTTCTTGTTTCAACAATTCTTCCATTAGTTCAGGTGGATTAAAATGGAACTTTCCAGTGAGCAATCCACTGCTGTTTACTACCCGATGTGCAGGTACCTGGGGATAGGCTGCGCCGGCATAAAGCATGGCATGCCCTACCATTCTTGATGATTTTGCTGCACCTAAACTTTTCGCGATAGCTCCATAAGAAGTTACCCTTCCTTTCGGAATTAACCGGGCAATCTCATAAACCTGTTCATAAAAGTTGGTATTCATTATTCAAAAGAAAACTGAATATAATTAATATTTTTATCGTGTAGTAAGTATTTCTTCTCGTAATAGGTTTTGATAGACAGTACCTCATCAACCAGATCTGAAGTATACAAATGATCGGTATTTTTATGTACAGGAAGGTTTAATTCTGCAACCTTTTCGTTAGTGTAAGCATATAACTGATCATTATCTGTTTTCAGATTAACATATCCACCTGGTTTTAACACCAATTTATAACGGTTCAAAAATGCCGGAAAAGTTAAACGTTTTTTCTCACGGCTATCCTGAGGCTGTGGATCCGGAAAGGTGATCCAGATTTCGTCGATTTCTCCTTCATTAAAATAATCCAGTATATTTTCAATCTGTATCCTTAAAAAAGCAACATTATCTATTCCATCTTCAATAGCCGTTTTGGCTCCGCGCCAGATGCGGTTGCCCTTGTAATCCACCCCAATAAAGTTCTTCTCCGGAAAAAGCCTCGCCAGATTTACCGAGTATTCGCCCTTTCCACAGGCCAGTTCCAGTACAATAGGGTTTGCATTTTTAAAATGCGCTGAAGCCCAACTGCCCTTTAAAGCTTTTCCTTGTTCTAATTGATATACGTTTGCAAATGTTTCTATTTCTGCAAAACGCCTAAGTTTATCTTTACCCAAAAGTTTTTTTTCTGCAAAAATACAATTAAATCAATAATCGGGGTTTCTTTTGCCGCAAAGATTGGTGCCAATTTTATTTAGGAATCGTATTTTTGTGCCTTATAAAAATTACCGTGGAAAAAAACTCAAAAATATATGTTGCAGGCCATCGTGGTATGGTAGGCTCGGCCATTTACCGCAAACTGCAAAAAGAGGGTTACGAAAACATCATTACCAGAACTTCATCAGAGCTTGATCTGCGCAGCCAACAGGCGGTTACTGATTTCTTTACTGAAGAAAAACCGGATTATGTCTTTCTTGCAGCAGCAAAAGTTGGTGGTATCGTAGCCAACAACACTTACAGAGCCGATTTTCTTTATGAAAATTTAGCCATTCAGAATAATGTTATCCATAACGCGTACTTAAACAACGTTAAGAAACTGATGTTTTTGGGTTCGAGCTGTATTTACCCAAAAATGGCTCCGCAACCTCTCAAAGAAGATTACCTTTTAACAGGCACTTTAGAACACACCAACGAGCCTTATGCCATTGCCAAAATTGCAGGGATTAAAATGTGCGATGCCTATCGCGATCAGTACGGCTGTAATTTCATCTCCGTAATGCCCACAAATTTATATGGCTTTAATGATAACTATCATCCTCAAAACTCACATGTTTTGCCCGCTTTGATCCGTAAGGTGCATGAGGCAAAAGTTAACGATGAAAAAGAAGTTGTGGTTTGGGGTTCGGGTTCACCCATGCGCGAATTTTTATTTGCAGATGATTTAGCTGATGCCTGCTATTTCTTAATGCAAAACTATAACGAACCACACTTGATCAACATTGGTACCGGACAGGATCTAACCATCAAAGACCTGGCTTTGCTAATCAAAGATGTGCTGGGATTTGATGGGGAACTGGTATTCGATGCCACAAAACCAGATGGCACACCACGCAAATTAATGGATGTTAGTAAACTTCATCGTTTAGGCTGGAAACATACAACCGAGCTTAAAGAAGGTATTGCCCTGGCTTATCAGGATTTCGAAAGCCGATATTAAATGAATTTAGAAGGGCGTTTATCATACCGTTGCGCCCTTGTATTTTGCACTTTATTTTGGAGAAGCAGGATTATAAATGGCTACTGCTACCCGGCTATCTGCACAGCCATAATATAAAAACCACTTCTTTTTGAAATAGACCAACCCCTCCATAAAAACCGTACCGGAAGGGTATTGCCCGCTTTTTTCGAAGGGGGCTGTAGGCACAAAAAAAGGTTGATCGAGCCGCGCAATCACTTTTGAAGGATTTTTAATATCGAATAATACCTGCCCGGCCGAATAGGTATTGGCTACATAATTAGTATCCCTTCTGGCATCGCCCCTGTTTTTGCCATTATAAATTACCAATATGCCCTGGTCGGTAACAATCGCCGGCGGACCACATTCTGTTAAATCGCTATCGAAATAGTGTTCCCTGGGCTTCACAATCATATCCAGTTCATTCTTTGCGTTTAATGCAGGCTCCCAGTTAACAAGGTCAGTTGAGGTTGCAATATTTATGAAACGTTCGCCCCAGTACATCATGTATTTACCGTTTATTTTGGCAATTACCTGTTTACCGTTTTCTAACTTCGTAACAATTGAACCAGATTTGCATTTGAGGTCTTTAAATTTACCATGATAGGCTTTACCAAACGCAGGACCATGTTTGGTCCAGTGTTTTAAATCTTTGGAAGTGGCCACGGCGAGGCGGAATATATTACGGTTCCATTGTGTATATAACATTACATATATACCCTCTGCAGTAACAGCAATACGTGGATCTTCGCAACCACCCGGCCATTCGTTTGCTTTCTGCTCATCTTCACCAGGATAGAACACCGGCTCCGGACTACGTTTCATTTTAATGCCGTCACTGCTTTCTGCCATTCCTATCCTGGAAGTACGCATACCTATTCCATTGCCAGAACGATCTTCACTACGGTATAATACATAGATCTTATTTTTATGTACAGCGGCAGCGGGATTAAAGACATCGCCGGCCTCCCAGGCTATTTTTTGCCTGAGTATGGGATCCATAAAAAAACTTTCTGCACTTGGCGAAATAATGGGATTTACATTTTCTGGCCTTAGAAACGGCCCAAGTGCCCAATCTGGGAGTTTATCCTGGGCATTTACCGAAAGGGCTAGCGGAAGAAAAACAACAAAAAGGAATAAACGCAAAATGGTTCTGTTCATCATACTAAAATACTAATTAATCTGCTAAGCTGGTAATAGTATAATTACCTGAAATTAATCAGATCAAAATCGCTCTTCAACTTTTTGTTTACAGAATCATATAATTCGATTATTTTAGTTGAAATCATGCTACAAAATGCCAATCATTTTTATTTATAGTTAAAATTGATATATTTGGAATGATCAATCAATTTTGCCTATATGACTTTAGTTCAGCTCGAATATATTGTTGCCGTAGATACTTATAGAAGTTTCGTAACTGCAGCCGAAAAGTGTTTTGTAACCCAGCCTACCTTAAGTATGCAGGTTCAAAAATTGGAGGAATTAATCAGTGTTAAAATTTTCGACAGAAGCAAACAGCCTGTAAGTCCGACAGAAATTGGTTCGCAGATTATTGCCCAGGCAAGAATTATCTTACAGGAAAGCGGAAAAATTAAAGAGTTGATCAGCAGTCAGCAGCAAGATGTAATGGGCGAGCTGAAAATCGGGGTGATCCCAACTATTGCCCCATACTTATTGCCAGAGGTGATTTCGGCCATGCTGGATAAATACCCTGAATTAAAGCTTTTAATCTGGGAATATACCACCGAAGACATCATTCATCACTTAAAAACCGGTGTGCTGGATTGCGGTATTTTAGCTACGCCGCTAACCGATCCAAACATTACAGAAACTCCCCTATACTATGAAAATTTTGTAAGTTACATCAGTAAAAACAGCAAGCTGTACAAAAAGAAAGCACTTGATGCCGAAGACCTGAACGACGAAAATATCTGGCTCTTAAATGAAGGTCATTGTATGCGAAACCAGGTATTGAACATTTGCCGTTCTACAAAAAACAACAGGCTACAGGGACTCGAATACAATACAGGTAGTGTAGAAACCCTCGTGCGTATGGTTGATTTAAATGGGGGTGCAACACTATTACCCGAATTGGCCATCGCACAACTGGATGCGAAACAAACCAACAAGGTACGCCATTTTAAATCGCCAGAGCCCGTACGAGAGATTAGTTTGGTGACCCATAAAAACTTTATTAAGAAACGGATGCTTAACGCTTTAAAAGATGAGATTTTAGTCATTATCCCAAAAGCGATGAAGCAAAAAAAGAAAAAAGATATTGTGGGGATTTAATTTCGAACTTAATCCGCGATCGTCATTTCGAGCGGAGTGCAACGTAGCCGAGAACCCGAAGGCTCAGCGAAGCTAAATCTGCCTAGATAGATCTCTCCATTTCGCTACGCTTCAGTCGAGATGACGACTCTTTACAGGATTGATTTTGTGATTAATTGATTTCGTAGCCTTCTAACTTAATTCCCTATCCATATCCACATGCTCCGCCAGTTTATAACTTTGAGCTTCAGGATTTTATATTCTAAAAAGATCAGAATGATTAATTAAAAAATATTACTGATTTTGTTTTTCTACCGGAGGAGCAGATAGCAATCCTTTGATATCACTCTCCACTTCTTCCTCTTCGCCTTTTTTCTTTTTCTTGTTTTTTGATTTTAAACCTTTACCACTTAAACGCTCCTCAATAATTTTATCATATTCGGTTTGTTGCTCTGGCCTTAAAACGTTGCGGATATTTTTCGAGGTTTCGTTCTGAAGCTTATAAAATTTATCTACATCCTCCTCGCGTGAGTTACCGGCCTGTTGTCTTTTAATTAAATCAGCTTGTTCTTTTGCCTGGTTATAGGTATAACTATAAATGACACTTTTTTGCGTACCGTTTAGTTTTAATCGTTTTTCCAGATCATCTACATTCTTTTGAGCAATTTCTGCCGGGGTAGGCATTTTATTCTGTTGTGCACGTACCAGCACATTTACGCCAACAATAATTAAAAATAAAACTACAAGCCTTTTCATTTTGAATATTTTGTATGCGAAGTTACTTAAATATCTTAAAACAAGAAAGTCCCGATCTACACCGGGACTTCTCTTCAATTTTATAAAACGTTTCGCTTACAAAGCTTTTTTGTAAAGTTCAGCAACTGCATCCCAGTTGATTACATTCCAGATTGCCGCTAAATAATCAGGGCGTTTGTTTTGATACTTTAAATAATAAGCGTGCTCCCAAACATCAATACCCAAAATTGGCGTTCCTTTTACTTCGGCAATATCCATTAAAGGATTATCCTGGTTCGGTGTAGAAGAAACCTGAAGTTTTTTATCTGCACTTACTGATAACCAGGCCCAGCCTGAACCAAAACGTGTAGCACCAGCCTCCTGTAATTTAGTTTTAAGCTCAGCAAACGAGCCAAAAGTTTCATTAATTGCTTTAGCTAAATCGCCGGTTGGCTCACCGCCTTTGTTCGGACCTAAAATGTTCCAGAATAAAGAGTGGTTATAGTGTCCACCGCCATTGTTTCTAACAGCTGCAGGGTATTTTGAAATGTTTTTAACAATTTCCTCAATGCTTGAATTTGCCTCCGGCTTACCTTCTAACGCTTTGTTTAGGTTGGTAACATATGCCTGGTGGTGTTTATCATGGTGGATTTCCATGGTAGTTTTATCAATATGCGGTTCTAATGCATCGGTTGCGTAATGTAACGCAGGTAATTCAAAAGCCATAGTTTTATGTTTAAAGATTAAAAAAATATTTCTGTAGCAAATATAACATTACAACGTTAAGATTTGTTCATGTTATTATCATCAAATCACTTTCTGGGTTAATGTTGTAATGTTGAAGGCTTTAATGCTGGAAGGTTTTTTGTAAAATCAGCATCGTCCTCCTTTACAACAAAGGATGCTCAATATCGGCGATTGAATTGCTATACCAGCGCTTAACGCATTACAAATACGCACCTCAATAATCCTCATTAAAAACGAGGACAATCAGACTCACTACCTCTTCTTCGCAAAGAAATCCTTCATCAGCATACCGCATTCTTCAGCCATTACGCCGCCTTTTAAAAGCGTTTTAGGATGCAGCAGTTGAGCATTCCTGGAGATAAAGCCTCTTTTTTCTTCCCTTGCGCCATAAACAATGCGACCGATCTGTGTCCAATAACTTGCGCCGGCACACATCACACAGGGCTCAATGGTTACATATAAAGTGCAATCCCTTAAATATTTACCTCCAATGGTTTGAGCGGCAGAGGTAAAAGCCTGCATTTCAGCATGTGCGGTCACATCGTTAAAACGTTCGGTTAAATTATAGCCACGGCCTATAATCCTGTTTTTACTGACTACAATGGCACCGATCGGAATTTCATCTTCAGCCAAAGCCTTTTTTGCTTCTTCCAAAGCCAGTTTCATATAGTGAATATCTTCTTCTTCGGGATCGGTATTTTCGAAATTGTAAAAACTCATGAGGCAAATATAGGTTAATAATGACCAAAAAGGCTTCCGGAGGCTCCAACGGCAAAGGGCCGGCAAAACTGCTGAAGTCTGAGTTGAAAATTGGTTAGGTTTTGGAGCGCAGTATCAGCGCTCATCGGCTGCTTCAGTCCTGCTTTACGCTCAAAGTCCTCTCCCGGCGAAAACCGGGATTGCGGGCTTTCCGCTGCAATCAGGGCTAATTGGCCGCAGCAATTACGTGTAAACTCCGGAAGCTAACTATTAAACCAGTTTACTTCCGTTCGGCACTTTACGCTCCACCGTAGTTAATACAATATCTCCGTTTTCATCAGCGAAACCGGTTACTAAAAATTCTGACATAAATTTCCCGATTTGTTTTTTAGGGAAATTGATCACCCCGACAATCTGTTTTCCAGGTAATTCTTCCAATGTATAATGTTTGGTAATCTGCGCGCTGCTCATTTTGATGCCATATTCGCCGAAATCTACCTTTAATTTATATGCCGGTCTTCGGGCTTCAGGAAATTCGAAAGCCTCAAGAATAGTACCTACCCTTAATTCAACCTTTTCGAAGTCGCCCCATGTAATTTGTTCCATATGATTAATGTATATGACGCAAAAATATAAAATATTAAAGCATTAGATACAGCTTCAAATGATGCGAAGTATTTAACCGTTTGGCATTAAACACAACAGGAATTTACAAAAAATTTGCGTTTTATATTTTTACCACTATCTTTATGCAACCGTTTGCATAACCAAATATTAAATTAAGATGAAAGCATGTATTTATTAGGAATTGATTTAGGTACCTCATCCATTAAAGTTGCAGTTGTTGATGCAGCTACACAAAAAAATATAGCCACCGCTCAATATCCGGAACAAGAAACAGCCATCAAATCTTTACAATCAGGCTGGGCAGAGCAGTCGCCCGATGAATGGTGGAAAAATGTTCAGCAGGCCATCCTCAAATTAAATTCAACCGGTCTTTTTGATCCGAAGGAGATCAAGGCCATTGGCATTGCCTATCAAATGCACGGACTTGTTGTGGTAGATCAAAATCAGCAGGTACTCCGCGATAGCATTATCTGGTGTGACAGCAGGGCTGTTGAACTGGGCAATAGCGCTTTTGACACTATCGGTCACGAAAAATCCTTAAAACACCTATTAAACTCACCTGGAAATTTTACGGCATCGAAACTGGCCTGGGTAAAAGCAAACGAACCCGATATCTATAACTGCATCGATAAAATCATGCTTCCCGGCGATTTTATTGCAATGAAATTAACCGGAGAAATCACTACAAGTATTTCGGCTCTATCCGAAGGTATTTTCTGGGATTTTGAAAACCACGAAATCTCTAAAGATGTAATGGATTATTACGGCATCTCCAGCAACCTGATCCCAACCGTAAAACCTCTATTTTCGGAACATGGTTATTTAAAAACGGATATTGCACATGCATTAAATTTAACTGCCGGCATCCCGGTAGCTTATAAATCCGGCGACCAACCCAATAATGCACTTTCCTTAAACGTGTTAAAACCTGGAGAGGTTGCCGCGACAGCCGGAACATCGGGGGTAATTTATGGTGTAAGCGATGAACTTACTTATGACAAGCAATCAAGAGTGAATACCTTTGCGCACGTAACCTATTCAGGAGAAAAAAAGCACACTGGAGTTTTGCTCTGTATTAATGGCACCGGAAGCATGTACCGTTGGGCAAAACATAATTTCGCGCCACTGTCTAGCTATGCTGAACTCAATATACAGGCCTCGAAAGCACCAATAGGCAGCAATGGTTTAAAAGTACTTCCTTTCGGCAACGGTGCAGAACGGATGTTAAATAATCAATATACAGGAGCAGAGTTATTGGGCATCGACCTCAACCTCCACAATCAATCAGACATCTTCCGGGCTATCCAAGAGGGGATTGCTTTTGCTTTCCGTTATGGATTGGATATCATGCGGGAAAATGGCATGCAGCCTAAAGTTATCCGTGCCGGAAAGGCCAATCTGTTTTTAAGTGAGGTATTTGCACAAACGTTTGTAGATGTTACGGGCATTCCGGTTGAACTTTATGAAAACGATGGCAGTGTCGGCGCAGCCTTGGGTGCCGGTATAGGTGCCAGCATTTTCAAAAGCGCAGAAGAGGCTTTTAGCAATCACAAAGTCATCAAAACGTTAATGCCTCAACATTCAGCTGAGTATGAGCCGGTCTATCAGGATTGGAAAGAAATATTAGAAAAACAATTAGCAACTGGTTAACGGTTGATCGCTTTATCGTGAGTTTTTATCACGAACCATTGACCAACAAACCATCAATCAAAAAACAAAAAAACATGACAAAAGTAGTAACCGGAGCAACGGAATTTTTCAAAGGCATTGAGCAGATCAAATTTGAAGGCCTGGAAAGTAATAATCCATTAGCATTTAGATGGTATGACGCCAACAAAGTAGTCGCTGGCAAAACCATGAGTGAGCATTTTAAGTTTGCATGTGCTTACTGGCATTCATTTAATGGTAATGGAGCAGATCCGTTTGGAGGTGCAACGCACGTTTTCCCATGGGATGAAAAAAAAGATGCAGTAGAAAGGGCTAAAGATAAAATGGATGCAGCCTTTGAATTTATCACGAAAATGCAGATTCCTTATTATTGTTTCCATGATGTGGATGTGGTAGATTATAGCGATGACGTTGCCGAAAACGAGCGCAGATTACAGTCCCTTGTTGAATATGCAAAACAAAAACAAGCAGATAGCGGCGTAAAACTGCTATGGGGAACAGCGAATTTATTTAGCCACAAGCGTTATATGAACGGTGCATCTACCAATCCTGATTTTCATGTACTGGCACATGGCGCTGCCCAGGTTAAAGCTGCTTTAGATGCTACCATTGCCCTTGGTGGTGAAAATTATGTTTTCTGGGGTGGAAGAGAAGGCTATATGAGCTTATTAAACACCAATATGAAACGTGAGCAGGAGCATCTGGCAAAATTCTTACATACGGCTAAAGATTATGCACGCAAACAAGGTTTTAAAGGAACATTTTTTATTGAACCGAAACCATGTGAGCCTTCTAAACACCAATACGATTACGACGCGGCAACAGTAAAAGGCTTTTTACAGGAATACGATCTTTTGGCAGACTTTAAATTAAACCTGGAGGTAAACCATGCTACACTTGCCGGCCATACTTTCCAGCATGAGCTACAAGTTGCGGTAGATAATGGTTTGTTAGGCTCTATCGATGCAAACCGTGGCGATTATCAAAATGGATGGGACACCGATCAGTTCCCAAATGATATTAATGAACTAACCGAAGCCATGTTAATCATTTTAGAAGGTGGTGGTTTGCAAGGTGGCGGTGTAAACTTCGATGCGAAAATCCGCCGTAACTCTACTGATCAGAAAGACTTGTTTTATGCACATGTAGGCGGAATGGATATCTTTGCAAGGGCATTGGTTACTGCAGATGCCATTCTTCAGAAATCTGAATACAAAAAGGTAAGGGCCGACCGCTATGCCTCATTTGATAGCGGAAAGGGAGCCGAATTTGAACAAGGAAAGTTAAGTTTAGAAGACTTAAGGAATTACGCTGCAGAAAACGGCGAACCAGAGGTACGCAGCGGAAAGCAGGAATATCTTGAGAACCTTATTAACAGGTATATTTAATTATCCCAATAAATATATTATCCGCAGTCTGTGTATACACAGACTGCGGTAGTACCTAAACCAAGCAAACTTAAATTTCTCTTCTACTGAAGGGCGCATTCTATTGCGAATGATAATCAAATAACCCATCTTAGCCGAATAATCTTTAATTGGAGGAAGACCAAAATTAATAAACGTCATTTTAACATTTTTTAATTCAAAAAAAGCGGAGATTAATTTATGATTTTGCTACATTTAGATTTCTAAACCAAATAACTTAAATGAAAGTCACAGATTACATTATTTTTTTAGCCTACTTTGCCATTGTGGCAGTTTATGGCTTTTGGATTTACCATCGTAAAAAGCAGAAGCAGATGAGCAGCAAGGATTATTTCCTTGCAGAAGGTTCACTCACCTGGTGGGCCATTGGTACCTCTTTAATTGCCTCGAATATTAGTGCCGAGCAATTCGTAGCCATGAGCGGCGATGGATTTAAAATGGGATTAGCCATTTCTACTTACGAATGGATGGCAGCTGCAACGTTAGTAATTGTAGCCACATTTTTTATTCCCGTATATCTTAAAAATAAGATCTACACCATGCCACAATTCTTGAGTCAGCGTTATAATGGCACGGTAGCCATGATTATGGCTGTGTTTTGGTTGTTATTGTATGTTGTGGTAAACTTAACCTCTATCTTGTACCTTGGTGCACTCGCTGTAAGCAGTATTTCGGGTATTGGCTTTTGGTATTGTATGATCGGCCTCGCCATTTTTTCTGTAATCATAGCGTTGGGTGGCATGAAAGTAATTGGTTACACGGATGTAATTCAGGTGGCGTTTTTAATTTTCGGCGGTTTAGCAACTACTTATCTGGCACTTAACTTGGTGAGCGACCATTTTGGTGGCCATGGCGTGTTAGATGGTTTATCGTTTTTAAGGGAAAAAGCACCCGATCATTTCCACATGATTTTCAAAAAAGATAGTGCCAATTATGCCTCATTACCAGGTATGACGGTATTGCTTGGCGGTATGTGGATTGTAAACTTAAACTATTGGGGCTGTAACCAGTACATCACTCAACGTGCTTTAGGTGCTGATCTGAAAACGGCTAGGGCAGGTATCTTATTTGCCGCATTTTTAAAGCTTTTAATGCCATTAATTGTGGTATTACCGGGTATTGCGGTATATATGTTATATACAGAAAAAACAGGTATTGATGTAAATTCAATGATGCCGGGTGGCGAACTTCGTCCGGATAGGGCTTACCCTACTTTATTGAATATTCTGCCTACAGGCCTTAAAGGTTTATCTTTCGCGGCGTTAACCGCAGCAATTGTTGCTTCACTGGCGGGTAAAATAAATAGTATCTCTACTATTTTTACCCTTGATATTTTTAAGAAACACATTAATACGGCAGCCTCTGAAAAGAAACTGGTAGGTACCGGACGCGTAGTTGTTATTGTTGCAATGGCTATCGCAATTGCCATTTCTCCTTTCTTAGGTATTGACAAAAAAGGTGGTTTCGAGTTTATTCAGGAATATACAGGTTTTGTAAGTCCTGGTATTTTCGCGATGTTTATCTTAGGCTTCTTCTGGAAAAAAACCACTTCTAATGCAGCTTTATTTGCCACTATAGGTGGTTTTGGTTTATCGGTATTGCTAAAATTCTTGCCAGGAATGATGGATTTATCTTTCCTTCACAATTTTGGATTCTCGGTAGCCAATGCAGATGGAGTTTATGAAATACCTTTCCTGGATAGAATGGGAATTGTATTTGTAGTGTGTATAATCGTGATGTTTGCCATCAGTATGTTCGAGAACAGCAAAGGCGATAAATCTAATGGTTTAGAAGTAGATTCAAGCATGTTCAAAGTTCATCCTTCGTTTGCCGTTGGATCACTGATTGTATTCGGAATTTTAGTTGCGCTTTACTCTACCTTCTGGTAAAATTAAAAATAGTATACAAAAGGCTCGCGATGAAAATTGCGGGCCTTTTTGTTTTTCTAATAATATAATAATAATAATGCTCAATTTTTCACTTATCCGTAGAGATTCTGCGCTTAACTCTACGGACAGGCGGGGAGCGCGGACTTATAACGGAAAGCTGGACTGCAATTACCAGTCAATATTGCAATTGTGGTTCAAAAATAGAATAAGACTATGTAGTCGCCCCTTAACAACAATTTAAACATTTGATTATCAATAATTTGTTGATAAATTTCAGTATTATAAATTGCGGGTTTTGGTTATATTTATATCAAAAGCTTGCAGATATTTATGCTTAACCAACCAAAAAACACAACACAATTAAGTTTTTTACAGCCGGGTTTAAAGGAGCAATTGTCGAACAAACATCCTTTGTACATTTTAGCGGAGTATGTTAACTGGCAATTGTTCGAGGACAGTTTTAAGAAGCATTACAAGGAGAATTTTGGCCGCCCGGCCAAGCCGATCCGCCTGATGGTAGCGCTGTTGATTCTCAAGCACATCCGTAACCTGAGCGACGAAAGTGTTGTAGAACAGTGGGCAGAGAATGCTTACTACCAATATTTCAGCGGAGAGCGGGTATTTGCGGCAAAAGCCCCTTGTGAGGCATCAGAGCTTGTTCACTTTCGTAACCGTATCGGTGCCGAAGGTGTGGAACTGATCTTCAAGGAAAGTATCCGTATCAATGGAAAAGGTGGCAAGGAAGATAATGCCAGCATAGACACTACTGTACAGGAGAAGAACATTACTTATCCTACCGATAGCAAACTGCACCGGAAGATCATCAAAAAATGTATCGGGATAGCTGACAAAGCAGGACTCGTGCTTCGTCAGCGTTATACCCGCACTTTAAAGAAGTTGAGTGTTGAACAGCGTTTCCGCAACCATCCTAAGAACGGAGCCAAAGCGCGGAAAGCAGACAAAAAAGTAAAAACAATAGCGGGCAGACTGGTACGGGAACTACAAAGGAAATTACCGGCAGAAAACTACAAAACCGACCTGGAGCTGTTTGAGCGGGTACTCCTCCAAAAACGGCAGGACAAAAGCAAGGTGTATAGCCTGCATGAGCCGAATGTAGTATGCATCAGCAAAGGCAAAGAGCATAAAAAATACGAGTTTGGCAGTAAAGTATCCATCACAGTCACCCAAAACAGCGGTGTGATCATCGGTGCAATCAATATTCAGGGGAATGACTACGACGGACATACACTGGATGCAGCTCTGGAACAACAGCAAAGGTTAACCGGTCATACGCTTAAAGAGGTCTTTGTAGACCGGGGTTACCGGGGGAGAAAAGAGGCGCTCGGAACTACTATCCATACCCCAAAAACTTTCAGCAGTAAACTAACGAACTACCGAAAGACCAAACTAAAGGCAGGCTTTAACAAAAGAGCGGCCATCGAACCTAAGATCGGGCATCTGAAAACAGATCATCGCTTAAGCCGCAATTTTTACAAAGGAATAAAAGGCGATAAAATCAATGTAATGTTAGCTGCCGCCGCGATGAACTTCAAAAGGATGATGAATATCTGGACAGATCATCTTTGGGCGCTTTTTTTACGCTTTGTTCAGCTCGTAAAAACATTCATGCAACAACCAAAATATGATACAATCTTTGTTCAAAGACTTTTTAAGGAACGACTATGTAATTAACGAAACCCGGCTCACCAGAACTTAATCGATAAATTAAATTCTGTTTAACTGAAATATTGAGTTTGAAAACTCAATCCTATTCATCAGCCCGTAGAGACGCTGCGCTAACTCTACGGACAGGGTAAGAAGCATGAGACCGTACTGATAACCTAAAGCATGACTGTAATAACAACCAGCATTGCAATCGCGCTTCAAAAAATAGAATAAGACCATGTAATTAACCAAACCCGGCTCACAAGAACTTAATCGATAAATTGACCTTTGTTTAACCGGAAATATTGAGTTTGAAAACCCAACTCTGTTTATTAATCCGTAGAGAGCTGCGCTTAACTCTATGGATAGAAAATTATTGTGCGCAAGGTCCGTCTGGAATTTCTTTGCTTATTTTGATCACTTTAGTAACCACCAGGGTAGAATCGAAATCGGCTGCAACGGTAGCGGTATCGGTTTTGGTAAAATAACCTTCTAGTTCTACATATACCGGCTCATAAGGCTTTTCGAAGCCTAAATTACTGTACGATAACTCTAATTTTTTCACACTGTCTGTAACCCAAAATTCGCGGGTATCCTCACATAGTGTAATTGATTTCATTTCAGGGCCAAATGTATACAAACCCTTTACAATTTTAAGATTGTTCTTTTCTCCCTCGGCTTTATCGTTCCTGTTACAAGCTGTAGCGGCTACGCCAAGGAGCACAACAAGTACAATTGCTTGCTTAAATAACTTCATTTTATATCGTTTGATTAATTTGATCTATCTTTTTAACGCTTAAATTGGATGACAAAGCGGATGCCAAAAATGAGAAGATACCTACCGTAATAAAAACTAATACAAAATCTTTCCATTTTAATGCAATCGGATAAGAACTTACCAATGTTTTATTTACTTCATCACCCATTTTAATCAACCCATAGGTATGTTGAAAATAATAAAATATAATTCCTATGATTAGCCCCAATACACAGCCAGACATGGTAATCATCATGCCTTCAAATAAAAATATACGTTTGATTAATTTCTTTCCTGCGCCTAAACTGCTTAGAATGGCCACATCCTTTACCTTATCGATGACTAACATGGTTAACGACCCTATGATATTAAATATAGCAATAATCAGGATAAAAGTAAGGATAATATACACGGCCCATTTCTCGGTATTTAAGATATGGTAGAGTGACTTATTTTGTTCGGCCTGATTTCTGACTTCATAATCTTTACCGGCCTTTTCGATTATTTCATCTTTAAAATCATCTACATCAACACCTGGTTGCAGATTAATTTCGATAGCAGATACATTTTTATCTTCCCCAAGCAGCTCACGTGCAAAATCGAGTGGAACAATAATCCCATTGTCGAAATCTTGTTGCACTTCGAAAACACCGCTAACCCGGATATTTTTGACCACAAAATCATCAGCTGGATTGATCGTATTTACAGCGATATCCTTTTTTGGTGAATAAATTTCCAGCTCAGTAAAAGGATCAACTGTATTAACAGCCAAATAACTTTGTAATGCAGAACCGATTACCGCATTATCACCGCTTTTGTTATGCAATATAAAACGGCCTTCCTTAATGGTACTGTCTAGTTTTGTGTTCTTTAAGTAATCTAAACTTACCCCTTTTACCATTCCCACAGCCTGCTTATTATTGTATTTCAACAATGCATTTTCCTGCAGCACTTCGGTAAAAGCCGCCACATCTTTATTTTTTCTAAGCTGATTAAAATAACCTGTATTCGGATCAAAAGTCTTCCCCTTAGCTGGTGTAATCGCAATTTGCGGTGTAATGGTATCAAACATATTCAGCACCACGGTTTCTAACCCATTAAAAACCGACAAGATAATAATCAAAGCTGCGCTGCCAACCATTACGCCGACCATTGATATGCCCGAAATCAGATTAATGGCATTGGTTGACTTTTTGGCAAAAAGATACCTTTTGGCAATGTAAAACGATGTATTCACAGCAGTAAATATAGTTAAAATGTAAGATGCAACGATGTAAGATGGAATATGCGAACGGGTTATTACATCATCCCACATCCATTATACATTTCACCTTAAAAAAACGGGTTATGTTGTTTTTCAAAACCAATGCTCGTTGCTGGTCCATGGCCAGGATAAACTTTGGTTTCATCAGGTAAGACAAAAAGTTTATCGGAAATGTTTTGAATTAATTGCTGATGGTTGCCGCCTGGCAGATCAGTACGACCGATACTGCCATAAAAAAGCACATCGCCGCCTATTAACATATGATCAGCCGCACTGTAAAAACAAAGGTGTGCCGGCGAATGTCCCGGAGCAAAAATCAGTTCCAGTTTGCTACTACCAAAAGAAATCGTCCCTGTTTCAGGCAAAAAGGTATCTGGCAAAGGAGATACCTCATAACGGGTAAAGCCCATTGATGGTGCATAACCTGGAACGGCATTTAAAATCGGCAATTCACCTTCATGAAACTGTGGTTTTAAACCATAGGTTTCAGCCACAAATTTATTGCCGAAAACATGATCAAGATGGCAATGTGTATTAAGCAACAAAACAGGATTCAAATCTTCCTGTTTAATGAAAGCGGCCAATTCATTTTGCTCAAAACCTTCGTACATACCTGGATCAATAATGGCACATTCCTTTGTTTCATCATAAAGCACATAGGTATTTTCGCTGTAAGCGTTAAAAGTGAAGGTTTTTACTGTAATCATAAGTATTTAAAAAAAGTCTGTTCAAAGGAACAGAAATAATAAACTAATTTTTCCACCTGAAAGTAGAAATCAAGGTATCGATATCTTTTTTAATAAATTTAACAACGGGTTCAATAGAATCGTATTGTGGGCGTTCATTAAAGTATAAAGCTCCTCTAAAATAATGTTTAGCACTATCTGTTAAAAAAAACTGAACGGAAGATGCCGTATTCCCTTCAATGGCATAGTAAACGCCATAAACGTTATGGTCAGGATAATTAATCATTTTTTGATCTATCGCACTTGCTTTTATGGTGTGTTTAAAGGCAAGCTTCCTGGCATCTTCCACCATTTCATCATACTCACTTTTCCCTGAAACATCATAATAAGTTAAATGCAGAAAGCCGTTAAATTGTTTAAAGTGCAAATTGTACCAGTTTTTTTGAGCATCGCGGCTTTGATCTTGCTCTACCGTAGCATAAGTCGGGTATTTAAACGTAAAGGGAACTGCTTTGGTAAATGTGGTATAATCTTTTTTAGGAAATACAATCCTGAAATAGGCTTTTGGTTTCGGGCTGTAATCGTGGTTTTGACAAGCTGTTACACATAAAAGCAGTGCAAAGAGTAAAAAAATCAACTGGTTTATTTTCATTCCTCAAAAAATCTGCTTACTGGTTAACAGGATAAAGATAAGCTAAATTATTTATTCCAGATGGCCCAGGCTTTTTCAGCTTGCTGATGCAGCATTTCAAGTCCGTTTTTTGTTCTTGCACCGCCAGCATCAGCCTTAACCAGAAATGCAGTTTCGAGTGGGTTATAAACCAGGTCGTAAGCCAGGTGTTCAGGCCCGATTAAACTGTAATCAATATCCGGAAAGGTATCTACATTTGGTGACATGCCCAACGGCGTGGTATTGATTAATAATTTATGCGAAGCCAAAATTTCTGGGGTAATCTCCGAATATAATATGGTTCCTGCAGTTGCCTTACGCACCACTGCCTGGTATTCGATATTCAACTTTTCCAAAACATACTTTACCGCTTTTGCTGCGCCACCATCGCCAAAAACAAGCGCTTTGTTATGTTGAGGTCCTAACAATGGTTTTAGCGATTCTTCAAAGCCATAAGCATCGGTATTATAACCTTTTAAATAGCTTTCACCTTCAAAGCTTCTGATTGAAATACAATTTACAGCACCAATTTTTTCTGCAGCTTCATCCACTTCATTTAAATAACACAGCACATTAACTTTATGCGGAATGGTTACATTAAGGCCAAAAAGTGATGGATTTTCACTCAGCAGGTCAGGCAGCGATTTTATATCTGCGATCGGGAAAAGCTCATATTGATGATCGGTAATGCCCTCATTTTGAAATTTTTCGGTGAAATATTTTTTAGAGAACGAGTGAGAAAGTGGGTAACCGATTAAACCGTATGTTTTCATATTGATATAACAAGCAAACCTTACAGGCTTTTAAAACCTGTAAGTTTTATTTAACTATGCGCCCCGCAATGACGAATTTTGTCTTTATTTTACCTTATTCAGGAAATAATCGAAAGTATCACCACGTAATCCTAAACGGATAGTTTCTAGCGGAATTACTTCTGCCGGGGCAATATTACCCAGGTTTACATTACTGCCAATCAATTTAATGAACCAAACCTGTTGTTCTTTTTGAGGAGCTTCCCAGATAATGGTTTCTTCCGGAATCTGCGTTAAAATCTCATCAACCAATCCTTCGCGTACTTCACCGCTTCCACGGTAAATACCAACGTTACCACCTTCGCGGGCCTCTGCAATTACTTTCCATGAGCCTGCCTCAATTTCGGCCTGCATTAATTTGATCCACTTGTAAGGGGCAAATATTTTAGCGGCATCTTTACTGCCTACTTCAGAAATAACGGTAACCTGTTTAGCCAGTTCGCTAATGAATCCACATTTTTTGTCGTGCTCAATTTCGATAGACCCATCAGATACTTCTGCATATTCCATTCCGTATTGATCTAAAACACGCTGGTAATCTGAAAACTGGTTACGGATAATAAAAGCTTCAAATAATGTTCCACCAAAATAGGTAGGAATGCCTGCGCTTTTATATAAAGCCAGTTTTTCTTTAAGGTTTGGCGTAACATGCGATGTTGCCCAACCTAATTTTACAATATCTGTATGTATGCCGGCAACTTCAATAAAATCTTCAACCTGGCGTAGGCTCAATCCCTTATCCATAACCATTGTTAAGCCCTTTTGGCGCGGTTTAGTCGGACGTTCGGGAACGTTTAATAAAGGATAATTCATATGCGTACAAAAGTGAAAAAAATTTTCAGATTTATTTGTTAAATTTTTCTCACAAGGTCGTTACCTTATATATCGGTTTATAACACTCAAAATGGCACTATTATCCTGTAATTGCGGTAGGTATTCAAACAAAATATAATGTTTATCTGGGTCAGTTGTTAAAGCGGTTTCCAAATAGCCCAATGCATCAGCATAGTTTCCTATGGCGAAAAGATAGGCTACCATCCTATAATACAGTTCTGCAGCTTCAGGGTTATTTTTAATTGCCTCCGCCATTGTTTCCGCTGCTTCACGCAATTTTCCCTGTTCATAGAGCACAGTACTAAAATCCAGCCAGGCTTCAACATCCAGAGGATTAAACTCCAGTACTTTTTCATATGCTTCGATCGACTCATCAATCTGGCCCAGCTTATAATAAGCATCGGCCATGGCGAACCAGAAATCTGCATTCTCCGCTTCCAGGTCTATCGCTTTTTTATAAAAGTGTAATGATTCGAAATAACGTTCCTCAAAATTAAGTGTAACCCCGATCCCAAACCAGGCATCAGCCATTTTAGGATCCATTTTTACCGATTTTTTATAGTAAGAACGGGCCTCATCCATTTTCTCCAGTTTCTCGTAACATTCGCCAATGGCACAATAAGTATCGGCATTGGGCTGTTCGTACTCAAAAGTCTGTTTATAAACTTCTATCGCCTCATCATATTTATCAAGCTGCACCAGCGCATTTCCTTTGTTAAAATAGGCTGAACTGAAATCTTCTTTAATCAAGATGGCATAGTCATAAGCATCGATCGCTTTTTCGAAAAGATTTAACTTATGGAAACTATTACCGAGGTTGTACCAGGCCGCATAAGAATATGGATCAGTATCAATATATTGCTGATAAAATTTGATACTTTCTTCTTGTTTGTCTAACACATCATAACAGAAAGCAAGCTCATACAAACCATCCTGGTTTTCCATATTCTGCTCTAAACTAAGCTTGATATAGGTAATGGCACTTTCATAATCGCCCATACTCTGATAAACATAAGCCATCTGCAATAATATCTCATCCGTACTTTCGGCCAGTCCCAAAGCTTTTTCATAATTTTCCAAAGCCTCGTCAAAACGTTCGGTATTCTGAAAAATATTACCGCGGAGCAGATAAATATCTGGTTCTGATGGTTCTAAAAGCTCAGCTTTTTGCAAAGCGATAAAAGCCTTTTCGCTATTGTTCGTTAAGATGTAGAGGTGAGCCTGTTTAATTAAAAAAATTGTGGCATAAGGGTGTTGACTGATTGCAAAATCAACTACCTGCAAAGCTTTGACCGGATCATTTTTCTCAATGTAAAAATCTACAATGTATTCGAATGCCCCTGCATCGAAAAAATACTGATCCTGGTTCCGCAGCATTTCTTCGTAACGTTCTACTGAACGTTGTGCATCTTCGTTGGATTCAAAAAAGAATTCTTCTTCCATATATTATACTATTAAAGAACCGTGCCAATAAGCAGAAAAACACATTATAATTTTAGCAATTTTAATTATCCGTTTTTAAAATAATTATTAACATCAATAGCCGCAAAAGCGCTAAACAGCTGAATATAAAGCCTGTTAACTATAGTTAAGATGTGTGGATAATCGATAGATTTGTTGCAACCTCGCGGTTCCTTTTCCCTTCTTCCACAAAAATACTATAAATTTATGGCATATACTAATGAAGAGGGATGAAAGGATTAACCGTGTTTGCCCTGTTTTTGTCTGCTTTATTATAAGGGGATTTGCTCAAAGCGATGAAGAAACCAGGACTGGCAAACCGTTTACGTTATTGATACGGGGAGAAAAGAGCCTGTAAATAGATCTTGTATAATCCTAGGAGTTACTGCATATCAATAAAAAAAGTCGTCATCTCGACTGAAACGCAGTGGAATGGAGAGATCTATCAAACACAGATTTCTCCACTTCGTTGCACTCCGGTCGAAAGGACGACCTGTTGGAGGAATAAGATTTACTCCTTTCCTAAATCGGCAGCTCCTTTTTTAAATAACTCCGCCTGCTTATTCAATTTGGCTTTTTCTTCTCCGCTTGCAGCATTTGCCTGCTTAGTTTTGCCCTGGGCAGTAGCATTATAAGCACCAGCAAGTTGTTTGTTTAAATAAGGCTGCAATTTTAATCTTTCAATAGCATTACCAATATTCGTTATACCTTGTTCGGTAACTGCAGGGTTGGTATTTGCTCTTAAATACTGAAAATACTGACCAATTACACCAAATATCTTATCCCTATCACCTGTAAGCATAATATTATCATAAAATGCCTGATAGTCATCCTTTGGATCGCTGACGTATAAGGTAGCGATTGACGGTGCGATATGCGTCCTCGTCTCTTCATCTAACGCTGCTATGGCCGACGTCGTTTCCTGCGGTGCCAGTTTAGCCAAACCATCAACGCCCGCAGCAATTACCCTGTAAGATCTGTCTTTCAAACTTTCTGACATTAAAGCTTTATAGGCCTGGTCTCCGGTTTCAGCTAATTTCACAATTGCAGCTGCTCTGGCATCTGTATTTTTATCTGTTTTGGCAATCTGAAGTAAAACAGGTAACGCTACTGCTTTAACCTGGGCATCTTCTAAATTAATGCCGGCAATACTCAGCGCGCGTAAATCTGCCGATTTATCTTTCAAACCTTCTAATAGCACCATTTGACCGCTGTTGGCTTTGCTCTGCATAATAAACTGTATAGCCTCAATCCTGTTGGCATAACTTGGCGCATTTTTGTATTGAAAATAATAGTTTTCGGCCGTTTTATTGTCATTGGTTTCGCCAACTAAAATTTTATCCACATCAAAATCGATTAAATCTGGTTTGGCACTTACCTCAAAACTAAAATCCTGCTCACGACTATTGATCAGAATTTCTTTCCTGATTTTTTTACCTCCTGCATAAATATCAAGTTTAACCGGCAACGTAAAGGTTTGTACGCTGGTATCCTGTGTTTGTTTAACTTTAATGGTTGCTTTTCCATTTTCATAACCATAATCGATACTTAAAATCGGGTGACCACCATTGTAATACCATTGATTGAAATAAGGACTCCAGTCTTTTCCGGTAACATCTTCCATTGCCAGACGCAACTGATGCGTTTCGCCATTTTTAAAGGCATTGGTAGTGAGGTAGCGGTTAAGCGATTTGTAGAAAGCTTCATCGCCCATTTGGTTTTTTAGGGCATACAGAATGACCGAGCCTTTGGCATAACTAATATTATCGAACATGTCTTCCTTATCATTGTAATAAAAGCGGGCCAAAACCGGACTTTCGCCTTTTTTAGTTGAACCAAGATAAGACTGTAATTTTTCGTAACGCGACTTATCTTCCGCATCCTTACCGGCATCACGCCCATGCCAGATGATCTCGCCAAAAGTGGCGAAAGATTCATTCATGGTTAAATTAGACCAAGATTCAGCGGTGACATAATCTCCAAACCATTGGTGAAAAAGCTCATGTGCAATGGTACCTTCTTCGTTTCCATCCAACAGCTCGCGGTCTGTTTTTTGTACCTGTTCGCCATGTAAAGTGGCTGTAGTATTTTCCATCGCCCCTGAAACATAATCTCTGGCTACCACCTGCGCATATTTATTCCATGGATAATCTACACCCAACAAATTGCTATAAAACTGGATCATATCAGGCGTCTTACCAAAAATCTGTTTCGCGTATGGTGCGTACTTCGGCTCCAGGTAATAACTAACTTCTTTGCCTTTATAGTTGTCTTTAGTGATTTTAAAATCGCCTATCGCCATCATAAATAAGTATGGCGAGTGGGGTAAATCCATTTTCCAGGTATCGGTTCTTGTACCGTCGGCATTATTTTTTTGGCTTACCAATTTCCCGTTCGACAGGGTAGTGTATTTCGATTTTACCGTCATCGAAATTTCCTGGGTTGTTTTCTGATCGGGTTTGTCAATTGTTGGAAACCAGGCCGATGAAGATTCTGTTTCGCCCTGCGTCCAGATCTGGGTAGGCTTGTTTTTATCGGTACCATCAGGGTTGATAAAATATAAACCTTTGGCATCGGTTATGGCCGCACTTCCCTTTACTTTTAATTCGTCAGGTTTCGCTGTATAGGCGATGTATATTGTATATTTTTCGTTATTGGTATACTTTTTATTTAAATTGATATACAACTTATTATCTTTATACGTGTACTTAAGGGGGGTATTTGCTTTGGCTCCAACCAGCGCAACGGTTTTAATGTCCATCCCCTGCGCATCTAGTGTGAGTGAATCGGTGGTGTAAAAATGAGGCTTTAAAGTTATCCAGGCTTTACCATACAGGTAGCGCTTGGCGTAATCAAATGAAACATCGAGTTTGGTATGCACCAGATCATTGATTTTGGTTGGGGTTACCCGATAAACGCCCAGGTTTGATTTTTCTATGGCTTTTTCCTGCGCCAAAAGCGGATTACTTGCAAAAACCGCTGCCAATAGTATGCCACAGGCAATAATTTTTTTATTCATTTTTATGATTTTAATAAGTCAGTATCTTGAAGGCAAGATATTAAGAATTGTGGTAATTACCATTTACTTTTATTTGGTTGCTATCGGTTTTAAGGTATAACCTTTAGCCTGCAGTCCCTTTATCAAGCCCTCGTCACCTACTAAGTGACCGGCGCCAACGGCAATAAACAACGATTCCTTTTCCATCAGGGCAGGGAGCTGGTCCAGCCAGCGTCGATTCCGGTTTTTAAGCATCTCGGTCATAAACTCTTTAGTTTCTTCATCCTGTGCATTAAAGAACTGGGTTAATTTATCGATATCCTGCGCCAGGTAATAACCCGTTAGTTCCTGCAATTTAATCTTATTCTTATCCGATTCCCTGACTGATTTAAGCAGGGCTTTTTTCTGTTTTTGCAGATCGTCATCAAATAACAATGCGCCCTGATATTCTGCCGTTTCTAAGCCGTATATAGATTTAGCGTTGGCTTTTGCATATTTTTGAAAGCTTTCGTCTATGCCATTCGTCAGACTTCTCATTTCGGGGTTGTCAAGAAGCATAATCAGCACACCAACCATTGCTGGCTTAAATCGGTTTAATTGCTTTAAGTTTACAGCCGGATTTCTGGCTTTAATATAATCGTCTACCTCTTTGTATTCGGCTGGGGTAAATACACTGTCAAGTGTATTGTTTTTCATTACTAAAAATGGGGCCATCCGGCCCTGTAAGGTTCCATCCATTACAATTTCGCCCACCACACCATTAACCGATTTTAATTTCTCCTGTAAAACCTGCATTGTATCTGCAAACTCTTTGTTTGTAAAATGATGTGTTCCAAATAAGTAAGAAGGTTTCTTTAATCCATTTCCTGATACTTCCCAAAGCAGGGTGTTGGTAGCCTTTTTAGGCTGCGCATTAAGGCTGAGTCCGAAGCATAAAAGCGCAACCAATAATAGTTTAATGTTTTTCATTTAATACTGATGATGAGTAAAATTAGGGTAAGATATTAAGAATTGTGATAAAGTTAAGGGCAAAATGTAGCCTGCATTCCCTTATTTTTTGTTTTTTTGTGTAAACCGTTAGAAATATGGCTACAGATATTCAATCTATTTTAAACAGATTAGGCGTAAAAGCAGAAAATGCAGCCTACAGCACAGGAAGTAACTGGGGCGGGACTGCAAACGCGAAAACATTGGAGAGTTATTCTCCTGTGGATGGCAAACTGATTGCTTCAGCTAAAGTTGCAAGCGCAGCCGATTATGATACTGTTGTAACCAAAGCACAGGAGGCATTTATGGCCTGGCGTTCGGTTCCAGCCCCTAAAAGGGGAGAAATGGTACGCCAGTTTGGGGATGCACTTCGTGAAAATAAAGATGCCCTGGGCACATTGGTTTCTTACGAAATGGGAAAGAGTTTACAGGAAGGCTTAGGCGAAGTGCAGGAAATGATCGATATCTGTGATTTCGCCGTAGGTTTATCCAGGCAGCTGTATGGTTTAACCATGCACAGCGAACGCCCCAGCCACCGGATGTATGAACAATGGCATCCACTGGGAATTGTTGGCATTATCTCGGCCTTTAATTTCCCGGTAGCGGTTTGGAGCTGGAACGCAGCCCTGGCTTTGGTTTGCGGCAATGTATGCATCTGGAAACCATCAGAAAAAACACCTTTAACCGCCATAGCCTGCCAACATATTATAGCAAAAGTTTTTAACGATAATGATATAGCTGAAGGCGTATGCAGCCTGGTTTTAGGCGATCGGGAAATCGGCGAACTCATGACCAACGATGGAAGAATTCCTTTAATTTCTGCTACTGGATCAACACGCATGGGCAAGGCGGTAGGAGCTGCTGTGGGTGCAAGACTAGGGAAAAGCCTGTTGGAACTCGGCGGTAATAATGCCATTATTATTTCAGAACATGCCGATTTGGATATGAGTTTAATCGGTGCGGTATTTGGCGCGGTTGGTACTGCAGGCCAGCGGTGTACTTCAACCAGAAGGTTAATTATCCAGGAAAGTGTATATGATGCTTTTACCGCAAAGCTGGTTAAAGCTTACGCACAGTTACGCATTGGCAATCCATTAGATCAACACAACCATGTGGGTCCGCTGATTGATACCGATGCGGTTGCGGCCTACTTAGATTCGATAGCTAAATGTAAGGCTGAAGGCGGCCATTTTTTGGTAGAAGGAGGCGTTTTAGCGGGCGATGAATATGCGAGCGGATGCTACGTGAAGCCATGCATTGCCGAGGTTCAGAATGATTATAAAATTGTTCAGCACGAAACCTTTGCACCCATTTTATACCTGATTAAATATAAAACATTAGACGAGGCCATTGCCCTGCAAAACGCTGTTCCGCAAGGATTATCATCGGCCATTATGACCTTAAATTTGAGAGAGGCAGAACAGTTTTTATCAGCAAATGGATCTGACTGCGGTATAGCCAACGTAAATATCGGTACTTCGGGCGCTGAAATAGGTGGGGCTTTTGGTGGGGAGAAAGAAACTGGCGGTGGCCGTGAAAGTGGATCGGATGCCTGGAAGGCTTATATGCGCCGGCAAACCAACACCATCAATTATTCGAATACCTTGCCATTCGCGCAGGGTATTAAATTTGATCTCTAATCAGAGATATCCGGGATTTGAAATTTTAAATCGTCTTCGTTTGTAACGGGGATGAATGAGAAACGCGCTTCCAGCGCAAACCTTTTTTCTATTGGTCAGGATTTGAATCCTGGCCAACTAGATATCTTATCTGTATTAAAAATGCAGCACTCAACGATTCTCGTTTTAAACGAGGACACATACAAGTATGAAATTCAATCTGTAATTAAATGTTGTCGGGATTTAAATTATAAAAATCGTCCTTGTTTGTAACGAGGACCATACAAGTATAAAATTCGATCTGTAATTATATGCTAGCAGGGATTTGAAATGGTAAAATCGTCCTCGTTTGTAACGAGGATGAATGAGAAACGCGCTTCCAGCGCAAACTTTTTCTATTAATCAGGATTTGAAATCCTAACAAACCAGATTTCTTATCCGCATTAAAAATGCAGCACTCAACGATCCTCGTTTTAAACGAGGACCATATTTTTTTTGTTAAAAAAAGTTAAACTATTACAAATAACTAATGCATTAGTTTATATTCGGTAAACAAAACCAAATCCTGTCTATGAAACGTCTACTGCTCTCGCTAAGCTTTTTTATTTTTATCACCACCTATTCCAAAGCGCAGGGTCTTCACAGCATTAAAGGCCGAACAATTGACACCGCATCTACAGCGCTTTTGTCAGGAGCATCAATAGCCATTTTAAGTGCAAAAGATTCTACTTTGGTAAAATTTACCCGGGCAGCAGACAATGGCACATTCGAACTTACCGGAATTAAAAACGGAAAATTTATTTTACTGGTTTCCTATCCGAAGTATGCCGATTTTGTAGACCATTTCACACTCGATTCTACCACCCATGTAAAAGATTTTGGTAACATTAACCTTACAGGAATGGCGAAAATACTTGCTGATGTAATTATCAAGGGAGAAAAAGCGGCCATTAAAATTAAGGGTGATACTACAGAATTTAATGCTTCGAGCTATAATATCCAGCCGAATGATAAGGTAGAAGATTTACTAAAAAAACTGCCCGGTATACAGGTAGATAAAGATGGAAAGATAACCGCCCAGGGTAAAACGGTACCGAAAGTACTGGTTGATGGCGAAGAGTTTTTTGGTGATGATCCAACACTGGTCACTAAAAACTTACGGGCGGATATGGTAGATAAGGTACAACTGTACGAAAAATCAAGCGACCAGGCAGCATTTACCGGGGTTGATGACGGGCAGAAAACACAGACAATCAATATTAAACTAAAAGAAGATAAAAAAAGCGGTTATTTCGGAAAAGTTGATGCGGGTTACGGTACGCATGATTTTTATAAGGGCCAGGTATTGTTCAATCGCTTTAAAGCAAAACAGAAGTTTTCTGTTTATGGCACAGCTGGCAATAATGGTACAACGGGACTAAGCTGGCAGGACAACAACAAACTGGGTGCAGGAAACGATAATATGCAAATGGGTGATGATGGAAGTATCTGGTTTAGCTATGGTGGCGGAGATGAACTTGAAAGTGGTAATTATTATGGAGAGGGTATACCAAGGGCAATAACCGGGGGTGCACATTATGATAATAAATGGAACAATGATAAGGAAACGATTAATACCAATTATAAACTGGGTGCTCTAGGGATTAAAACCACTAAAAATACCCTAAGCCAAAATAATTTACCAGATGGGATCATCAATACCAATACCGATGAAATTTCTGACCGGAATGTATTTAGGCAAAAACTGGATGCCACTTATACCGTGAAGTTGGATACTACCAGTAATTTAAAGGTATCCATTGATGGAATGCTTAAAAACAGCGAAAATACCTCTAGTTCAAAAAGTGAGGGTTTAAGAGGCGACAACTCTAAGTTAAATAGTAATGACCAGAAGAACAGCAATGATGGTAAAGAGCAAAATTTTAACATCTCTGCACTTTATACCAAGAAGCTTAAAAAACCGGGCCGTAATTATTCGGTTAATATCAGTCAAAAGGTTAACCAGATCACCAGTGAAGGTTTTTTATATTCGGATTTAAAGTATTTTGACGAGGCTGGTGTAAAAAAGGGCGGTGAAGTAACTGATCAATTTAAAACGAACACTACCCGTAATGCTGTCCTTAGTACCAATTTAACCTATAACGAACCACTGAGCAAGTCGCTAGCGTTAGTTTTGAATTATGGATTTGGCCTTAATGACAGCCGTTCTGACCGCAAATCCTTTAATCAATCGACACCAGGAAATTATAATATACTGGATAAAGAATTTAGTAACGATTTTAAAGCCACACAATATATCAATCAGGGTGGAGCAGTTTTTAATTATAAAACCACAAAAACAACCATTAGTTTAGGAAGTAAGTTAAGTGCTGTAAATTTCGATCAGCTGGAGCAGCTTTCCGGCCAGCGTTATAAAAGGAGTTTTGTTAACTGGTTGCCACAGGCCAGTTATCAGTATAAATTCTCTGCACAGAAATCTTTCCGCATCGGCTATAACGGAAACACCACCCAACCAACGGTAGACCAGTTGCAGCCTGTAAAAGTAAATGATAACCCACTGTATCAACCTTTAGGCAACCCCAACCTGGCCCCATCATTTAATAGCCGCTTTAATGCAAGTTATAATTCTTATAAAGTGTTAAGCCAACAATCAATATACATAAGCGGCGGTTTCGGGTTCGTAAATAAAGCCATTGTTAGCAATACGCAAACTGATAGCACTGGAAAAACAATTGCCCAGTCTGTTAATCTCTCCGGAAAAACACCCATCAATTACAATATCTACAGTAGCATCAACAGAAAGCTGAAATTTTTATTTGATTCCGAAATAGGCTTAAGTTTAAACGCAGGTGGTAGTACCAGTTACAGTTATGTAAAAAGTCAGCTCAGCGATGAGGTAGAATTAAACCAGATAGTGAACACCAATTTTAGTCCTTCATTAAATATTAACCGATACAAAGATAAGAGTGAAATTTATTTAAGTTTTGGCCCCAGTTATAACGCCCAGGTTGCTTCGTTACAGAAAGAACGGTCTAATAAAGGATGGGGCTTACAGGGTTGGGGAGGCATGAGCTTTACTTTACCAAAGAAAATCAAACTCCAGGCCGATGGCGAATATACCTATACCCCAAAATCGCCGGCATTTAACACTAGTTTTGAGCAAATCATCATTAATGCTTCGATTACAAAATCCTTCTTCAAAAAGGAAGATTTGAAATTCACCATCCGTGGAAATGACTTATTCAACCAAAACCGTGGATTTAGACGGTATGCCTATTCGAATATGATTACACAAACCAATTACAATAATATCAGCCGATATTTTATGTTCTCTTTAGTTTGGGATTTTAATAAAATGGGTGGAGGAACACCTCAAAAATAATTGCATCAGCTATAACGAAACCGTATAAACAGACCTTTTAAAGCATTATAAATGAAACTAAAACACGCTATACTCACGCTAATCTGCACGATAAATTATGCAATGGCGCAAAATGCCAGATTTGTACACCAGGGTATTATTGAGTTTGAAAAGAAAATAAACATATATGCTTTGCTTAAGGATCAGGCAAAACGTTACCCGGATAATTTTTGGAGTGCCCAGGCCCTGGAACAGTACCAAAAAAATAACCCGCAGTTTAAAACTTTAAAAAGTGAGCTTATTTTTAAAAACGACCTGACGCTGTTTAATCCAATGGCTGATGAAAGCACTAATAACAGTTGGGCTAACAATTTCGCTTCTGCTAAACAGAACAATATTATATTAACAAATTTAAAGTCAGGTACGGGCGTCAATCAAAAATCAGTTTACGAAGAAACCTACCTCGTTAAAGATTCTATCCGCAAGATTAACTGGAAAATAACAGACGAATTCAGAACCATTGCTGGTTACGATTGTCGTAGGGCAAACGCCCTGATAATGGATTCAATCTATGTGGTCGCTTTTTATGCAGAAAGCATTCCGGTATCAGGAGGACCGGAAACCTTTAGCGGTTTGCCGGGCATGATATTAGGTGTGGCATTGCCGCGTGAACATATTACCTGGTTCGCCACCGGAGTAAAGGATGTAGAAATAGCTGACGACAAGCTTAAGGCACCCACTAAAGGAAAGCCTGTTAGTAAAAAACAGCTGAGCGATATTTTAAAAGGCGCATTAAAAGACTGGGGCAATTATGCAAGCGACATTTTAAAAGCCGCAGATATGTAAGCGGTGAAAGATTTACAGTATTCTGCTTCTGATTTAAATTATCCTCAATCTAGTGAAGCTGAATCCTGATGGTTATCGTTATTTTCGCACAGTTAATGATCAACCATGGGTAGCGCGCTTCATCAGCATATTAATAAATTTATAAACCTGAATAAAGATGAGCAGGAAATTCTGGCGTCTTTTCTTCAATTTATTTCTGTTAAAAAGAAAGGTTTTTTACTAGAGCAAGGGCAAACCTGCAGATCAAATTATTTTGTAGTAAAAGGCTGCCTAAGGCTATATTTTATAGATCTGAAAGGTACTAAACAGACTACTCAATTTGCGATAGAAAACTGGTGGATTACCGATCTAACCAGCTTTCTTTTTCAGGAACAATCTGAGTTTTATATACAGGCAGCAGAATCAACCGAAGTAATCGCCATTGAAAACCACCACTATGATGAAATGTTCCATAAATTACCAAAGCTGGAACGGTATTTTAGATTAATCCTCCAAAAAAACCATCAGGCTTCGCAACGCAGGATAAAATTCCTCTATAGCCAAACAGCGGAAGAAAGATACCGTAATTTCAATCGTTTATTTCCTGAATTTGTACAACGTGTGCCACAATATATGCTGGCTTCTTACCTGGGTTTTACCCCCGAATTTTTAAGTAAAATCAGGGCAAAGAAATAATCGTTGTAAACCGCAAAGTTCGCAGAGGAAGAAACGCGAAGCACGCAGGGCTGGGCTTACTGATTTTAATCATTTCGACCGGAGCAAAGCGGAATAGAGAAACCTGCAAGTTCTATATCAATAAATTACCCATAGATTTCTGCACTGAGATCGAAAGAAATCGCATCAATTTTCCCAATAACATTTAAATGGCGAACTAAGAAGACTTTTAGCCCTACTTTGCGCACTTTGCGAAAGCCTTATTGCCCTTTGCGGTTAAACAATCATTTCTTAAACTACATTAAGTTTTTTCGATAACGGAATCAGGAACTTTACAAAGTAATCAAAAAACAAATAAAATGGAAAGTAGAATTGATATCGCAAAAGCAGAACCCGCAGCTTACCAGGCCATGTATGGTTTGGAGAAATATTTATCAACCAGCAAACTGGATCCCATTCTTCTGGAATTGATTAAAATGCGTGCATCACAAATTAACGGCTGCGCATTTTGCTTAAATATGCACGCAACAGATGCCCGTAAAATAGGCGAGACTGAACAACGTTTGTATCTATTAAATGCCTGGCGGGAGACAACCTTGTTTACCCCAAAAGAGGAGGCTGTTTTAGCTTTAACAGAAGAGGTGACCTTAATCAGTCATCATGTTTCTGATGCGACTTATCAAAAAGCGTCCAGCTTTTTTAACGAACAGGAATTGGCGCAGGTTATTATGGCTATAGTGACCATTAATGCCTGGAACAGGTTGGCCATTACGGCTAAAGTGATGGTTGGATAATCAGTTATTGATTTCAATTTACTACTAAGACACCTAATGACCGTTACATTCAAAGTAACGTCAGGCTACTTGTCTTAGTAGTTAAAATAGTTTGCATGACTTAAAGCACCCTTAACAACAATCCTTTTAAATATTCTCCTTCAGGAAAGGAAATCCGTACGGGATGATCTTCTGGTTGGCAGAATTGTTTAATAATCTGCACTTCTTTGCCTGCATCAAGCGCTGCCCAGGCAATAATCTGTTTAAAGGTTTCAATATCAACGGCACCAGAGCAGGAGAAAGTTGCCAAAAGACCACCTTTTTCCAGCAATAGCATGCCTAAACGGTTTAAATCTTTATAAGCCCTCGCTGCACGATCTAACGCCGAACGCGATGGCGCATATTTAGGCGGATCAAGCACAACCACATCAAACAACTCGCCCGCTTCTTTAAAAGCCCGGAGTTGTTTATTCACATCCGATTGGATCGCCGTTACTTTTTTGCCATCAAATTGGTTGAGGGCAACGTTTTGCTTTAGGGTTTCAATGGCTAGGCCCGAGCTATCAACACTGGTAACACCTGCAGCGCCATTTGCCAGGCTGTTTAAGCTAAAACCACCACTATAGCTAAAACAGTCTAAAACTTTCTTCCCTTTTGTATAACTGGCTAAAATGTATCTGTTATCACGTTGATCGCAGTAAAAACCTGATTTTTGCCCTTCGGCTATATTAATGTGGTAAATAATCCCGTTCTCTTTTACCTCCAAAAACTCTGGTGGATTTTCGCCCCAAAGTAACCCATTCTCAACAGGCAAGCCCTCATGGTTACGGGCAGTTGCATCACTTTTATCGAATATTCCTTTTGGATTTAATTCAGTTTTTAAAATTTCTACGATTTCTGCTTTTACTTTCTCTATTCCCGAACTTAAAATCTGCAACGAGAGGAAATCGGCATACTGATCAACGATTAAACCCGGCAGAAAATCAGCCTCACTAAAAACCAAACGGCAAGTATCGGTTTGTTCGTTTAAAATGAATTGACGTGAGGCAATGGCCTGTTTTAAGCGGTTTTGATACCAGCTGTGATCAATCGTTTGCGTTTCATCCCATTCTAACAAACGAACGGCAACACGCGAATTGCTATTGAAGTATCCATAGGCGAGAAATTCATGATCGAAAGCAAAAACTTTTACCACATCACCGTCTTCCGGTTTTCCCTTAACTTTTTCTAATGCTCCGGAAAACACCCATGGATGCCTTTGTAGTGCTGCTTTTTCTTTACCTTTTTTTAATATGATTTCTACCATACTACAAAGGTAATAATTAGTTTGGAGTTGAGGGTTGGGAGTTTGGAGCAAAGCATTTGTGGCTTAGCGATAAGCGTTTCATAAGCGCTATACGGCCTGCGCCACCCGCTTAACGCCAGTTGCTCACCGCTTCGTCATATGTACCAGCTCCGTATCCAAAACCTTTGTTTCGAACTCGGTAACAGGCCTTTTTGCTTCAATCATTGAAATTAATAATTCGGTTGCTACCCGTCCCATTTCGAATGCGGGCTGCTTTACAGAAGTGAGAGATGGCGAGAACAAATCGACCAGATTAGAATTGGTAAAACCTGCAATAGCAAGTTTATGCGCCACCTCAGGATTGGTTTTCTTTAGCGCCATAATACAGCCTGTGGTTAAGCGGTCGCTCGAAATGAAAATCCCATCGGGCTTAAGCGGCAACAATTCTTTCACTGCTTGTTCCAGTTCTGCGCTATGCATGCCGCCATGCTGGCAATATTTCACCAATTCGGGTCTGAATTCGATATGATACTTGGCTAAAGCTGCTTTATAGCCCGCTAATCTTTCTTTCGTTATAGAGAGGTTTTCTGAATTGGTTAAATGCGCAATGGTTCTTTTTCCTGATAAAATAAGGTGTTCTGTAGCATCAAAAGAACCTTTAAAGTTATTGGCAATTACCTTATGCGTTTCAAAATCCCCCGGCACACGATCAAAGAACACAATGGGTAAGCCTTTGGCATATAATTCTCTTAAATAATCAATATCCTGCGTTTCAGACGAAAGTGCAATCAGCAAGCCATCAATAGAGCGTGATGCGAGGTGCTCTACGTTTAGCTTTTCCTGCTTGTATGATTCGTGGCTTTGTGAAATAATCACATGATAATCCTTATCATAGGCTATCGATTCGATACCGTTAATCACCTGAGAAAAAAAGTTGTTTGCAATTTCGCTCACAATAATGCCGATAGAATAACTTCTGCGTTCTTTTAAACTTCGCGCAATGGGATTGGCACGGTAATTAACCTTTTCGGCATAGGCCAAAACCAGCTTTTTAGTCTCTTCACTTATTTCGTAACGGTCTCTTAAAGCACGGGACACTGTTGAAGTTGACAGCCCAAGTGCTTTAGCAATATCCTTAATGGTAGATGTTTCAAATCTCATGTTCGTATTGCGTACAAGTTACAAAAAATATTTTTTTAAGGCGATTTGTACCGCAATATTATAAACGTTAAGTCAACGTTTTTGGGAACGTTTGCACACTTTTTTAGTTAAATCTGGTTTCAATTGCTTTTTAGTTTGTAAAATTGTTAATCTAATGTAACCAAATATAAACCAACTATAGCATCTCAAAATAGAATTATATTCTACATGCAAGCGATTGCAACAGCTTAAATAACCAAATCACTTTCAAATAAATAAATTATGAGCAGAGTTCTACTCTTTTTAGCATTTTTCTCTTTTTTTGGATTATCAGTAACTCATGCACAAACCAGGCAGGTTACCGGTACCGTAAAAGATAAAAAAGACGGCCAGCCGCTGGTTGGCGTGAGTGTTACCGTTGCTGGCACAAAAAATGGAGCCAGTACCGATACGAATGGTACTTTCAAGATCAGCATGCCTGCAAATGCTGCAGTTTTAACTTTTACCTACATTGGTTATAAAACCAAAAATGTTTCGGTCACAAATGAAACCAAACTGTCAGTAACTTTAGATGAAGATGCCAACAATCTTCAAGAGGTAACTGTTAATGTTGGTTACGGCATTGTGCGTAAAAAAGACTTGACAGGTGCCGTTGGTTCTGTAGGTGCTGATGTAATCGCCGCCGCTCCGGTATCTTCGGCGCTCGAGGCCATACAGGGCCGGGTAGCTGGTATTAATATTTCCTCATCGGAAGGATCGCCGGATGCACAGATCAACGTAAGGGTAAGAGGAGGAGGATCTATTACGGGAGATAACTCCCCGCTTTATATCGTTGATGGCTTTCCGGTAACTTCAATAGCCGACATTGCCCCACAGGACATCGAATCAATTGATGTGTTAAAAGATGCATCATCAACAGCCATTTACGGCTCAAGAGGGGCTAACGGCGTAATACTGGTTACCACCAAAAACAGTAAAGACGGAAAAACCAATATTACCTATAATGTTTTCGGTGGAATAAGAAAATTAGCCAAAAAACTAGACGTACTGTCCGCTTCAGATTACGTACACTGGCAATACGAACGCGCATTATTGGATGGTACCCCAACAGATTACACTCAATATTTCGGGAATTACCAGGATATAGATTTATATGATAATGTTGCTGAAAACGATTGGCAAGACCTGGTATTCGGACGTACAGGAAGCACTTTTAACCAGAACTTAAGCATCACAGGTGGAAGCGACAAAACCAAATACAGCCTAAGCCATAGCTTTGTTACCGATAAGGCCATTATGCAAATGTCTGATTTTAAAAGACAGAACATTAATTTTAAATTAAACCACAGATTATATGACGCCTTAACGTTAGATTTTGGTTTTCGCTATGCCGACACCAAGACCAATGGTGGTGGGGCAAATGAGCAAAATGAAAAATCTTCAGCCGACTCCCGTTTAAAATATGCCATTCTATACCCATCCTTTCCGGTACCGGGCTTAACGGCATCGACAGATACCAATGATGAATTTAATTTATACAATCCACTGGTAGCCATTTCTGATAACGACCAGTATGTGCACCGTAAAACCTATAATATCAACGGAGCAGCAACTTATGAAATTATCGATAATTTAAAACTTCGGTCTGAAGTAGGTTACGACGGATTTAGGAATGATCAGGACCGCTTTTACGGCATTACAACCTACTACGTAAAAAACCTTGCCGATTATCCTAATCTGCCGACGCTGAACTCCATGAACACCACTAGAAATAGTTTTAGAAATACGAATACGCTTAATTATAACTTTAGTAAGATCCTTGGCAAAAGCCATAACCTTAATATTTTATTAGGTCAGGAATTTATTAAAACGGAGCAGAATACTTTAACTACTGAAGTGCATGGCTTTCCTAAAACTTTTGGATTTGAGCAAACCAGGGTATTAACCACTCAAGGTAAAGCTTCGATCATCGATAACAACTTTCTGCCTGATGATAAATTATTTTCGTTTTTCGGCAGGGCCAATTACGATTATAAAGGCAAGTACCTGTTAAGTGCAACATTCAGGGCGGATGGTTCCTCTAAATTTTCTGCCGAAAACCACTGGGGCTACTTTCCATCGGTTTCTGCCGGCTGGAGAATCTCTCAGGAAGACTTCATGAACGGTACAAAATCGTGGTTAACAGATCTAAAATTAAGGGGAAGTTATGGTGCTGCAGGTAACAACAATATCCCTCCAGGGCAAATTACCCAATCGTTCCAAAACTCCACCACAACCTGGATAAATGGTTTCAACAACTATTGGGCGGCATCTAAAATTATGGCAAATCCCGATTTAAAGTGGGAGACAACGATCACCAGAAACATCGGACTTGATTTTGCCTTATTTAATTCAAAAGTTACCGGAACAATTGATGCCTACTTAAATAAAACAAAAGACCTTCTCATCTTATTCCCGGTTGGAGGTACCGGCTATGATGCACAATACCGTAACCTGGGCCAAACGCAGAATAAAGGTTTAGAATTCTCTGTAAACTGGAACGCCATAAAAGAAAAAAATTTCGACCTAACGGTTAATGCGAACATCAGTTTTAACCGCAATAAGGTTATTTCCCTAGGCTCGGTTAAAAACATTAATGGTACCTCGGGATGGGCATCAACAGAAATTGGTGTAGATTATCTTGTAGAGGAAGGCGCATCAATTGGCCGTATTTACGGATATAAAAGTGCCGGAAGATATGAAGTCTCTGACTTTACAGGTTATAATGCCACCAGCGGCAAATGGATATTAAAACCAGGCGTAGTTGATGCTACTGCATTTGTAGGCACCGTACGCCCAGGTACAATGAAAATTGAAGATATCTCCGGGGATGGAAAAATTGATTTATCTGACCGATCTATCATCGGTAACACCAACCCGTTAAATACTGGCGGTTTCTCGCTTAACTCAAGAATTTACAATTTTGATCTTGGTGCGTATTTTAACTGGAGTTATGGAAACGATGTGTATAATGCCAATAAGATCGAATATACCTCTACCAGTAAATACGCTTCCAGAAACCTGATTTCGATTATGGAAAGCGGACAGCGCTGGACAAATTTAAGGGCAGACGGAACAATAAGTAACGATCCTGCTGAATTATCTGCCATGAATGCAAACACCACCCTATGGTCGCCATATACCAGAACTTTTGTTTTAAGCGATTGGGCTGTGGAAGATGGTTCATTTTTAAGGTTATCGACACTTACCCTTGGGTATACTTTACCTGAAAAAATATCGCGCAAGTTAAAGATGAAAAAATTAAGGTTTTATGCTTCTGCTTATAACGTTTGGTTATGGACTAATTATACCAGTTTCGACCCAGAGGTTTCGACGAGACGAAATACACCACTTACACCCGGAGTTGATTATTCTGCTTACCCAAGAAGTAAGTCTTACTTATTCGGACTAAACGTTAATTTTTAGAAGACCATTCAATTTCAAGAAAATGAAAAAAGTTATATATACGTTATTTGTAATTGCAGGAATAACCTTTGTTAGTAGCTGTAAAAAAACGTTAGATGCACCAACAAAATCTTCATTAGATGAGTCTGTTATTTTCTCTACCCCAAGTTTAGCTGAAGGCTCTATAGCTGGCGTACTTCAATCATTTGGGGAAACCAATTCATACAGGGGCCGTTTTTTAGTGTTCTACGGACTTAACAATGATACAGAAGTATACAATACATTAAAATCGGTTGATGATGACAAAGCTAAACTCTCTAATTACAACTGTAATGTGAACAATAGCCAAATGAATACTACCGATAATGCATGGGCTAAATTTTACGAAGGTATTGAAAGAGCTAACCTGGCCATAAGGGGCATTAGAACCTATGGCAATATAGAAAGCAACCCTGCAATGGCACAGATCCTCGGTGAGATTTTAACCTTGAGGGCTGTGATATACAACGACCTCATAAAAGGCTGGGGCGATGTGCCGGCACGTTTTGAACCCATTACTACTGCAACAGCTTATCTGCCCCGAAGCGACCGTGATGTCATCTATAAACAATTATTAGCTGATTTAAATGAAGCTGCAGGTTACCTGCCATGGCCAGGCGAGAACACCACAACAGCGAGAGTTGAGCGGGTAAACAAGGCTTTTGCAAAAGGTTTAAGGGCGCGTTTGGCATTAGCCGCAGGAGGCTATGCGCAGCGCCTTGATGGAACAGTTAAATTAAGCTCTGATCCTGAATTATCGCACGATAAAATGTATGCCATTGCCAAAAAAGAGTGCCTTGATATTATCAACAGTGGCAAATTAAGGCTTCTTGGATTTGAAGAAGTTTTTAGAAAACTGAATGAGGAAACCGGTGCGGCAGGTTTGGAGTCGATGTGGGAAATTCCATTTAGCGATGGCCGGGGACGCGTAATTTTTGATCTGGGTGTAAGACACATTAAAACAGACCAGTACACAGGCCAGAATAAAGGCGGAACTGACGGACCGAACCCTATTATGCTGTACGAATATGATAATGATGATGTACGCAGGGATGTAACTGTTGTGCCTTATGAGTGGGACGGTGGCGATGGAACAAAAGGTGCGATACAGGTACCTTCGTCGCTTGGCCGTTTGTATTTTGGCAAATACCGTTACGAGTGGATGAAAAGAAGGGTAACGGCAACCAATGATGATGGGTTAAACTGGATGTACATGCGTTATGCCGATGTGGTGCTCATGGCTGCCGAAGCCATTAACGATCTTGATGGGCCGGCAGCTGCTGCGCCATATCTAAAAATGATCAGAGACAGGGCCTTCCCTACAGCACCTAATAAAGTTACCGCTTTTATGGCCACGGCAACTGCATCTAAATCGGCCTTTTTTGAGGCAATAGTGAATGAAAGAGCCCTGGAATTTACAGGAGAAATGTTGAGAAAAAGTGACCTGATCCGATGGAACTTGCTGGGCACAAAACTGGCTGAAGCCAAAACTAAATTACAGCAGTTAGAAAACAGGCAGGGTAAATATGCTGCCCTACCCGCCAAAATCTATTACCGGACAGCTGCTAATGGCGAAACGGTAGAAATTTATGGGTTGAAATTTGGAGATACCGACGCGCAGGGAGTTGCTTTAGGATACACTTCAAATAAAGCCTGGACGATGGTTACAACCGGAGAAACGGTTTCATACTGGAACGCCCTCTATACAAAAGACCCCAACCTTCAGCAATATTGGCCAATATGGCAGGTATTTTTAGATTCATCTAACGGAATGTTAAATAATAAGCCTTTAAACTTATAAACCAGAGGTTATGAAAAAGATTAATAGATATATATACCACTTCTTACTCATGGCGACAGTTTGTTTATCGGCATGTAAAAAAAATAACTTAGAAGAAATTACCAAACTTGAGGTCGACCGGGTTTTTTCTACTCCCGGTTTAACAGCGACCATTGTAAATAAAACTGGTGTTAAATTAACATGGAACGCTGTACCGAATGCCACATCTTATACCATTGAGGTATACGATAATGCTGATTTTACAGGTACTCCGGTAAAATCTATAACCAGCATTACCACAGCACAATTACCCTACACCATTACCGGATTAATAGGCGATACGCAATATGCAATCAGGGTAAAAGGTGTTGCACAGGGTATTGCAGATTCCAAATGGGTAAGCACATCTGCAAAAACAGATACTGAACAGATTTTCCAAACGGTAAACCAAACCAAACTAACCGCTAGTTCAGTTGTGCTGAACTGGACCCCTGGCGAAACAGCAACAACAATTACCATATTACCCGGAAATATCACACATACAGTTACCGCAGCAGAGATTGCTGCTGGGGAAGCAACCATAACAGGCTTAACCGGAGAAACTGATTACTCAGCAAAATTGCTCGCGGGAAGCAAAGTTAGGGGAACGGCAACTTTTACCACACTTTATAATTTTACAGGTGCAACCCTGGTAAGCCCGTCAGATAACCTGGCCGCCCTGATTGCAAATGCCACTGCCGGGACTGTTTTTGGGCTTGCACCAGGAACTTATACCGTAAACGCAGATGTTATTGCATCAAAATCAATTACCATCAGGGGAACAAAACCAACTGACAGACCGATTATTAACGGCATGGTTCTGAGATTAAAGGCCAATGCAGGTTTAACGGTGAAAGATGTGATATTGGATGGCACCGGATCGTTAAATGGGAATCAAACTTTTATTTACGATGAAGCATCTGATAACGCTTACGGGAATTTCGTACTGGAAAATTCAGTTGTAAGAAACTATACCAAAGGGCTTTTCTATGTAAATTTAAAGGTACTTATCGAGTCGGTAACTTTTAAGGGAAATATCATTAACAATATTGAATGTAATGGCGGAGATTTTATCGATTTTAGATCGGGTTTGACCAAAACATTAAATTTTACCAACAACACAGTTTATGCCGCTGTTATGGCCAGAGATTTTATCAGGATGGACCCTGCAGGCTCAACCAATTTCCCCAGCATAATATCCGTTATAAATGTTGTTACCAATACCTTAAATGGAATTAGCAATGGCGCTTCAAACAGGTTGTTTTACGTTCGATTAGCCAAACATGAGATTTACTTTTCAAAAAATATAGTAGCCAGCTCTGGTGGCATTTTAACCAACCAGCTTTCTACTAACATTGTAGCGGGAAATTTTACAGCGAACAACTATTTTGCTGCCCCAACTTTTATTTCGGGTAGTGCAACTGCCGGTGCTAAATATGATGCCGGAACATATACGACGCTTAATCCTGGTTTTACCTCACCTGCTACAGGTAATTTTACCATCAGTCAGCAAGATTTAAAAACAAATGGAATTGGCGACCCGAGATGGAGAAATTAATAGACTTATCTTAGTAGCTGTATCATAAGCATAATGTCATCCTGAGCTTGTCGAGCGGCGTTCTTAAATTCTCACAGGGCGTTTCGACAGGCTCAACATGAAAAATTAGCGCTAAAATACAAGTAATGGTATAGTCTTTTTTTAAATAGCAATTTGGCCTGAAGAATTTTTCCACTAAATGATCAAATCAGTACTAATCCATATCGGCGCTACCTTGCTGCTTTACATCAGTGTTTGTTTAGGGGCTTATGCGCAGGATCCCAAATATCCATCAACCATAACCGTTGCTCAGGATGGAAGTGCAAATTATAAAACCATAAAGGAGGCCGTAAATTCGATAAGGGATTTAGGGGAGAAAGAAGTTAAGATTTATGTGAAAAAGGGAATTTATAAAGAAAAGCTGATTATCCCATCATGGAAAACGAAAATTGCTTTAATTGGCGAAAGTGCCGAAAATACCATTATTACCAATAATGATTATTCGGGGAAGCCAAATCCGACTGGCAAAGACCAATTTGGCAATGTTAACTTTAGCACATATACTTCTTTTACCGCATTGGTCCAGGGGAATGATATCCACCTTGAAAATTTAACCATTATCAATTCATCCGGAAGCGTTGGACAGGCTGTTGCTCTGCATGTAGAAGGCGATCGTTTTGTAGCAATAAACTGTAGGTTTCTGGGCAATCAGGATACGCTTTATGCAGCAATTGAAAATAGCCGCCAGTATTACCAAAACTGTTATGTAGAAGGCACTACCGATTTCATTTTTGGCAAGGCAACCGTTGTTTTTAATGACTGTACAATCAAAAGTTTAAGTAACTCTTATGTAACCGCCGCTTCAACTTCTGCACAGCAAAAATTCGGATTTGTTTTTTTAAATTGTAAGCTCATTGCAGATTCAATGGCAACAAAAGCCTATCTCGGCAGACCATGGCGGCCTTATGCAAAAACAGTATTCATCAAATGTGATTTGGGTAAACATATTTTGCCCGAAGGCTGGAACCCGTGGAAAGGCGATAAGATGTTTCCAGACAAAGAATTAACGGTTTTTTATGCGGAATATAAAAGTAAAGGCGCTGGAGCATCACCTAATACGAGATTGCCTTGGACAAGACAGCTCAGCGATCAAGAGGCAGGAAAATATACATTAAAAAATATACTGGGTGGAGCGGATCAGTGGAATCCAATTAAAAACTAATAAAATGAGAACAAATTGCCTTAAGTTTTTTGCAGTTGGAGCCTTATTCATTTTATGCTCCTTTGCTTTCATACAAAAGAAAACGAAGCTATACATCATTGGTGATTCTACCGCAGCCAATAAAGAAGAAAAGGCCTATCCTGAAACGGGCTGGGGAATGGCACTACAATCTTATTTTAAAAACGATGTTACGGTTGATAACCGGGCATTAAACGGCAGGAGTACCAAATCGTTCAGGGCGGAAAAACATTGGGATCCGGTATTGGCACAGTTAAATCCAGGTGATTATGTGTTCATTGAGTTTGGACATAACGATGAGAAAGTGGATAAGCCGGCGGTTGGTGTTTCGCTGGCCGATTTTAAAACAAATCTGATTAACTATATTAAAGAAACGAGAAACAAAAATGCCTTTCCGGTTTTACTCACGCCAATCTCCCGCAGAAGCTTCAAAAACGGTGTGCTAGTGGATTCACATGGCGATTATCCGCGCATAACCCGTCAGGTGGCCGATTCACTTCAGGTGCCCCTAATTGATATGCTGGCAAAAACGGAAAGTTTATTAATGCGACTGGGAGATAAACCATCCATCAAATTATTCAACTATGTTGATTCGGGAAATGTAAATTATCCAAAAGGCAAAAAAGATGATACGCATCTAAGTCCGGAGGGCGCCAAACAGGTTGCTGGTTTGGTGATGAAAGGGATTAAGGAGTTAAAGTTGAATTTAGCTAAAAGTTTGAAGTAAAAGTCTCATTTGTCATCCTGAGGGATAATTTATTTTATAAAAATCAATATGTTTGACAGATAAATTTTAAGTAGGTATATCTCTTGAGAGATCGTCATTCCCAACTTGATTGGGAATCTTAATACAAGCGCTTTAAGATTAGCTTCGCTGAGCACTCCGTGGTTCCCGCATGCGCGAGAATGACGATTCTTCTATAAGATTCTGTCAATGGTAGTGCAGTGAAGCATCTTTTTTACCACCGAGTACACCGAGAAATTCACTGAGTACACAGCGTTGGGCATTGTCGTACTGAACGCCAGTAAAGGATCCTTTCTTTTACAACAGCATAAATAGATAAATGTATACCAAATGATGTATGAAGGCGATCATCGTCTTCGTTTGAAACGAAGATGAACGAGAAAGGCGATTGTATCGCCAAAGCACTTATCCTGCATTACGAATGCGGATTTTAATAATCCTAATTAAAAGTGAGACCATTATAAAGCCAAACTATAAAGATTCTCCACTGCGTTCAGAATGACAGCTGAGAATACGAAATTGAAAAATCGTCATTGCGAGGATGCTTTTTCAGCCGATGAAGCAATCTTACAACGATCGCTATTGGCTTACGCATTAAGATTGCTTCGTCGTTCCTCCTCGCAATGACGATCTATGTTAGTTAACTAGCCACTAGAAAATATACTTCGTGCTTAAAAAGTTTGAATCATCTCCTTTAACAATTTCGTTCAATAACTTTTTATTATCATCTGTAAATTTGGTTGCCACCAAAGAACGGATCGAGAATGAACGCAAGGCATCCACTACGGAAAGTGTACCTTCAGCACTGTCTTTACGGCCTGTAAAAGGAAAAACATCAGGTCCGCGCTGGCACTGGCAATTGATATTTACACGGCTTACCTGATTAACCAAAGGATCAATCAACGAAGAAATTACCGCAGCATTATTGCTGAAAATACTTACCTGCTGACCATGTGGCGAATCAATTAAATACTCGATAGGCTCTTCCAGGTCATCAAATGGTACCACCGGAACAATCGGGCCAAACTGTTCTTCGCGATAAAGTTTCATATTACCATTTACCGGATAAACAATGGCCGGATAAACAAATGTTTCCAAGGTTTGCCCCCCATTTGTATTGATCACTTTAGCACCATGTGAAACAGCATCATCAATACATTCCTTTAAATATTCGGGTTTATTCAGTTCAGGCAATGGCGTAAGGTTTACGCCTTTTTCCCAAGGCATGCCAAAATTTAGTTTTTCTACTTCGGCAGATAAGCGCTTTAAGAATTCCTGCGCCAAACTGCGGTGCACATAAACGATTTTAATTGCGGTACACCGTTGTCCGTTAAAAGAAAGCGAACCCAGTACCGTTTCGGAAACTGCCAGATCAAGATCGGCGTCTTTAGTGATGATGGCCGCATTTTTGGCATCCAAACCTAAAATCGCCCTCAAACGGTTTACCTTAGGATGTAATTTTTTCAGTTCATTAGCAACCTTACTTGAACCAATTAAAGTAAGCACATTGATTTTACCAGATTTCATCAAACCTGGAACGATGGTATTGCCGCGGCCATAAATGGTATTCACTACACCTTTAGGAAAACTAGAACGGAAAGCCTCTAACAAAGGATAGTGCAACAGGGTACCATGCTTAGGTGGTTTGAATAAGAGGGTATTGCCCATAATCAAAGCCGGGATAAGCGTGGTAAAAGTCTCGTTTAAAGGATAGTTGAAAGGACCCATACAAAGTACAACGCCGAGGGGAGAACGGCGCACCTGGGCCACAATTCCCTGCTCTATTTCAAAACGTGACGACTGCCTGTCGATATCTTTCAACGCATCAATAGTGGCGTAGATATACTCCACCGTACGGTCAAATTCTTTAACCGAATCGGCATAAGATTTTCCAATCTCCCACATAATCAGTTTGGCAACAATTTCCTTTTGCTCAATCATCTTTTGTGTAAAGTTTTCTACACAGCTAATGCGATCGGCAACACTCATGGTAGGCCACTGTCCGCGACCATTATCATAGGCTGCTACGGCTGCATCTAATGCTTCTGCCGACTCTTTCTCCGTACAAACAGGAAAACTACCAATGCGTTTTCGTTTTAAACCCTCAGGGGTTTTTACGCATACAGGAGAAAACACTTCATTACATGGTCCATTCCATGGCTTCATTTCTCCATTAGAAAGAAACTCCTTTTGATTGATTTCTTCCTTGAGCCTAAATTCATCTGGAATCTGGCTCTCTTCAACGAAAATACTTTCGAGGTTTAGCAATGTACTCAATTTGGGTTTGTGATTAGGTTAAATTAATGTTAAGTCTATAGTTTAAGTATAGATTAGCACTTTAAAAAAGATATCAAAGATTTAAGCACAATTATATTGCCTAAATCTTTTAGGGTTGAATTATTTAACTTCTATTACCTTATATTTTGGAACAAGGGCTTTCATTACCGTCCAGCCGATGAGATAAGCTACCGCACAAAAAGAGAAAACGATAAAATAACCAGCTTCTTTACCTTGAAACCCCATAAAAGCCATCTGTGTATCGCCGGCATAGGTAAACAGTACTCCTGAACCTTTGTTAATGAAAAAAGATCCTACACCTCCGGCCATACCACCAATTCCGGTTACGGTTGCAATGGCCTGGCGAGGAAACATATCACTCACCGTAGTAAATATATTGGCCGACCATGCCTGGTGTGCGGCACCTGCAATACCGATGATAATTACCGGCAGCCAGTAGCTGTAAAGACCTAAAGGCTGGGCCAACAATGCCAATAATGGAAAAAAGGCGAAAATTAACATGGATTTCATCCTGCCATCGTAAGGGTTCATGTTTTTCTTATCGATAAAATAGGATGGCAGCCAGCCTCCAATAATGGATAACAAGGTAATTACGTAGAGTATAAATAGGGGAAAAGCACTTTCGGTACCGCTCATTTTATAAATATCTTTAAGGTATGCGGGCGACCAAAACAGATAAAACCACCAAACACCATCGGTCATAAATTTACCAAAAGCAAAGGCCCAGGTTTGTTTAAATTTAAGGCAATCAACAAAAGATAGTTTTTTTACCGGTGATGCTGCGGTAACCGTTTCGCTAATCTGATCGTGTGCTACAATATCCTGTTGAATATAAGCTAGCTCTGCCTGACTTACCCTTGAGTGGTTTTCAGGTTTGCCATAAAGTAAAATCCAGAAAAGCATCCAGATAAAACCTAAGGCACCGATGATAATAAACGACATTTCCCAGCCATAAGCATCGGCAATGTAGGGAATCGTAACTGGGGCAGCCAGGGCACCAACTGTTGCACCTGCATTAAAAATACTGGTGGCAAATGCGCGGTCCTTTTTAGGAAAATATTCGGCTGTAGCTTTAATGGCTGCCGGAAAGTTTCCGGCCTCACCAAGGGCCAGTACAAAACGGGCAAAAATAAATAGCGAAAGACTGGTTGATAGAATTAATGTAGTATTGCCAACAGTAGACAATGCCTCTTTTGCACCTGCAAAGCTCATCACCCACGAACCTGTAATGATTCCCGAAGTAGCAATACCGCAAAAAGCATGAATACAGGCACCCACAGACCAAATTCCAATTGCCCAAAGGAAACCTTTTTTGGTATCCATCCAATCAACAAACCGTCCTGCTACCAACATTGATCCGGCATAAAAAAGGGAAAATAATGCCGTAATGGTTCCGTAGTCACTATCTGTCCAATGAAATTCGGGAACAAAATAGTCTTTCCATGTAAGCGAGAGTACCTGTCGATCTAAATAGTTAATGGTAGTTGCAACAAATAACAGTGCACATATAGTCCATCTGTAATTGCTGATTTTTGGTTGGCTCATTTCGTTTGTGTGTGGTTAGGGGTTGGGGTTATTTACTTTGCTTGATAAGTTCAAGTGCCAGCTGGGTATTGTCGAAAAGCTCATCGTAAAGCCCTTTGCTCATTACATCCTTACTGATTAGTTTGCTTCCCATCCCAACGGCACAAACACCAGCTTTAAACCAGGTTTTTAGGTTATTAGCATTTATTTCTACCCCACCTGTTGGCATAAACAGTTGTCCGGCAAAAAGATCTTTAATTGAAGAAATAAATTCAGGGCCCAAAATATTTGCCGGGAAAATTTTTATCAGCATAGCTTTGTGTTCCTGTGCCACACTGATTTCTGTCGGTGTCATACACCCCGGTACCCAAAGCATTCCGATTTTGTTTGCAATTTCGGCAACTGCCGGATTTACGATCGGTGCCACAATAAAATCGGTTCCAGCTTCGATAAAAGCATTGGCATCAGCAGGCGTTTTAATGGTTCCGATACCTAAATAAAGATCGGGCATTTCTGCATCACGGATTTCTTTTAACTTTTTAAAGTTTGACAAAGCCGATTTACCACGATTGGTGTATTCGAAAACACGAACACCGGCTTTATACAAGGTGCGTAATATTTCTATGCTGCCTGATTCGCTATCCTGATAAAAAAGCGGTAACATGCCCTGCTCTAAAATGGCATCTAAAATTTTGTGCTTGTTGCTAATCATCTTATTATTCTTTTTTCTATATCAGCTACAGTACTGGTTGTAGCATCGCTTGGAATGTACAATTTATCATATGCCGCTGCTGTGGCAAAACTTATGGTCTCTTGGGCCGGTAACTGGTTGTAAAAGCCATAAATCAGGCCAGCCATAAAACAATCTCCACTGCCCACCTTATCCAAAATTTCATCAGAAACGTATTTTTCCGAAACCGTTAATTCGTTGTCTGTATAAATGGCGGTATAATATCGTATTCCCTTTCCATGATCGAACCTGAAAGTATTGGCAACCGCTTTACACGCCGGAAACAAACTTAATATTTCTTTAGAAGTATCAGTTGCCTGTTGCAGTAACGTTTCCTTTGCATAACCCTCTGCCACTGTTAAATCTTCGTGAAGCGCAGTGCCCAGCATTTTATTGGCTGCCCAAACATTCCCCATAATCAGCGTGCAATATTGAGCCAGCTCAGGCAAAATATCAATCGGTTCCTTTCCATATTTCCAAAGCTTTGCCCGATAGTTTAAATCAAGTGAAATGGTAATATTTTTAGCACTTGCTACTTTTAAGGCTTCCAAACAAACGTCAGCAATATTTTGGTTAATGGCAGGGCAAATGGCACTGAAATGGAACCAGGCAACATCTTCAAAAACTTCGTCCCAGTTAATCTGTCCAACTTTTAAACCCGCAAAGGCCGAATTGGCCCGGTCGTAAATTACCCCGGCATTTTTAAGGTCTTTCCCTTTAGGCAAATAGTACAAACCTAAACGTTCGCCATGGTAAACCGTAGGTGTAGTATCAATATTGCGTACATTAAGGTATTCCACGATTTCGCGGGTAACCGAATTATCAGGCACCGCCGAAAGGTAGGCCGAAGGTACGTTCCATAAGGCTAAGGCAGTGGCCACATTGAGTTCGGCGCCACCCACGTAAAACGGTAATTTATTTTCTTTTAACCATGCTCCGTCCATATCCGGACAGATGCGTAAAAGTATTTCACCAAAGCTTAAAACTTTTTTTCCTTTTGCTGATGAAGCGAATATCTGGGTACTCATTTTTATATCTGATCGGCGTATTTCATCCTGTTTTCGGCAACCGAATGAAAATGAAAGGAAAACGATTGAAATGATTTGATTCCAATAAAATACCCTTCTAAAGCCTGATTTTGGTTAAAATTTAAAGTAATTTTTTGCGTTAAAATACGAAATATCCTGCACAATCTTGCCCACCCATTCCAAATCATTAGGCAATTCGCCATTCTCCATATCTTCTCCAAACAGGTTACAAACAATCCTCCTGAAATATTCGTGACGGGGAAAGGAAAGGAAACTGCGCGAATCGGTAAGCATCCCTACCAGGCGGCTTAAAAGCCCCATGTTTGATAAGGCATTTAACTGTTTGATCATCCCATCTTTTTGGTCTAAAAACCACCATGCTGAACCAAACTGCACTTTACCGGCTACAGAGCCATCGTTAAAGTTACCGATCATGGTGGCAATCAACTCATTATCTGCCGGGTTAAGGTTATAGATAATGGTTTTAGCCAGTTTATCCTGATTATCCAGGCGATTTAGAAATTTCGATAGCATACGGGCCTGGCTAAAATCGCCGATTGAGTCCCAACCGGTATCAGGTCCCAATTGTCTTAACATACGGGCATTGTTGTTACGCAAAGCACCAAGGTGATATTGTTGTACCCAGCCCTTTTCATGATCCCATTCTGCAAAATAAACCAGCATAGCCGATTTGAATTTCAGGTTTTCCTGGTAGGAAATAGTTTGTTTACCGCGGATTTTATCAAAGATTGATGCAATTTCAGCTTCGGTATAGTCTTCAGCATAAATCTGCTCTAAACCATGATCGGAAACCGAGCAGCCGTTTGCTGCAAAGTAATCATGGCGGCCTTTTAAAGCATCAATATAATCCTGTAAACTGCTAATGCTTTTATCGGCAACCGTTTCCAGTTTGTCGATATATTCATTTAAGCCTTCAATATCATCACTGTTCATGGCCTTATCCGGGCGGAAAGCTGGCAACATTTTAAGGTTAGCGCCTTCTCTTGCCAGTTGTTGATGAAAGTTCAGGCTATCTAAAGGATCGTCGGTAGTACAAACAACCTCTACATTCATTTTGGCTAACAAACCACGTACTGAATATTCAGGCGTTTGCAGTTTAGCAGCGCATTCATCATAAATTTTCCGGGCCGTTTTGCCCGAAAGCAGGTCGTTTATACCAAAATAACGTTGAAGTTCCAAATGTGTCCAGTGGTATAACGGATTGCGTAAGGTATAAGGAACGGTTTCGGCCCATTTTTCAAATTTCTCGTAATCAGATCCTACACCGGTAATGTATTTTTCATCCACTCCATTAGCACGCATGGCCCTCCATTTGTAATGATCGCCAGCAAGCCAAACCTGGCTGATGTTGGCAAATTGCGTATTATTGGCAATCTGCTCCGGTATCAGGTGGTTATGGTAATCGATAATGGGTAGTGATTTTGCAAAATGGTGATAAAGCTTTTCAGCAGTTTTGCTTTGCAAAAGAAAATTTTCGTCTAAAAAAGGTTTCATTCTATGTTATTTGAGACAGTAGATTTGAAATGATCAAAACACTTATCTATTCATGTTTTATTTATGCTCCGGCTATGTCCTCACAGACCGGAACTCAATCTGTATTTTATCTGTTGGTGGTCAGTGGGGACACAGACCACGGCGACGGGACACCGACCACGGCAATTAAAATACTTATCTATTTATTTTTTTAACCCCCGGTCTGTGTCCTCACAGACCGGAACTCAATTTGTATTTTATTTGTTTGTGGTCTGTGGGGACACAGACCACGGCAATGGGACACAGACAGCGGCAACTGCAAGCTAAAGGCGGTTGCAAGGATAGCCACGCAAATCTCCGACCCCGGTCTTCCGACTTCGGACTACAAACTCACCCCCCTTTTCCATGGGATAAAATCATCCTGATTAAGCAACACCGCTTTAGGAATTACTTCACCGCTAGCCGCTTTAATGCAATATTCCAAGATATCTTCGCCCATTTGTTCGATTGTTTTTTCGCCTTCAATTACAGGACCACAGTTGATATCAATGATATCGCTCATTCGCTTCGTTAAAGCATTATTAGTTGATACCTTGATGGTCGGACAAACCGGATTGCCTGTTGGCGTTCCTAAACCGGTGGTGAACAAAATTAAGGTCGCACCTGATGCAGCCTTTCCTGTAGTGGCTTCCACGTCGTTTCCAGGTGTGCAAACTAAATTTAATCCGGGCTTAGTTGCAGGCTCGGTATAATCCAACACATCTTCTACCGGTGATGTCCCGCCCTTTTTGGCTGCTCCGGTACTTTTAATGGCATCAGTGATTAAACCATCTTTAATATTGCCCGGTGATGGATTCATAAAAAATCCGGAACCTACATTTTCTGCAGCCTGGTTATAAGCCGTCATTAACTGGATAAACTTACGTGCTGCTGTTTCATCTTTAGTGCGATCAATCAACTGTTGTTCAGCGCCACAAAGCTCAGGGAATTCAGCAAGGAGCACGGTACCTCCTAAAGCCACCAATAAATCGGAAGTATAGCCCACAGCAGGGTTGGCACTGATCCCGCTAAAACCATCACTACCGCCGCATTTTACCCCCAGCACCAGTTTACTTAAGGACGCTGGCTGACGCTCGATTTTATTGATCTCGGTTAAACCGATAAAGGTTTTACGGATGGCCTCTTTAATCAGCTGTTCCTCGCTCTGCGATTGTTGTTGTTCAAAAACAAACAAAGGTTTATCGAAATTAGGGTTACGATGCTTCAGATCTTCCATAAAATCGTGCACCTGGAGATTCTGGCAGCCTAGACTCAATACCGTTACACCAGCCACATTAGGATGATCGGCATATGCAGCCAATAACTTACTTAGCACAGCAGCATCCTGACGCGTACCACCACAACCGCCCTGATGATTCAAGAATTTAATGCCATCAACGTTTTTAAATACCCGGTTGGCAGATGGATTAGCCATACCCATAGATTCCGGATCGGCTTCACCTAAAACTTCACCATTTTTATAGGCTTCAACCAGTTGATGCGCGTATGATTTGTATTTATCTGTTACTGCATAGCCCAGCTCGTTGTGTAAGGCTTCGCGGATGACATCCAGATTGCGGTTTTCGCAGAAAACGGTCGGTATGAACAGCCAATAATTTGCAGTACCTACCCTGCCATCGCTACGGATGTAACCATTAAAGGTTCTGCCTTCAAACTTAGCCACGTCAGGTGCCTGCCATTCGTAATGGTACGGACGGAATTCGAAAGGATCAGACGCGTGTTTGGTATTTTCGGTATCCATTAAACCACCTTTAAGGATAAAGTGCTGTGCTTTTCCTACCAATACGCCATACATCATGATGTGATCGCCTGGGTTCATATCCTGCATAAAAAATTTATGCTTGGCCGGAATGTCATCCTGTAAAATATATTCCTGTCCATCGTGAATAATGGTTTCGCCTTTTGCCAGGTTTTGCAAAGCAACCAATACATTATCGTTAGGATGGATTTTTAAAATTCTAGTAACCATTTTAAATTGCTGTTTCTGAATGCAAGTTACTTAAAGTTTCTTTTGCACCTTTGTTCTGTAATAAATCAACGTACGATTTTACGGCTGCGTTAAAGCCTGGATAATTATTAAGGTTTTTATCCCACAGGCGCCTGTCGCCTAGGGTATTATCTACAACGGTTTCTGGGTTTTTCCAGTATTCGTATAAAATTTCCGCAAATTCATCCTGTATGGGGTAGGTTTTTCCGTTTACGTTTGCTGTGTAAGTATCACCTTGTTTATCCACATTCATGAAAAGGATGTAGGCAGCCACACCTAAAGCAGTAAGCTGAGGCACTTCATTTTTTAAAGCATAATATCTCCTGATGAGCGGCATATTACGCATTTGCATTTTTGAGGTAAAATTTAGAGTAATGGCCTGCCACTGGTGTGCTAAAGATGGATTACTAAAACGGTCGATTACACTTTCTGCAAAGGCAATTGCTTCACTGTAGGCAATATCTTCATTCACCACCACAGGCGCAATTTCATCTTTCATCAGTTTTAATACATTGTCCGAGAAATCTTTATTTGCCATGGCCTCTTTTACGGTATCGAAGCCTGCTAAAATAGCCAGCCCGCAGCTAATGGTATGTGTACCATTAAGCAAACGGAGTTTAAGTTCTTTAAATTTATCAATGGAAGGAACAATAAAGATACCTTTATCTGCTTTTGCAAAAGCTAATACTTCTTTCACTTTTTCGCTTGATGATTCGATCGCCCAAAGCCGGAAAGGCTCGGCCATGATCATCAGTTCATCTTCATAACCCAGTTCATTTTCAACGGCTTTTTGCGCTGCTTCCGGAAGTTTTCCTGGCACAATTCTGTCAACTAAGGTTTTGCAAAAATGATTGGCTGTTTTTAACCAGTTTTCAAAATCCCAGCCTAATTTATTGTGGATAGCCAGATCAAGCAAAATTTCTTTCAGTTTGTCGGCATTATCACTAATGAGTTCTGTTGGCACGATCACCATTCCGCTTTCTACTGAGCCGTTAAAGGCTTTATAGCGTTCGTGCAAAAAGGCAAGCAGTTTGCCAGGGTAAGATTGTGGAGGATGGTCAGTGATTTTATCTTCGCTTTTTACAATGCCTACTTCTGTGGTGTTAGAAATTACAATCTGCATTTCGGGCTGATGGGCAGCTTTTAAAATTTCCGTCCAATCTTGCGAAGCTGCTAAAACCCGGCTTATTGAAGCATTAATCGAATTTTCTTCAACATTAACCCCATCCTCAATGCCTTTTACACAAAGTGTATATAAATTATCCTGTTTCGAAAAGGCATCAGCACCACCTTTTGCTGTGGATTTAACAACAAGTACACGACCGTTGAAAATTCCTTTCTGATTGGCTTTATCAATAAAATAATCAGGTAAACCACGCAGTAAAACCCCGGTACCAAACTGGATTACCCGCTCTGGTAATGCTAAAATTTCGGGTGTAGGTTTTGTAACCTTTTCGCCGTTAATGTTCTTTAAATTTTCTTTGTTTAAAATCATTGCTAATGTTATTTGGCCACCAGGGCAACGAGGCACAAGGTGAATTATATTTCTTTTTGAAGAGTATACTTCTGTTTATTTGCCATTTGTGGTTAACCACTTAGGGTACTCTTTTTCAATTAATTTCTGCGCCCAGTTGCCATACCAGGCATAGCCATTGCGCCTTTCAAGGCTTAATTCTTCTAATTTTGTTTTAATGGCATTGTCGCGATCACCAAAAATCGGGGTATTTTGATCAAGGTCGTAAAAGCGCGCCCAGGCAATTGCCGTTGAATCTTGGATCAAGGCCGCAGCTTTGACATTGGCTTTAGGATTTTTCGGCCTATCAAAGCGGAAGCCTACAATTTTATAAGTATCGAACCATTTTACTGCTGCAGTAATGGCATTTTTTTCTGCAACCGAAGGATTTTTGATCCGCATTAAAAAGCGCACAATCCCTACAGATTCGCTGGTACTCAATGAGGCTGGCTCAAAAGCCCTGGCCTTTGCGGGCAACATCGAATCTTTATCATACTGTGCAGCCCAAATGCTTAACACGCCATTTTGTTTCACCTGCGTTTTTAAAATACAATCAATGCCTTTCGCAACTGCTTTTCCTGCTTTTTTCATGTAGGCTGGGTTTACCACATCGAAATCGTTTGTTTGCATGGCAATATCCTGTAATATGTTCAGCACATTGATCATTGCATCATCGTTGTAAGTAATCTCCGATCGGTAAGAAGATTGATCAGGATAATATTGTGGCCAGCCACCATTGGCATACTGTGCCGATAAAATATAATCAAGGCCTTTTTCAGCAGCAGCTAAATAAGCTTTGTTCTGCTTTTTTTTATATGCCTTTACCAGGTAAACAATTTCTCTACTGGTAGCTTTATTATCGAAAGTGGCATGTAAATCTTTAGTTGCCTTTATTTTGGCCAACAAGGCTGGCGTTAAAGCAGCGTCGTAGTTAACTACACTTTTATCTTCCAGTTGCTTTGGCCAGCCGCCATTGCCCAATTGATAAACCAGCATTTTATCTGCTGTAGAATCAACAGATTGTTGTGCATAACACGACAATAATAAAGTGCTGCAGATTAGGGTTAACAATATTCTCATTTTCATCATTCTGTTTGTGCCGTGGTCTGTGTCATCACAGATCACTAATTTTATTTTACGCCATGGTTAGTTTTTACCACCGAGACACAGATTAGCACGGAGTACTTTTCCTTCTTATGCCACGGTTCGTGTCTCCACGAACCACTATTTATCTGTGTTCATCCACTTCATCTGTGGTTAATAAACCTATTTCTTCCCCGGCACTCGCTTGATCAACCAATTCACCAGATCATTCGTGGCTTTAAAATTTTCAAACGCTGCAGGTAGTTTTCTACCATCGATATATTCATTATAAAACCATGGATCACCCACGGCGAAAACTGTCCCTTTGCCATATTTTGCGGTGGCAACAATCACGTCTCCCTTATCGGCTAAAGCAGAAACAGCCGGACTCTTAGCCACAAGAGTCGATATTTCTTTGATGTATACTTTCTTAGCTGTTTTGAAAATAGCGTTTCCTTCCGGGATTTTTATTGCCCCTTGTTCAAAATTCGCACCCTGAACTTTATTGCGGCTATCTTCATTAAAATGGATCCCGAAAGTTTCGGGCAAAACATTGAATTTTGAAATTTCGCAATTGCCTGCATCGTTTAGGAGCAGTACCAAAACCCCACCAGCTTTCACCCAGGCTGCAATTTGCTTCGCATGCTCAGCATTCATATAATTGGGCTTCGCAGTTTCTTTTTCAGTATCCGGATCTACAATAATGTAAATATTGCTGCCTTTTAAGTTTACAGTTGTTGGTGCAACTTTAAGCGTATTGGTTTTTACACCAGCATCGTTAAACATTTTTCCGAATAGAGAAAATCCATTGTTATCATCTTCTTCCCACAAGTAATGGAAAGGGATTTTATCTCCGGTTGGGCCAACCATATACTCATTGTTGAAAAAATTATCAATGGTAACGGTTAATCCTTTTCCCGGTTTTGGCAACTGGTTTATTTCCATTTCAACAGCAGCGCAAATAAATGCGCCTACGCCTTTCGGATCATTGGTAATTACTTTTTCACTAATATAGTAGTCGAAGCTTCCATCCCGGTATTTTGGTTTTCCGCCCAAACCGGATACGGAAACTGTTTTAGTCAAATTTATCCTTTCAGTTCCTGCTTGTTCCACAAACTCTTTCTTTAAACCCGCATAACCTTTATTAGCCGCAGCCATAAAAGATGATGCTAACCAGCCTTTACGAACGCCTTTAGCCAAGCCATACACAAACATGCTCGATGCCGAACTTTCCAGGTAATTTCCTCTTCGGGTTGGCATATCTAGAATATCAAACCAAACACCTGATTTTGGATCCTGGTATTTCACTACTGCAGTTGCCGTACGATTTAAAATAGCCAGTAATTCTTTCCTTTGCGGATGATCTGCAGGAAAATTATCCAGCACATCCACCAAAGCCATGATGTACCAGCCCATTGCCCTGGCCCAAAAATTTGGCGAACGTCCGGTTGTCTTGTCCGCCCACTGTTCGCTTCTACTTTCATCATAGCCATGGTAAAGCAACCCTGTTTTTGCATCACGCGAGTTTTTTTCCATAAGGATAAACTGTTTAGCAATGTCATCAAAAGCAGCATCCTTTTTCATCAGTTTAGCATATTCAGCGTAGAATGGCTCACCCATGTATAAACCATCCAGCCACATCTGGTTTGGATAAATTTTCTTGTGCCAGAAACCACCCTCCCTGGTACGCGGTTGTTTTTGCAGCTGATCGTATAATTTAGTTGCGGCTAACAGGTATTTCTGCTGCCCGGTAACTTTATACAACAGCAATAATGAGCGGCCATTTTTGATGTTATCAATATTAAAATCTTCCGGTTTATAGGTAGCAATGTTGCCTTCCTTATCCAGATAGGCATCCATCGAACTTTGGATATATTTAAAATACCTCCCGTCGCCGGTATTTCGCCAAACGGCAGCTGCACCTTCCAGAACAACCCCCATGTCGTACGTCCATTTGGGGCCCTTGGCACCTTTTAGCAGCGTCGTATCCTGAAACAGTTTTTCCATCGCAGTTAAGGTTAACTGTTCAGATAACTTTTTTTGGGCAAACCCACGGTGTGTTAAAACAGAAAAACCAATAAATGCAACTATTGTATATAAGATCGATTGTTTCATCATGTTGTTATTTTGAAATTTCCAGTGCTTTTTTTGCTACACCTGTACCTAAAACGACAGCTGTTTTAGCTTTAGAAACATCCGTTGCAACAATTTTTACACCTTTTGTTTTTTCGCCGGAAACATCAAAAAGCAATTTGCTGTTATCAGGGTACTTTAAGCTGCTGATATTAATATTTGATCCATTCTGGATCATCACCAAGGGGCTGGTATTTTCTGCAATGATGTTGATGTTCTTTAGAAAAATTCCGGTAGCTTCAATGATTTCGATTCCTTTTTTGGCTTTGATGGTTACGTTTTCCAGGTAGATATCCTTAATGTTCATTTCAGGTAAACCTCTAAAAAATATCGCTTTTTCGGCACCATTAGCCACTACATCCTTGATGTAAAAGTTTCGGAACTGTGGGGTAGCTTCGGTAACAGGAACGGTAACAGTTTTAATGGCTTCCCGCTTTTCGCCAGCCAGGGGAACCGGATCAACAGCTGCATAATACATATCGAATAAAATGGCCTCGCCGGGAATATCAATCATGTTGATGTTATTGATATAAATATTCTCGACCACACCGCCACGGCCACGCGTAGTTTTAAAGCGTAAACCAATATCAGTACCGATAAAAGAACAGTTGTACACCCAGATGTTTTTTGCCCCGCCACTCATTTCGCTACCGATTACAAAACCGCCATGCGCATGGTAAACCACATTGTTTCTAACAATCACGTTTTCGGTTGGTATACCCCGTTTGCGGCCCGCTTCATCTCTTCCTGATTTAATGCAGATTCCGTCGTCTCCAACGTCAAAAGTGTTGCCTTCAATCAATACGTTTTTACATGATTCTACATCAACACCATCGCCATTTTGTGCAAACCAAGGATTTTTTACCTGCAAATTTCTTAAGGTGAGATCTTCACAAAGCAAAGGATGTAAATTCCACGCCGGCGAATTCTGAAAGGTAACCCCTTCTAAAAGTATTTTTTTACAGCCTGTTAACACCAATAAATTCGGACGGAGAAAATCTTTGATATCATCATAGTCTGCAGCAGTTTTGCCCGCTTCAATTACACCGGCATTTTTGGTATTCGAGCCTTTAAGGGTTTTTTCAGATGGGTACCACATCTTTCCGTCGGCTTTAACGATGCCTCCGGATGCTACGAGATTCTTCCACTGTGTTTCAGTAAGTTTATCTCTTTTAACCATACGCCAGGCACCACCATTCCCGTCGATAATTCCTGTTCCGGTAATGGCAATGTTTTCGAGGTTTACACCTGAAATCGGGCTTTGGTTCCGCCATGCGGGTTGACCTTCCCAGTTTCCCTGTACCAATTTGTATTGATTAAAATCTGCGGTAAATTGTAGGATGGCATCGCGTTTAAGGTGCAGGTTTACGTTGCTTTTTAGTTCGATAGGGCCAGTTAACCACAAGCCCGACGGGATTAACACCACTCCTCCGCCTTTTTCACTCACGCTGCTAATGGTTTTATTAATGCTTTCGGTATTTAAGGTAATACCATCGCCTTTTGCGCCAAAAGCAACAATGCTCGTGGTATCTTCTTTAAATTTAACCTGCCGGATAATGGGTAAGCCTGGCTTTTGTTGCGCCATGGCAGAACCAGCTGCTGTTAAAACTAAGCAAGCGAGAGCTACTTTAATATGGCATAAACGGCCAGAAATATGTTTCATTATTTGCGCTGTTAAATTATACTTGGTTATTGTAATAACAAGTGTACGTTGTTTGAAGTTAAAACAGAAGAGAAATCTATGCAATCGTTGCCGGAAAATGCAGCAAAACACTCATTACAGACAGAACTTTAAACACAGTATATCAGACGTTTACAACATTATTTTGCTTCAGGATTCCATCCACGGAAAACGTTTTCTAAAATATAGCCTTTATATTCTTCATCTGTCAGTTGGTGTGACCATTTTACCCTGTTTTTAGGATCGGATCCTTTTCCGGTACTCTTATATTCAGCAAAATAAGCCGTTTTTTCATTGCTTTCTTTATCCCAGTTGTTCCAGCCTTCCGGTCGGATAAAATCAGGTAATTCGCAGTTGAGATAGGCCACTTTTGCGTATGGCCTCCATGGACGGCCCAAATAAAAGCTATTGGCTGGTGCATCGCCTTTGATTGTACATTTGTTGAGAACGTAGCCAAATTTTGTGGTATCAGCCGTTGAGGCAGCCGTAATATAACCTGCTTTTTTGCAAAAAATGGTACAGCTTTCGAACCAGGCCGTCGATGCCCCGAAGATAAAGTCAACCGTACCTTCAATATAGCAGTTTTTATAATATTGACGGTTATTGCCTCCATAAGTATAAAGCGTATCCTGAAAGCCCAAAAACCTGCAATTGGTAAAAATTAATTTATCTCCACCTGCCCAAACCGCTACGGCTTGTCCCACAGGGCCTGATGAATTCTGGAAAGTGATATTTTCAGCTGAAAAGCCTTCGCCATAAATGTAAAAGCTTGATGAGCCGGATGTCCCTTTTTCTTCACCAAAAATATTCTTTTTCCGGGCGTAGTCATCATAAGTTAAAATGGTTTCGTTTAAACTTTCGCCAATAAATTTCACATTCCTTTTAGAGCCAGGTAATATCAATTTCTCTTTATAAATACCCTTTTTAATAAAGATTACAGTTGTTTTATTCCTAAAATCAGGCACCGCATGAATGGCCTCCTGTATGGTTTTAAAATTTCCACTTCCATCTGCAGCCACAATAAAATCAGGTTTTACATCAGCGGCATTTGCGGCAAATGATAATACAAGCAGAAAGAACAGGCTGATTACTTTCATATCCATTTGGTTAGGCTAAAATTAAAACCGGCCACGTAAAAGGTTAAACTTTATTACGCAGCCGTATTTTAAAATATATGATGAACAATTTTAAACATTAAAACTCAGCAGAATGAAGTTTTTTATAAATTAAACATTGCAAACGATGCCGGGAACGATTGCATAGTATTAACTTAACTTTATAGATCTCTCCGTTCTGCACTACTCCGGTTTAAGATCGACCACATTAAAGAATTCTGCAATGGTGGCGGAGTATAGCGAGGTCAAGGATACCAAGGCCCGGAAGCTAAATCTGTGAAGAGCTTAGCTAAAAAACTACAATTCTTCGGAACTTTCTGGCAGGTGATCGTACTCACCTTTCCAGGCATAAAAGCCAAATATCATCAAACCCAGGCTAATGGGGAGGAAAATAAACAGAATAATTGCCCACTGCAATATGGTATTGGTACGTTCGATATCGGTATGCGTTAAGCCTACCTTATCTATCGCCTGGATAAACAAAAAAGTCATCGTTAATGGTCCTAAAACCATCCAAACCAGTCCTAAAAATTTCTTTAACGTATTCATCTTATTTAGTCATTAATTTTTTCGTCTCGTTTATTTGATAAATAGACTGTGCCAATAACCAAACTTAGCGCTGCCACCCCAATTGGATACCAAAGACCGGACAATGGTGTTGCGCCTGAAAAACTTGCAATTAGTGTGGCGATAAATGGTACAAGCCCCCCGAAAACACCATTGCCGATGTGATAGGGCAGCGACATAGAGGTATACCTGATTTTGGTCGGAAATAATTCGACCAGGAAAGCCGCAATTGGACCATAAACCATGGTAACCAGCAAAATCTGGAAGAAAATCAAGCCAACAAATTTCCAGAATACCGGTGTTGGCAAAACTTTATCTTTTATAATTTCTTTGCCCAAAAGAATCCCCCTTGTTGCAGAAACGGTATCTGTTTGCACCCTGTTAAAGGAAGCTCCGTTTTTAAGGCTTACTTTGGTAGAAACGGTTCGTAAGCTATCGGTTAAATTTTCCATTAAAACAGCAGTTGCGCGAGCTGGAGTTACAGATAAAATATCAGCTTGTTCAATTTTGGTATAATCGGTATCATCCAAAAAGACCTGATATATTGGCCGGTAAAACAGAATGCCTAAAAGCATTCCACTTAACATGATCCACTTTCGTCCCACCCGATCACTCCAGGCACCAAAAACCACAAAAAACGGCGTAGCAAAAGCAATTCCCCAGAGTAAAATATACCGCGAATCGTTAAAATCCAGCTTACAGGTATTTTCCAAAAAGGATTGTGCATAAAACTGTCCGGTGTACCAGACTACGCCTTGACCCATTGTGGCGCCAAATAATGCCAGGAGCACCATTTTAAAATTAGCCTTATTGTTAAAACTTTCTTTTAATGGATTCTTCGAAATATTTCCTTCAGCTTTCAGTTTAGAGAACAGGGGCGACTCGTGCATTTTCATGCGGATGTAAATCGATACCACAACCAGTACAATCGATAACAGGAAAGGGATTCTCCAACCCCAATTTCCAAACGTTTCGGCACCCAGGATATTTTTTGTGATCACAATAATCCCTAACGAGAGGAATAAACCCAATGTAGCCGTAGTCTGGATCCAGCTGGTAAAAAAGCCACGTTTGTTTTTTGGGGCATGTTCTGCCACATAAGTAGCTGCACCACCATATTCGCCACCCAAAGCCAAACCCTGGATTAACCTCAAAACTAAAACCAGAATTGGGGCAGCATAACCAATGCTTTTATAAGAAGGGATTAAACCGATAAAAAAAGTCGATCCGCCCATAAGCACCAAAGTGAGCAGAAAAGTATACTTGCGGCCAATTAAATCACCAAGTCTGCCAAAAACCAATGCACCAAACGGACGAACAATAAAACCCGCCGCAAAGATAGCCAGCGTGTTGATTAAGGCTGATGCACCTGCATCCTCCGGAAATAGCTGATGACCAATGATAACCGCAAGGCTGCCGAAGATGTAAAAATCATACCATTCAATCAATGTACCCAAAGAGGATGCACCGATTACTTTAAAAATATTGTTCTTGGGTAAATGGTCGCTCATAAATGGTCAGGAATATTTGGTTTACCAAGATAAACATTTACGCCATAAACGGCAACCTGTAATCTTTGTCACTTAATTTGTTACATGATCAAACATTTTGGCCTTAGTTTTGTAATTTCATCCGTAGCTCATTCATTTTCCGTTATATTATATGTTGTTAATACAGAATATCAGATTAAGTAGAATTTTAAGAAATACGTGGCAAGTTGACCTGATTATGATTGCCTCCTGCACCGTAGCTTATCTCGTACGCGAATATTTAATCTCACATCATTTCTCCGTTCCATCTATCATCCCAACACTTTTAGGTACAGCCATTGCTTTTTTTATCGGTTTTAACAATAACCAGGCTTACGATAGATGGTGGGAGGCAAGAAAAGTTTGGGGCGCTTTGGTAAATGATTCACGCTCTTTTGCAAGGGCGCTGCTCAATTATGTTGATCAAGACGAGGAAAGCGTAAAACGTATGATTTACAGGCATATTGGTTTTTTATATGCTTTAAAGGCCAATTTAAGAGGAACGATAGATGAGATTTATACCAAATATTTAACTGAGGCCGATCTGAAAGAAATAGAAAAACATACCAATAAGCATAATGCCCTTTTAAATATCCAATCAAGAGATTTGCAAAGATTATCAAAATCAAATGCCATTGATGGCTTCCGTTTTATTGAAATTAATGAAATGCTGACCAGATTTTCGGATTCAATGGGCATGAGTGAGCGTATTAAAAACACCATTTTCCCTACTACCTATTCTTATCTGACTAAAGTATTTATCTGGCTGTTTGTCGTAACATTTACCCTGGTAATCAGTGAGGATGCAGGTCCGGCATCTATATTTTTGGGTTGGTTGATCGGTTTCGTTTTTGTTTCTACGCAGATTAATGGAATGAGCCTGGTTAACCCTTTCGAAAACAATTCGGCTGGTGTTCCGCTTAACCAAATTACAAGAACGATAGAAATCAATCTACTGCAAATGCTTGAAGAAGAAGAAATTCCAGAGCCCGTTAAACCTATAAATGACGAATACGTTCTTTAAATTTCAGGTTTTCTTACTTCAATCCAGTTCTTCTATTAATAACGCTTTTAATTTTTCTTCAAAAAGAGCCGATTTAGCTTTAAATTGCGGATCGCAAAAAGAAATGTTGGCTGTGGCATAAACAATCTTACCATCCTTCCCAACCAACACATTCGACGGAAAACCGTGATTGATATTTAGTTTGCTAATCTCATCTTTGCTTAACGATACAATTTCATATTGGTAACCGTTGCGCTTTTGAAATCGTTTGGCACTGGCAGGGCCATCATGTGTAATGCCAATAAACCGAACGGACTTTTTACCATATTTATCTACAAAATTATTCAATTCTGGCATTTCGGCTATACAGGGTGGGCATTTCTCAAACCAGAAGTTAATCACTACCACCTGGTTTTTAAGGTCGATATTGGAGAACGGCTTGTTATTGACCGTTACCCCATTAAAAGTGGGTAAGCTTTTCCCAATCAGATCTTCGAAAAAAGTTTCCTGCGTAGCCCATTTAACCGGGGCATCTTGAGCCAGCGCGGTAAAAGAAAAGATATTTAACAGGATGATCAGATAAATTTTCATCGGCAATAAATATAAAAAAAGTCCGGCCATTAAGGCAGGACTTTAAATTTGTTTGGTTTAGAAAATCTTATTTAAAGGTAATGGAACCATATTCAGATTTTATGGATACGTTTGCAGCGCCACCGCTACCGATTTTGCCCGTATACCGTTTGGTTTCATCATCTTTGCTGACCAAACTTGATGTTACGTTTGAACCATATTTAAAGCCGGCATAAGAGGTAGAAACATTGAAATTACCATTATAACGATCTGCAAAGCCCAATCCAACATTTGCATATTCACCGCCGAAAGTGAAGTTTTTACAGGCCGGAGTAATTTCGTTCACATTTAGACGGTTGTAGTCCATTTTGATAGTGGCATCACCATTCAATGTACCTAAATTAACATTCGAGTATTCTGCATTAACTGCAATTTTACCTGCTGACGCAATATTCAAATCGCCGTAAGCTTGTTTCACTACCGCATTTCCTTTGACCGTATTGATGTTAACTTTGGCATATTCGGCACTCAGGAGCAAGTTGCCACCAATAGTGCCAACGGTTAAGCCTCTTCCATACTCTACTTTAAGATCCGCAGATTTTCTGATGGTATTGATGTTTACGGCTACGTATTCAGCAACGAGTTCTAAAGTCCCTACAGCACCGATGGTTACAGGTCCGTTATATTCGTGCTTAATCACAGCTGCATTTAAATCCTGAATATCACATTTCCCGTATTGAACATTGATATAGTTGTTGGTATTGCTGAGGTTTCCGGCTACAAGATTGCCGTATTCCACTTTTAGTGAGGTTGGGCCTGCAAAATTACCCATTTCAACATTACCATATTGTTGTAGCACAGTTAAAGGGTTTACTGCCGGCATAAACACCGTATAATTCACCTTTACTTCCCTTCGCCAGGTAGTTACTCCATTTTTTACCCCACGTCCATAACGTCCGTTCCTGTCGCCCATGTTAGTTTTGAATGAAACCACGTCGCCATTTTTAGTAGCATCAATACTTACGCCATCGATCAATTTCTGTACATCGCCATCTGAGTTGGCATAGGCTTTAATATCTATATCCACACGCACCTCTTTTTTATCCCATGTTTTAATTAAAATAGATCCGAACTGGTTATTTAAATTCACCTTATCATTTCTATCTACATTAAAACTTTTGCTAAATGATTTTGAACGTTCCGCATCGCTGCCCGTTTGCTTATATTTTGAGTTACTTACCATCGCTATCAGCGATGATTTCTCCACATTTTCTATAAGCACTTTCTCCGATGGACTATTCACCATCACTTCTTGCGCACTGGTTTTTACGGCAATTAAAGCCAAAAGGGCCAAAAATATTTTTATTGTTTTCATGTTGTTAAATATTAAACACCTGTATGCTTAAAACCTGCCGGCTGGCCTTAAACTTTCGATGTGGTGAGCGTTCTCCTCTTAGTATCAAGTATGTTGAATCAAACATCAAGACCGATTTCAGTATTAGAGCTGTTTTATTCGCCTTGTATTAAATCTGGTTAACTCTTTTGTAATCATCAACCTGGTTAATAATTAATAATTGTTGTTTTAATAACTGTAATTGTATTTCACGGTTTTTAACCATAGCCTTTACCACAAAAGTCTGGTTGGGCGAAGTTGGCAACTCTGCTTTTAATTTTTCGTAATCTTCATCGAGTTTTCTTAAATCAGCCGTAAATTTTTTATAAAGTTCCGGATTTGCAGAGGCAAAAATGGCTAAGCTATCCCTCTTTTCGGTAATTAGACCCGTAAAATGGACTTCCTTTTTGGCATATGAAGCACTAACGTCGGCTATTTCTAAATCTTTGTTTTGCAATTTCCCTACGTATAACCAGACCAAACCAAAAACGACCACTACAGCTGCCGCTGCGCTCATCCATAAATACAGTTTTACCGGTTTTTTTTTCTTTTTGTGATCTAAACCCTGTTCAATTTTTGCCCAAAGATCTGCCGAAGGCTCCATGATATCGAAAGCTTTTCGGTTTTCTTTTACAAAGGTTTCTAATCTATTATTCATCTCTCATCCCTTTCATTTCTAAAATACTCTTTAACTTTTTTTTAGCCCTCATGTACTGTGTACGGCTGGTATTTTCGCTTATTTTTAAAATGTGTGCAATCTCCTCATGGTCATACCCCTCTAACAGGTACAAACTCAGCACCACCCTGTAACCGTCTGGCAATTGGGTAATGGCCTGCCTTATCTCTTCGGCCTGTAACTGCATTTCACTGTAATCAAAACTATCTTCATCAGGCACTTCCGATATTTCGTCTGTACTTACAAACTCCATCCTGCGCTTACGCAGGTAATTGATGGATTTGTTGATCACAATCTGCTTTAGCCAAAGGCCGAAGGTAGTTTCCTGTCTAAAATCAACAATTCTGGTAAATGCATCTAAAAATGCTTCCTGTAAAACATCTTCTGCTTCTTCCTCATAATTTAAAATGCGCAGTGCCACATTATACATTGCCTTGGCATACAGCTTGTATAATTCAAACTGTGCTGCGCGACTGCCCTGCATGCATTTTTTTACGAGTTCGAGGTTTTTATCGATGTATACGGCTTCCAAAATTTCGAATATTCTGATGATAAGACATCAGTGATTTTAAAACGTTGCATCAAGGTAGAAAAAATTTTAAAATATCTTAATTTCTGGTTAACACTGCGGAAATATCTGAAACATAGTATATTTAAATTATCTCAGGTAAGATATTTTCAATTCTGAATCGTCAATAAATTCAGCATGACGAATACATATAAATCAGGTTCTTTTAAAGCACTATTTCAACAGATGACTATTGATTTCAGGTTTTTGGAAACAAGGGGTCCTGTGCCTTTGGCATGTTCAGTCCTGCTCTCCCTCCAGCCAATTTGAAGGAAATTGGCGTCCGTCCGATCAGGTTTATTTAACCTAAGCATGTGCTAGAAACCCAAATCTTTAATTAACCACTTAAAATAGCTATTGTAAACAAACCTTTGTTAATAAACCCGACAGCAGCGGATAGCCCGGAATGGAGGGAAACGAAATGAGGACTATAAGCAAATGGCGGGACGAAAGCACTTATGAAATGCTGCCTTTCATTTCCAAAACATATAAATACTTTTTAAGTATTGGGAAATGCAGGATTCTGCACTTTTCGCAATTTCAGTCCCGCTTTGGTACGAGTTCCGATGAAGGATCGGAAGCGCTCCCCGACAATCCGGGTTTATCTTACCTTAGCCTCCGGAAGAGACTGCTATTTTGAACAAACCTTTGTTAATAAACCCGACAGCAGCGAGTAGCCCGGAATGGAGGGAAACGAAATGAGGACTACAAGCGAATGGCGGGACGAAAGCACCTATGAAATGCTACCTTTCATTTCCAAAAAAATAGAAATACTTTTTTTAGTATTGGGAAATGCAGGACGATAAAATGCTGCCGCTCATTTCCAGAAAACAGAAATGATTGATAAGTATCGGCAATTAAATGCCTTTGCTTTTTAACATTTATGGAAATTCAGCTGCGAGTTCATCATAAATTTGAAATCCCTGATCCAAACCGCTAACTTCATGGCATGGAAACCGACTTAATCATTTCAGCAATAAACGAAATACATAAAAAAGCAAACCTGGCGCTGGAGAGTAAAGATGTCGTAGCGTATACGGATATATTTGCCGACGATTTGAGTTTCACACCCTTTGAAAAAACTGCGATAAACAAACGTGATTTTACCATCGACCTAAAAAAATATTTCAGCGGAGCCAAAACTATACAAACCAGTCATTATAGAATCAGATCTTCTGCAGAGAATGATATTTTTACTGAGAAAATTGCACGTAAATCGGTTCTTATAAAACCAAACCTGCTTATTTTTTCAAAAAAACAGACCGTACAGACTGAAGAAATTTATCATTGGAAAAATATTAAGGGAGAGTGGAAAGTAATTACGCTTGAAATTGTGCTGGAAGAAAAATATTAAATCTTCATTATGAATATCTTCGAAAAAAATCATGAATCGAATTCAGGTTTCTAAATTCTATTCATAAGAAATAATAAATATTTTTATCAGGTTTGTCATGTTACTTAAATTTAGCTTGCTTTCATTTTTTGACTTACATCAAAGGTTAAGTTTTTTAATACCCTCAACTTTGATGTATTAAAAAAATCAATATGAAAAAAGAACATTTCAAACACATCAACACACTTTTTGTGGTGATCCCAATGACATTAATTATGGCATTTGTGGGTTTAATGCGAAACTATGGTTTTGGCGAGGATTGGTTCCTCAAATTCTTGAAGGCCTGGAGCGTAATGTTACCCGTAGCTTATCTGGCAGCTTTCATTATTATTCCCAACGCACGTAAACTGGCTGAGAAGGTTACCTCCAAAACCTAAACATTGTTACATTTGGCAGAAGTCATATCATGCAAGAACAGCTTTCCAGTTATATCAGTGCAAAAATTATCATTAGCGATGCGGAGCTCGAACAGGTATTGTCTTTTTTCAAGATGGTGCAGGTAAAGAAAAACGAAATCCTGATCAGTCCTGGGGAAACATGTCAGCGTCTTTACTTTATTGATAAAGGTTGCTTACGAATTTTCTTCCTAACGGCCGGTGGTACGGAAGCCACCCGGCATTTTGCTTTTGAAAATCAGTTTGCCTCAGCCCTGGTAAGTTTCATTACCAACGATATCTCAAAGGAATATGTCCAAGCTGTAGAAGATACGAGTCTATACTACATTTCGCAAAACGATTTTCAACAGTTGCTTCAAATGATCCCGCAGTGGGAGAAATTTTACCGCCATTATCTGGAATATGCTTACGTAACCAATACCAACCGCTTAATGTCGTTTATTACACTTGATGCGACCGAGCGTTACCGCCAGTTGCTGGCGCAGAATCCAACTGTGGTAATGCGCCTGCCTAATAGGATGGTGGCTTCGTACCTAAACATATCACAAGAAACGCTGAGCAGATTAAAATCAAAAGCATAAATTTAGGTTGTGATGCTAAATTAAATTATCATTAAAGATGACTGCCCAACAACGTAAGAACCAAACTGAAATAATCCTAAAAGAAAATAACATCCCGATAAATCAATATTTACCCCTAATAGAGGAAGAAAGCGAAGCGGTAATCAGACCTGCCGCAGATATTGCTAAACGGATTTTGATTCTTGCATATTTAAATACCACAATTGATAATCGTGATGATAGAGAAGATATTATCGCTTATCTCAAAACAGAAAAGTTATGGGGCCACGTTTCTCAAAGAGAGCAAAAACTTTTCACTAAAGATATATTAAGTGAAAAAGAGACTATTAGCATTTCTTGGACAATTGAATGTCTTTATGTAATGCTCTGGGCCATAAATAAGATCGATGATTTAGGTTTACCTAGGGAAGAGGCATCTGGAACAGTCAATTTGATCCCAGGATATATGGAGTCAAGTGAAGAGTTTATAAATGGGGCGGTGATCAGGGATACTACTGAAATCCTTGATGCCTCTGATTTAATTTATAGAATACATTGGGCAGTAAGACAGTCTGGCATAGATGATATAGAAGTTCAAAATATCAATCAGGATGTAGTTCCGGAATGGCATCGGGCAATTAATTGGATCACGTTTTATGAAGATAACTGGGATCATATTACAACAGATACCTAATTGTTGAAATTGCCAACTATTTTTCTTTGTGATCTTTGTGCCTTTGTGGTCAAAGCAATAATAATCATTAGCAAAATTTTCCTTAAATCTTCTATCTTAAACTTTAAAACAAAATCGGTATTTTTGCCACTCAATTTAGATTATATATATGTTAAGAACAGTAACTTGTGGTGCATTAAACCTAAATAACTTAGGCGAAAGTGTTACGCTATGTGGTTGGGTACAAAAATCAAGAGATTTAGGCGGTATGACTTTTATCGACATCCGTGATCGTTATGGTATTACCCAGTTGGTTTTTAACATGGACGATAATCGCGGGCTTTGTGAAACCGCACGTACTTTAGGCCGTGAATTTGTGATCAAAGCGGTAGGTACAGTTGTAGAAAGAAGCAATAAAAACCCAAAAATGCCGACCGGTGAAGTAGAGATCAAAGTTTCTGCTTTGGAGATTTTAAACGCGGCGAAATTACCTCCATTCATGATTGATGATGAAACAGATGGTGGTGATGAGTTGCGTATGAAATACCGTTATTTGGATCTACGCCGTAACCCGGTGCGCAATAACCTGGTTTTACGTCATAAAATGGCGCAATCGGTTCGCCGTTATTTAGATGCCTTAGATTTTATTGAGGTAGAAACGCCTGTATTAATTAAATCGACACCAGAGGGAGCGAGAGATTTTGTGGTGCCTAGCCGCATGAACGAAGGTGAGTTTTATGCTTTACCTCAATCGCCACAAACCTTTAAGCAATTATTGATGGTATCGGGTTTTGACCGTTATTTTCAAATTGTAAAATGTTTCAGGGATGAAGATTTAAGGGCCGACCGTCAGCCGGAATTTACGCAGATCGACTGCGAAATGTCGTTCATTGAGCAGGAAGATATCTTAAATACTTTTGAAGGCCTGATCCGTACTTTATTTAAAGAAGTACGTAACTATGATTTACCAGAGGTACCTCGTATGCAATATGCAGATGCAATGCGTTTGTATGGCTCTGATAAACCAGATACCCGTTTTGCCATGCAGTTTGTAGAGCTAAACCACCTGGTAAAAGGCAAAGGCTTTCCTGTATTTGACAACGCAGAGTTAGTTGTTGGTATCAATGCTAAAGGTGCAGCAAGTTATACACGCAAGCAACTGGATGAATTAACAGATTTTATCAAACGCCCGCAAATTGGCGCTACAGGCTTGATTTATGCCCGTCATAATGACGATGGAACCATAAAATCTTCTGTAGATAAATTTTTTAATGAGGAAGACCTCAAACAATGGAGCGAGGCTTTCGCAACAGAAAAAGGCGATTTGTTATTGATATTGGCCAGTTCTACAGATAAAGTACGTAAACAACTGAATGAGCTTCGCTTAGAAATGGGTAACCGTTTAGGTTTACGCGATAAAAATACCTTCTCTGCCCTTTGGGTATTGGATTTTCCGCTTTTGGAATGGGATGAAGAAACCGAACGTTACCATGCCATGCACCATCCGTTCACCTCGCCAAAACCAGAAGATATCGCTCTATTGGATACCAATCCTGGAGAAGTACGCGCCAATGCATACGATTTGGTCATTAATGGGACAGAAGTAGGTGGCGGATCTATCCGTATCCATGACCGCGCGTTGCAGGCTTTAATGTTTAAACATTTAGGCTTTAGCGCGGAAGAAGCACAAAAGCAATTCGGTTTCTTAATGGATGCTTTCGAATTCGGTGCACCTCCGCATGGCGGTATTGCATTTGGTTTCGATCGTTTAACCTCAATTTTTGCTGGCTTGGATTCTATCCGCGATGTAATTGCTTTCCCTAAAAACAATTCGGGCAGAGATGTGATGATTGATAGTCCAAGTACGATTGACGAAAAACAATTAAAAGAATTGAAGATAAAGACGGATTTGTAAAACCCATTTTAATCTGAGTAAATACCATTATCCTCTGGCGAATCTGGCAAACCAGTCAAATTCACCAGAGGATTTTTGTTTATGGCTAAATAATTATAGCCATATTGGCCTAGATAGAGAATATTATTGGCATAAATTTCCCAATTCAAACCATCAAACAGAATATATCACATCCAAAAACAAACTTTAATTTGATCAGATACTCATTCTGTTTCTAAATGCTTCCAAACATTACATCTTATTGTACTCACTTTAAGAATTTTAGGGAAGCATAGGGGAGAAAATGATATAATTAAAAAAATATACTAATTTTTGAGACAATGGAATATCGTTTTAGTTGATCATTTCAGCACTACACTGTAATTCATACCATTTTTTATATTAATCAACGTATATTTAAACTGATAAAAAGTTTATATTTATGACAAATTTTGTTATTTTAAATATCGTCTAATATTAAACCTCTACACTAATGCGATTATTTAACGCACTCACTATTGCTGTAACCTTTTTGGTTGCACAAACATCTTTTGCATAACTACAGCCTCAATTTCCAATCAGCATGCCGAGCGCAAACGCTGCAAACCTGGGTATGTATATGGAAGTGCCGGTCTCAAAATATACCGGCATACCATCTATATCTATTCCGCTTTATACTATATCTGACGGAAGCCTGAAAATACCGTTAGAACTGAGCTATCATGCCGGTGGAGTTAAGGTAGATAATCATCCAGGCTGGGTCGGTTTGGGCTGGTCTTTACGCGCTGGCGGATGTATTACGAGAATCGTAAAAGGCCTGGAAGACGAACTGGAAACAGACAAGGGCGGCTTTTACGATAATTATCCTTCGATGGCTGGCACAGATTGGTACACGCTTAACAAACTCAAAATCAAGGCGGACAATAATATAGATGCATCACCAGATGAATTCTCTTTCAGTGCGGGTGGAATTTCAGGAACTTTTTTATTGGATGACCAGGGAAACTGGCAAGTCAGGTGCGACCGTGATGTAAAGGTTATTTTTAACCCCGCCGATTTTATTGCGCCATTTGTAACTACAGCCCCGCCCAACACCAACGGGATCACTAATTATCACCGGAATTTTGGCAAATTTACGCTTATCACGGGAGATGGCACCCAATACATATTCGGTGGCAACAATAATGCTATAGATTACAGCCTTGATTTTTTCAGTCAGAATTCTACCCAATGGACAGCCACATCCTGGTACTTAACACAGGTTATTTCCGCCGATAGCAAACACAGCATCAATCTGACCTATGAAAGAGATCAATACACTAATGTCCTGTATTGGAATAAATTTCAAAGTTATCTGATATTGTGCTTTCCAATAAACAGGTATGTAATTCTGCCGCCATTACGGACCGGACATCGGCATCTCTCGGAGGCAATCTGATTGCCCCGGTGTACCTGAAGTCCATCGAAACCACTAATGAGTATGTACAATTCGACCGCTCTACCACAACAGAACTGCGGTATTCCAATTCCATTTACAGTTCTAATTATGCAGTTTATGATAAAGTGAGGTCAAATAGTGCTGCATCCCAACAACAAACGTTTCAGACAGACGCAGAGAGACAGGCCAGCATTGATACTACACTTTATAAGTTTATGCCCTATTTAAGACAAAACGGACTAACAACCTACCCTGGTATTTTGAATAACCTGCAATGGAAAAAACTCGACAAGTTTACACTAAAGGATAAATATAATAATCAGGTAATCAAACAATTTAGTTTCAATTACACCAACGATAACAACAAAAGGCTCACTTTACTTTCTTTAAAGGAGAGCAACCCTTCTGCCAGTGTTGCTGACACCCTTCCACCTTACCGTTTTTATTACGAGGATACTTACCCATTAGGCAATTACTTATCTAAATATGTAGATGACTGGGGTTACCGTACAAGTCCATCGTCTGTATCAGATGACATTGGCTTACCCCGCCTGGTGGATCCTGCCTATTGTACTACGGCGACGTTAAGACGGATCGTCTACCCAACCAGAGGATATAAACTTTTCTTCTTTGAGTCCAACAGCTACTCTTTGGCGGTTAATGATGCAGACAAATCTTTACTGAACAAGAACAGAATAGGTGGAGGTCTGCGTATTAAATCGATATTTGACTATGATCCCTTATCCAAAAAGGTAAAGGGCATTAAGTATTACTACCTTAAAAACTTTACTTCACCTAACCAGTTGGTTAAGTTGTCCAGTGGCGTGATCAAAAATGAACCGGAGCACTACCGGCTTTTTACAGATACTTTACTAAGCGGTGAAAAATTTAAATCTTCGCTGAAATCACAGAATTCTGTAATTCCCATGAGCGAAAATGCAGAAGGAAGTCCGATCGGATACTCCGAAGTTGCAGAGGTTTATGCCGATAATAGTTATGTGGTCAGCAAATACACGAATTATGACGATGGACATCTTGATGAAAACGTACTAGGGACACTTTTTTACGAAAAAAGTTTAACCAATAACTTTTCATCCTTGGCTTTGGAAAGGGGTAAACTCAAATATTCTGCTGTATTTAACAATAATGGCAGCAAATTGAAATCAACCACCATTACTTACCAGCCACTACGCAATAACCGAACCTTTGTCAGACAAACGGACGCCAAAAGATACCAGGTATGTGATTATGGTGTTGCGGGAGCCTCCCTCAGCGGCCCCTATGTTTATGAAGGAGGATCATATAAGTTTTACACCTACCCTTACGTGCCCATTACAGCCGTTGACAGCTTATTTGATGGTCCGACACCTGTGGTGAAGACTGTTAACTATTATTATGATAATCCTTTAAATAAGTTACTTACCCGAACAGAAGTCATCAGAACAGATGGCAAAAAGACGACTGACCTCACCTTGTATCCACAGGATTACCAGACAGGAAGCGGTTTCATTAACCAGATGCTGACCAATCATATTATAGAGCAGCCCATTGAAAATGTCCGTTATGTAACTGACCCGGCTACCGGGAACATCCGGATCATTTCTGGTAAATTACAGACCTATGATGCCACCAACCCATTGCTAAAAACTGCTGACTTTCAGTTGGAAAGCCTGACAGCTTTAGACCTTGGTAATTTTAAATTTTCAGGCAGCACACCAGGCGCATTGCCTTATAATACAGGTAAGGGCGCTTTTAATATGGACCAGCACTACAGAAGCGTTGCTAACTACACTTACAACCAGACTTACGCCAATCTTATCCAAAGCGACATTAGTAATGGCACGTCAACGGCTGTAATCTGGGGTTACAATAACCAGCTACCTGTAGCGAAAGTAGTTAATGCTGCCGTTTCCGAAATTTACTTCAATGGTTTCGAGGAAGAGGTTTCCAATATATCCAGCGACAGTAAAACTGGCGTTAAAAGCAAATTGCTGAATGGTGGTGCCTACACTTTGCCCGTCATGCCTGCCCTCAGTGGTAACAGAAAGTATCTGCTAAGCTTCTGGTATAAAAACACCGGTGGAAACTGGACATATAGTTCCACGGCTTATACCACGTTACCCTCATCAATTAGTGGTTACCAGCTGATCGACGAACTGAGGATACACCCTGAAACGGCAAAAATGTTGACGAGTGCTTATGTCTCTCCACGCGGCCAGCTGACAGCAGAGACAGATGCATCAGGCCGGTCGAAAAGTTATGAATACGATGCCATGCTGCGACTCAAAACGGTCCGTGATGATCAGAAAAACATACTGGAGCAATACGCCTATAATTTTGCACCTGTAACCAGCAATCCCGAAGTTTTTTATTATAATACTGTTAAAACCGGTGATTATCAAAAAAGTAATTGCGGCACCGGAACGGGTACAATCATTCCTTATGCCGTTGGTGCCGGAAGTTATGTATCCGCAATATCTCAATCCGATGCCGATAACCAGGCACAGAATGAAGTTTCGGCCAACGGACAGGCCAATGCAAATCTGCTGGGCCGGTGTGTGTATTATAATGTTGCCCAGCAAGGTACCTTTTACAGATCAAACTGTGTTTCACCAGAGGTAGCTGCGCCCTATATCGTTTCGGTGCCGGCAGGAAAATACAGCTCAGAGATTTCTCAGGCCAATGCCGATGCACAGGCCGCCAGCTATATCAGCAGCCAGGGTGCAGCCGTTAACGGATTAGGAAGCTGCTATTTGCCCACTATTACGGTAAATGTCGCCAATAACCAGAATACCACCAGTACCATTCAGGTGAAGTTTACCAAAACCGGAAGCAGCATCACTTATTCAACCACCGCTTTAGCCAAGGGTACTTCGGGCAGCTTCAGTGTTCCGCCGGGGCAGTATAACATTACCGTCACCACAACGGGGCCTATAGGTAGCGTCAGGATGTACCGCAACAACAGTTTTCAAAGCTGTAATCCTTCTTCATGGGGAACAGTGACTGTAGGAAGTTCCGGAAACGAATATTTTAATTTTATGATGAATAACGATACGTGTTCTACCCAACCTCCACTAGATTAAAAAACCTGAACAAAAAAATTATTATCTGTTCCGCTCACTGTTAGCCTAAATACCTCAGACCAGTCATGATTAACCTCCAGCCCATCAAAATCATTCAGGGTGTTTTTTTAGCGCTCTGCTTACTTTACCATGCGCCATCAAACGCACAGACCTTAGTCAGCGCGCCAATGGATAGCCCCGCAGATCCCGGAGAATATTATAGTCCATCGAGTATTACACTGAATCCCGGATTCAGTTTTACCTCATCGGAAGGACGGAGCCTGCGCCTGTATATCCGCAGTTGTTTATCATTAAACGCCGCACCATCTAATAATCAGAATTACATCCTCAGAAGCATCCCCAGGGTTGCCATCACCGATGCAGGATCGTTAAACAGCCGTACGGCCTGTGAGCTCATGCAAACGGTACAATACCTGGATGGCCTTGGCCGGCCGGCACAAAGCATACAGGTAAAAGGTAGCCCTTCGGGCAGGGATCTGGTGCAACCCATTACCTATGATCAGCTGGGCAGACAGTCGACAAAATACCTTCTCTATGCCGCGGCAGCGGCCAGTAGTGACGGCAGTTACAAATCAGCAGCCCTGGCAGAACAGGCTGCATTTTACGGCAGCTCATCCGGAAGCACAACTGATGGCAACCGGGTTGGCGGTATCATACAAACTTCAACGCCTTTTGCTCAAACCGTATTTGAAAATTCGTCTCTGGCCAGAGTGGTAGAACAGGGCAATTACGGAATGGCCTGGCAAACCAGTTCCGCTCCGGATAATGATCACACCCTGAGGGCATCATTTACCAGCAATGACCAGGCCAGCACTTTCAACACCTCCAATACCGGTAATAATCCGGGAAGCAGAAAGGTAGCCTATTACCAGGCTATCGTGAATTCGGACGGCAGTTATAGCCTGGTGAGAACGGGTAACACCGCAACATACGCACCCGGATTGCTTACTGTAAGCATCCTTAAAAACGAAAACTGGAAACCCGGCGATGGCTGCTTTGGCACCACGGAAGAGTATAAAGACAAGGAAGGAAATACCGTACTGACCAGGACCTATAACATTAAAGGAGCTACAGCAGAAATGCTCAGTACATATTACGTGTATGATGAGCGTAATCAGCTGGCTTATGTACTGACTCCCGGGATGAATGCGGACGACCCTTCGCCGCTATCAGCGGCATCTATCAACACAATGGCCTACCAGTACCGTTATGATGCCAGGGGCAGGCTGGTCCAAAAGAAAGTACCAGGAAAAGGCTGGGAATACCTGGTATACAATAAACTTGACCAATTGGTGGCTACTCAGGATTCCGTACAACGGATGAAAAGCCCGCAGCAATGGACGGTAACTAAATACGATGCGCTGGGAAGAACGGTGATCACCGGCATTTATGAATATGGTACCACAGCCGGAAACAATTATAATCTTGATATCAGAAATGCGGTAGATGCCTCAGGTACCTTATGGGAAGCCCCTGCCAGTACGGCAAATGGCTACTCCAATACCGCCTGGCCAACAGGAATGTCGGGCGTACTGAAGATCATGTATTATGATAGCTATTCAGGCATTCCAGGACTACCCCCTGCATACGACCTTCAGAACAGTAATTTATACACCAGGCAAACCAACGGTATGGTTACCGCAACCAAAACCCTAGTGCTGAATACTTCAGATTACTTATGGACAGTACAGTATTATGATGATCAGGGCACTGTTGTCAGGACATTTGCGCAACATTATCTGGGGGGGCATGCCGGCCTGAGTACATCTAACTATGATGATGTTACGGTTGAATATAATTTCCTGAAACAGCCAACCTGGATGCGCAAAAGGCACTATGTTTCCAACGGTAGCTCCGCCAGCCTGAAGCTCACCACCAGTGATGTTTATACGTACGACCATATGGGTCGTAAAATCAGCACACAGGATACCATCACCCATGAGGCGGCTACGGCGCAGGCACCAGTGATGCTCAGTAAGATCGATTACAATGAGATCGGGCAGCCCGTCAAAAAAGGATTACACTCACTAAATGGGTCTTCCTTTCTCCAAAATGTAGATTACCGCTATAATGCCAGGGGCTGGATTACCCACATTAATAATCCGGTACTTAATCACGATGGTGGAATCACCAATGCAGATAACAATGACCTTTTCGGTATGGAACTGAAATACGATAATGCAAGCAATGCACAGTATAGCGGGAATATTGGTTCCGTAAATTATAAAACAGCTCCTTATTCAGGCATTGCCTATGATGCCTTACTGTTCAATTTGAATTATGACAAGCTGAACCGCCTGACTTCGACCGTATCTTCTGCTGCGAACCCTAATGATGGTTTTTATAACGAGAGCATGAGTTACGATAGGATGGGTAACATCCTCAGCCTGAAGCGTTATGAAAAAAACGGCTCCTCGCCGGCACTTATTGATGACCTCAGCTATACCTATACCGGTCTGCAACACGATCGCATTGATGATGCGGCAACAGTAGCCGGTGGCTTCAACGATGCGGTGAAACAATCGGGCGAATATGCTTATGATGGAAATGGCAACACGATTAAAGACCTGAATAAGGGACTGACCAGCCTTGTATTTAACCAGCTGGATCTTCCGCAAACAATAAGCAAATCTAATGGTAGTACGGTAAGCTATGTATATGATGCAGATGGAAATAAACTCCGGAAACTCTCCGGCAGTAATGGTACCACCACCATCATTGAATACATCAACGGACTTCAATACGAGTATACCGGCAATACCCCCTCCATTAGTTTTGTACAAACCGAAGAGGGGCGGGCCAGGAAATCAGGTGCTGTATATAAATATGAATATGACATTAAAGACTACCAGGGCAATACAAGGCTTACCTTTACCTGGGATCCTGCTGATGCCACTAATCAGCTCACCCCAATCTTGTTGTAAAGGAATGACTACTATGCTTTTGGTTCTGCCATTGCCAGCAGATCAGCGGTAAACAGCCCAAAAAATAATTATCTTTACAATGGAAAAGAGCTACAGGAAGAAACAGACTGGTATGATTATGAGGCCAGGCATTATGATCCTTTAATCGGCAGGTGGACAGGTGTAGATGTACTGGCAGAGATCTCTATGCAATGGTCGCCATATACCTATGGAAAAGATAACCCGATAAGGTATATCGACCCGACCGGTATGGGTGATAAAGATTCAAAGGGCGGTAATTCCGATGATGACATGGATGATGGCATGTTTGGCTCCGGTAAAGACATGTTTGGACGTGATAAATATGACAGCAAGTCTGGACAGTATATACCAGCTTTTGAAAGAGGGGATATTGACTGGTCAAATTTAACCAGGGCCTATGCTACACAGTACAGGCCACAGAGTAAGTTGGGAGATGACAATGTCAATCAAGGACGTGATCCGGCTGGGTTAAAAAATTTTGTTGCAATAGCAGCTGGCGAATCCGCAGGTAATCGCTTATCTGCAAGGGCAATAGCAAGCACCATATTAAATAGATTAAATGCCGGCAAATCTGATTTAAATGACCCTAATTGGATGGCAGCTTCAATACATAGTAAAGGTCTTGGAGGCACTGTAAAAGGTAATTATCAAATCCTTCGCCATCCTAATCAATATGAATATAAAATGGTTATGGGTATGACAATAAGCCAAATTAGGGCTAGTTCACTGCCATACATAGTTGGTGCATTGCAGGCATATGATAATCGAGAAACTACAGATTATTCTAATGGAGCAATTAGTTGGAGTGCTACACCCCTAACCCCTCAAGCAAGGGCTAGAGATAGTAATTTTCAGCAAGTTGATTCTGGAATATTTACAATTACTACAGTGGCGGGGAACTCCACATTTTTTAGATTTAGATGACAAATAAATTTAAGCTATGATAAAAAAGATAATTATTGGATTTTTATTTGGATTGTATTTCACTACAAATCTTGCAAATGCTCAATCCTATGGATTAGAATCTTTCGAAGGTAAGAAAGTAAAGATTAATTTGTTCTACGCACCTTCTAGCGGAATATTAACGACTAGTTATTTGCAAGATTCTATATTTATAAATGACTACATGAGCATCAATACTATTCATGTTCTAAACAAAGTGTTTTTACAAATCGAATACGTCAAGAGAGCTGGATCTAATGAAGATGCTATGAATAAAATAATACTATATGTATCTAATGGTAGGCTTCGTCAAGCATTACATATCAACTCACTTACAACTTATGATATGAGACCTATTGAATACTCTCTTTTTAAAGTAGGGGTAAAATTATCTGGATATAATATGAACACGTATAGGTTAAATTTAAATATTCATAATGAAAAAAGTGTCGAAAATAACTTTAAGTCTAACTATAAATTTAATAAAACTGCATTCCTAAACTTTGATAAAAAGAATAGAGTTTTCTTAAGTTATTTAGAACCGATAACGGGGTATTACACGTTTCATGATTCAAATAATAACAATAATAAAAGCAACTTTAAAGGTAATGTACCTGTCGTGAAGATAGAAAAAGATAAATATTATTATATAAAAGGTAATTGGTATACCAAAAACAAAAATGATTTCTATTCTATGTCGCTGTAAATAAGCCAGTTTATCGGAACCATGTGTTTCGGGCTTATCACATTATTTGTGGCATAAGTAGCTACAAAAGTGGGGGAAACATTTTAGGGAAGGTTACAGATTTAATACGGTTTTGTTAACTCTCTTTTCTTTTAATGATATGAAAAAACCATACCAGGAAGAAATTCCTAGATCAATTATAAAAGGAAGTGGAGTTATTCACGCGGATTTAAATACTTCTAAAGGAACAGGAAACCTACTATACGTAAGTCTGGAATGCACGGTTGTAGGATTATATAATAACCCTTATATGCTATTTACCACTCCTGAATTTAATGAAAATATTTTACCGTTAAATATTAGCAAAGATATTTATGAAGTAAAAGAAATCATTCTTCAGCCAAGCTTTTCGATTGAAACACGCAATGCCGTAACATATTCTATTATACCTAAATGGCTCTCTAACTTTAAAAAGATAGAGTCCTTACGTCTGGAATATGTTGAATTAGATAATTTAAATTATTTAATCGATTTGCCCATACAACACCTGATCTTTGAAAATATTAAATATAGCAATGACAAAAAATTAATTCATGCAATCAAGCAATTTAAATATTTGAAAGAAATCTCTTATGACAGATCACTTCCAACAGAAGTCATCAGGTTAATTGAGGAGTTGAATTTGAAATTAACTCATATTATTAATTGATGTGAATGTAATTTTATTAAATAAATGCCTGAAAATTCGGCTAAAATGGGAAAAATCTTAATTGCAATATATTCTGTTATAATACTTACTGCCTTAGGTATAGTGGCTTATTTTGTGGGTGGTATAAGTCAACAAACGGCACCTATTCAAGACTATGAATATCAAGGGAGTATTGATGAATTAGTAACAGATATTGATAAATATATTAAATCAAAACCATTTGGAAAATATTATATAACTGATACAGTTGGAGATATTAGCGACGATTATGCTATCAGAACAACTATAGAATTAAAAGTCAATCGGGATTTAATTGAATTCGAGTTAAAAGTTGAACCACAAAACAAAACAGTTAAGCCTATTAAAACAAACGTTTATTTGACTAAAGCCTATAATAAGACGAAAATCTCGGGTGGTTATCAAGCTGAAAGTGTAGGAATAAAACCGCTTGTAGATTTTTTCAACTCCAACTTCGTACCTAGTATTAAAGGTCTTCATAAAGTGGATTAGGTATCTAAAATATCTAGCCAGAATGTTATTTTTTGCTTCGTTGATATCATAGGTTTTCACACGCTTCCCATTAGTAGAGTAAAAGAGAGACATCTATTTATAGAAGGGTTAGGAATCAGACAACTACTTGATTTAAAGTTTATATAGTGAAAAGTGAAGCTAAGGCACTTATTTTAGGAGTTGGAGTTGTATTTCCAGTGTTTGGGCTTGTTTATGGCGTATTCGATTTAGGCACAGGGCTAGTAACAGGTAAAACATTAACTGATCGAATTAAAGATGGGGTTGATAGTGCCATTGGAAATTAACTACAATAAGATATACATGAACTCATCAGATCGCAAAGCAAACTTCTTTTTTGAATATATTTATTATAGGATTACTCAGCTTTTCTTTAAAAGAGATGGCCGGACTGGCTTTACTGGGATAGCCTTCATTTCAATATTGCAGACTATTTCCGTTGGAGTAATCGTTTTGGAAATAAGTAAGCAATTATTGACAGCAGATAAAAGAGCTTTTTATTCGAAACCATTCGGTTACCTTGGAATTGCAATTTCTCTTTTCTTTATGCTTTATAATTATAAGAAATACAATGGGAAGTACAATCAATATCGCTTTTATTGGAAAGACGAAACAAAGAAAACCAGAATTTTGAAAGGCTTTTATATTTTACTTACCTTTCTTTTGCCAATAGCTTTAATAATTGTGTTTGGTGTACATCGGAAGAAAAACTAAGAAGAAAAAATGACACAGTTTCATTATGTTTAGTTTAATGAATAGCAACTAAGTTGAATGATAGTAGATTTTATAATTTTTATTACGAATGGTTTTTTGATCTTGGTGAATAAAAAAAATAACGACATCAAAAGCAGATGTATTAATGTTTTGTGTATCAATATATTTAATTATCTTATTCTTATCTTTTCCTTCCTGTATATGTGGTTAATTAGTAGACGCATATTTGAATATAGTAAGTTTTTTTTTGCTGTATTTACAATCGTATTAATTTCTTTTATTTTCTTGTTAGTAAAAAAAAGGTATAGGTTAAGTTATGAATCAGTCATTGAGAGGTATAAAAACAAGTATAAATTTAGCGGTTTTACATTTAGCCTATTCTTCATAATAATATTTTTTGCTCCTATTTTTGGAATAGGCTTTGGAATAATAATTCTCCGAGATGTATTTTATCATATTTAAGCTTTGCATATTACTGTAAAGAGAGTATAAAAATATTTGACGAACTCATCAAAACTCTTAAGAAAAAGAACAAAATGATCCTTTATTATTGAGATTAGAAGTTATATAGCTCTATATACAACTATCTATATATCTGTTAATACGTTTGTTTCTTAAGGCTGCAAGTTGTGTTTTTGGGTGCCACAAAAACTACTTGGCCATTGCCGCCCTGCGGAATTGGAGTTGGCAAACCTGCGCGACTTGGTTTGTCTAATTTATTTCAGCAGAGTTTGCAGCTTATGCTTGGCAAAGAACACATCCATTGTAGCAAAGAGGTGCGAGCGTTCATCCTGCGGTAGCTTTTCGATCAGTTTCAGCCGGTTCAAAGCATCCCGATCGATGTTCTGGTACTTATCGGACAATTACTTTACCTGCTAGTTATTTAATGTCTTTAGCTGTTTATACGTCTATCTGCATATATAAATATGGGCATAGATGTTTAGGTGATCTTCTGTTAAGCAACAAAAAGCGGGAGAAGACGGGGCTGTCAAGGGAACGTGGAATAAATGGGTTGTACGTAAAAGGCTGCGTGGGGTTATGCCGCGAAAGTCCCTTTACTGCACTAGCTTCGGGGCTACCTTTGCGTAACAGATGATCGGCTTTATCAGGTGCGCAGGCCAACTGGATATGCGCAGCTTTGCTGCTTAACATAATGGCATTATCGGACGGCAGTACAACAATAACCTGTTCTGTTAAAACGTCCGGCGATGCGAACGGCCAACTCTTTTTTCTTTCAACTGAAGAAGCTCGATTGAAAAAATAAAAATCAGTTGTGTACATTAGTACCTTATCATGCAAGACAGTAAGCCGATGGCCGGAGCAGAGTGGAAATAAAAGGTGGTGAAATTGGACTAGCCTATAAGAAAGCTAGTCAGAGAGAGGTGCTTCAAAGGACCTTAGGAAATGTAAATTCAAGTGTAGGAGCTTTTCTGTCGGGATAAGTGCCCAAAACGAGCTAATGGATTTTGCTGTAAGAACAAATTTCAAATCTGCACGAAGCTGGAGTGAATTTAATGCATTGCGAGAGACACAAAAAGCATGGAGAATGACGAATGCTTTGGGTAAGGCAGGGATTAAAGTTCTGAGCGCAACAAAGGTTTTGGGTGTAACAGCAGCGGTTGTTGCCACGGGAATTACAGCAACAAGAGCGGGAATGTATTATTATAATGGTGGTACTGATGCTTCCGTTGGAATAAAGGCCGGCATAGACATAGTGATGACCGGAGTTGGTTTTCTAGGTCCAATTGGGTTCGGTATTAGCGCAACTATTTTATTCTTGATTCAGCAACCGGAGGTTTCGGTGGCTATGGAGCAATTAAATAAAAATGCGAAAAAAAATCAATTACATTTATTATCGATTTTACAGATTTCAGGTGTCCGTGGGAAATGGAGATGTTGCATTATCATTATCACTTATATTTTTAAGCTTCTTGATTATGTTGAATTTTCTTACCGTTGGGTTTGTTTTATACGCTTTTTTCGGTGTTAAACTTCAATTCGGCAATCCCTTTATTGAAGGCCCTCTAATTATTGGTATAATAACTATGGTTAATTATTTCCTCTTTGTTCATAAAAAAAATATAAGGCACTCATTAAAACTTATAAGAAGGAGACAAAAAACAAAATTAAAAAAGGAAACATCATGGTATTAATATATATATTGTTTTCATTTATTATGATAGGGGTTGGTTTCTGGTTAATGATTATGCGTAATAGGATGCTTTTATAATTAAAAGATAGTGCCAATAAGGAGATAGAAGCCAAGCTGCATTTTAAGCGTAGTATTGCTATCAAGTAGCTGAAGCTCGAATAATTGTATTTTGAAAAAACTCAAAAACTCTTGCTGTGATGTCGAATCGGCAGGTGGACTGGCGTAGATGCGCTGGGGGAAGTCGCTGTGTAATAGTCGCCATATACTTACGGAAAAAATAACCCGTTAAGGTTTATAGACCCAAGTGGTATGGCCGATAAAGACTCCAAAGGAGGACACGACTCTGATGATGACATGGATGAGGGTATCGTTGGCTCCGGCAAGGACATGTTTGGACGGGACAAATATGACAACAAGTCCGGATTGTATATACCATCGTTTGAAAGAGGTGATATTGACTGGTCAAGTTTCTCGATGGCTTATGCCACACAATCTCGTCCGCAAAGAGAAGTAGATAAAAATGGCTCAAAGAGGGATCCACATGCTGCTGAATTAGCAAAATACGGGAAAGTTCAAACCGCATTTAATATCACAGCTACAGCTTCTTTGAAATGGGGGGGGACAATAGAATATGGCTATGTCACCTCAAATAAAAACTATGCTCAATATTACTATACTGTTTACTACACAAACACGTTTGCTCTCGGAGTGGGGTGAGCCTCTCATGGGTATTTAGTAAAGGGAAAGAATACAACATTTTCTGATATCGCTGGACCGGTATACGCACTTTCAGGTGGTGCTTATTATGGTTCTCTTCCATATAGTCAGTCATCTACCTACCATACTCTAGGCCCAGGACTTAGTGCAAGTTATGTATTTAGAAACTCTGCTTCAGTATCAATTGGATACACTTATCTAATAGGTGAACCAATTCTTATGGCACCAAAAAATGGAGAATTTACGAATAGTTATATTCGCAGATTTGGTTTGAATTGATTAAGAAGCGCATTTCTTTTTTACAATATGAATTTAAAATTTAAGATCCTTATGTATTCTAGATCGAATTTGAGAGATTTAAAATATAATATTTTTTTAAAAATATCAAGACTTCAGAGCTATCTTATTACAGATGAGAAAGAAAAGACGATTTCCTTTCAGGTAGACAACTTCGCGATAGCATTTTTTTGAGTCTAGTGGTAATTGGTAATTCCTATGGTCTATTAGCGGTTGTGCCAGCGATATTACAATTTATGCTTAGAATATCTTCTTTGAAATCGACAAGTAAAGACTTACTGTCAGAAATTCTATTAGAGTCAAATGTAGAGACTCAAAAAGAATGAGAGTTAGATTTTAAATATCTGTATTATTTTCGGATAAGATTATCTTCTGATTTATTGCATGTTATGTTTTACTTTTATGGCGACAAAATAAAAAAATGAGATGAAAAATTTATTATATGTAATGCTTGGAATCTGCCTTTTGGGATGTAAAAATGCAGCAAATAAGACTTATAGGACGTCAGATAAAGGCAATGCAAATTTTACTGTTGCCGTAGTTATGCTTTATCCAAATGAGAGGCTATTAGTAAAAGTAAATAATGAGGTTTTACTTGATACAGTAGGTGGTATTCCGGGAAACCTCGACTCCCATATCTACTTCAATTACCCAAAAAGAATCAAGACGGTTTCTGCTTCTGGAATTTATAATGGTCAGAAAACATTTAGTCGTGTTTTTAACGATACATTATCTTACGTTCAAAAATTAACACTCGTTATACCTTTTCCCAAACCTAAGGAGGTTTTGAAAGGCAATAATATTCACGATAATCGTATCCCCATGGAAAGCACCCAGCGTTCAATCCAACTTATTGATGCTACCTTATATCCACAAGAAAACTTATTATAGTTAATTATTTTGGCATGGGCTTCTATGTCTAGAGTGATCAATATCGCATACCGTTTTTCGTACGCAAACTAGGGAGCAAGATAAAAATGGCACAAAGGGGCACCCGTTAGGGTTGAAAGATTTCATAGCGATCGCATTGGGTGAAGCAGCTGGAAACCGTCTTTCTGCCAGAGCAATAGGAAGTGCTTTACTGAATAGGCTGGATGCAGTAAAGTCAAATTTAAATGATCCTAATTGGATGGCGGCATCTATTCATAGCAAAGGTTTCGGAGGCACTGTAAAAGGTAACTATCAAATTCTTAGACATCCTAACCGATATGAATACAAAATGGTTATGAGTATGACTATGGATCAAATTAGGGCAAGTAAATTGCCCTATATAGTTGGCGCGTTAGAGGCTTACGACAATCGTGCGATAATGGATTATTCAAAAGGGGCCATTAGTTGGAGTGCAAGCCCTCCGCCTGGTGTGCGTGGTACGGACTCCAATTTTCAATGAGTCTATCAAGGCATTTTTTATATAACTACGATAGCCGGTAACTCAACACTCTTTGGATTTAGAAAAGATAACAACACATATGAGAATAATAACAATGAAAGTGATGATATTCATTTTCTTAACGACTATTTGTTTATTTAATATAGTAAATGCACAGACCTTTCAACTGCAGTCCTTTGATGGAACTAAAGTTCAGGTTCAACTGGCTTATAATCCAGCTTTGGGGACATTAGCCATTACTTGTGCTAAAGACACAATCTATTTAGTGGATTATATGGATTTAGAGTATGTTAAAATACTTAATGATAGATTTTTGCAAGTTTCCTAGCCTAAAAGAGCAGGATCGAATGAAGGATTAGCCAATACCTTATTATTATCCGTAGATCATAATAAACATTATCGTTATCAATTTAACAAACCTATGGTAGTAAGCAATATTACTTTTCGTTGTCTAAGTTATACCTATTAGGTTTAGAACACACCTTCATCCTATAAGTGGTTTTTTTAAAACTTAGATTCTTAATTTAGCTTTTTTATTGTTAAATACTTCTTTTCAAAAAATAAAATATATCCCTGTAGCGAAAAACGGAATCTCAAAGCTGGATTTGGTAACAACAAATATCTGCTCCGAGAATTTAAAAGGTGAAACAAATACCAACAAAAAAGAAAAGAACTAAAAATACCTGAAAACTTACAAATGGAATAATAAAAATCAAATAAAAATACCACAGAGAAAGTTTATGTGGCTCCGGCCGATACAATATAAAGTATGAAAGAAATACCTTACTTCATGTCACTTGTAAAGAGCAATGTTCTTTTGTGGACAATCATAACAACGAATAGCCTGACGGATATCAATTTAGAAGGCACAAACCATGGATACTGGTCTCAACAATGCGTAGAGTTCAGAGATTATTCTTTGAACAAAAACGAAAAATTTAGAAGTATCAGAATAACGGATAATGGTTCTTTCATGATGCTTGACTTTTATACAGATAGTGATAAATATATAAGAAACGCCAGTTATTATTTTGGAAAGGCTTTAAACAATCGAGATGCCTCGGCTGCTAAACGCTTTGAGAAATTGAATCTAGAATCAGATTTGCCAATTGAGGTTGAGATTGTAAATTATGGAGGTGAATATGGAACAATTATTAGTATAACTGTTTATAAAAAAAAATAAAGAAATTTCTAATTGGCCCAAAACAACTGTGATATATATATATCAAGGTAGTGTGGTCGATAAGAATCGGTGTTAAGTTATTCTAACGATGACATGAACTTCTAAACAATCCATAAGTAAGACTACAGAATCTTTTTCAATTAAATTACCAAAAAAGCGCTTAACAAAATTTGTTTGGCGCTTTTCAATATTAAGTTTTGTATAAAGAACTAATAAGTTTCGCTATCGGGTGGAATCCCATAGTCTATAAATTTCTTTTGTTTTTGCTCTTTCCTTTTACCAAACCAGCCTTTAACAGAATTAAAAATTGCCGATAAATGTTCCGCATCAAGCGATTTACCAACCTTACCAGATACGAATCCCACAGCTGCCTTAGTTAAAAAACCAGCACCTCTGAATAGGGTTTTATTCATCACCATAGGTAAAAGCAATGACATGGCTGTACCGCTTATATTTAATTTTTCATCGGCTTTGAACAGGTTATTAGGCGTTGCATATTTCTTTATCAGTGCACTAAGTGTAAATTGTTTAAAGAAAGTTTTGGTATCTGTTTTAAGCATATTTTGCTTAAGCGTATACTCCACCTTAAGTTCTAATTTTCTGGCCTGTAAGTCTTCCAGGTTACGGATGTCTTTATAACTTCTCATCTTCCTCCTTATCTGCAAGTTTATCAAAATATTTCCTGATCGCTATATTGATAATGGCTTTTTCAATGTATTTATCTTTGGTTAAATAAACAATAACGGCCAGTAAAATGTAGAATAGGGAAACACAGCCAAAACCTCCTGCATAACTGCCCAAAAGGTCGGATACGTATAGTGCCAATGTTACAGAGCCAAATAAAAAGGCCAAAATAAAGCAAACGATAACAGTGGTACTGGTTACCAGATCAGCAAAAATTTTCGACGCTTTTTCTACAATATAAAGTCTGGTATACTCAACCCTGGCATCTAAAAAGCCTTTGGCGTCATCTATCAGATCTTCAATACTTTTATCTTTATTCTCTTGCATAGTTCAGATGAGATTTAGCCGGGTAAAAACCCGGCTATGCAATGTTTATTTATTATGCGTGCTCTACGTCGTCGCTATATTCTTCTTCTACGCTTCTCAATTTAGTTTTAATCGAGTCTACTACTTTATCTTTCAGGCTAGCCAGATTATTAATCTCATCTGCAGCTTTATCTTTGATAGAATCGCCAAGATCTTTCAATGACTGGCTAAGCTTATCACGGGTTTCATCACCTTTATCTGGTGCGAACAAAATTCCTAGAGCTGCACCGGCAGCTAAGCCAGCTAAAAGCGCAACTACAACTTTTGAGTTATCATTCATAATTAATTATTTTAAGGGTTTAACAATGATGTACAATATAAAACTACTACATTATTTATTGTTAAGCTATATTATAACTCGCTATGCTCATTATTTGTTTTAATTCTTTCCAATCTTTCTGATGCAAGCGTGCTGGTTTCGTAAATCTTAACCAGCAGTATAAAATAAGATAATAGTAGCGGACCAAAAACAAGGCCCAGTATTCCGAATAAAGGTATACCAATAATTACGCCAATTACTGTTATTATAGGATGAATATTGCCAACTTTTTTTGCAATCATAAACCGCAGCACATTATCAATATTGATAATGACTACAAAACCGAAAACAAGCATGGCCCAACCTGCAAAATTATTTCCGTTTGCGATCTGTAAAATCGCAGCGGGCACAAAAACAACAGGAGGTCCTAAAACAGGTACAAAGGAAATAAAAGTTGTAATTACACCCCAAAACATCGGGTCTTTATAACCCAAAACATAAAAAGACAGGCTTACCAATGAGCCTTGAACAAGACAGATTAATCCCTGGCCCAATACATTCGCATAGGTGGTATTTCTCATTTCATCGCCAAAACGAAGCGCGTTTTGTTCCCTAAATGGGGCATATTTTATCAGGGAAAATTCGAATCTTTCCCGCTCAATCAGCATAAAGTAGAGTAAGAAGTAAACGACCAACAAGCTTAACACAATATTTACTGCACTTGATAGTAAAGAAGGAAAAAGGTCGGTAGCCCAATTGCCTAAGCGGTTTAATCCTTCCTGAATAAGACCCTGGTTAATTTTAAACGGAATGAGGTGCTGTAGTTTAATCAGTAAATTCCTGAAAAAAACCTCATTATTCTTCAATTCTGAAATTTTACTGATCACCATACTGCTTAACGCATAAAAAGGCATCACAATAAGTATAATGGAAATGACAATGAGGAAAATAGCCGTTACTCTTTTGTTCCATCCCCTGTGTTCAGCCAAATGGATATAGGCTGGCCTCATGATCGTATATAACACCAAAGTACTTAAAATTGCACCAAAGATACTCTGAAGGGAATACGCAATTAACACCCCAAGCGCAATAATAATAACCAGGTTGATGTTATTTCGTTGCTTATAAGAAAATACTGACATTTTTAGACAATAAGGTTATTCTTTAAATCCTAAAATAGCCGGTTTTGTTTTCCCGATTTAAGATTTATATTCCTTTTTCAGGATCAATAAATTTGATTTTATTATAAAGTGTTTTTCTGTCGATATTCAAGATTTTTGCAGCCTTGGTTTTGTTAAAATTAACCGTCCTCAATACTTCTAAAATAGTATGATATTCAGCTTCTTTAGCCGCATGGCGTAAATTGAGAGACGGATCGTGATTTGACCTATGCGGAAAAAGTGCGGCTTTTTTTTCACCCGGTTTCTTCGGGTAATCAGCCATCCCAAATTCCAGTGGCAAAACATGCGGTTCAATCCAGTCGCCATCAGTTAATAAGGCAATGCGCCTGATCACGTTCTTCAGCTCGCGTACGTTACCAGGCCAGTTGTATGCCAATAAACACTGCTTCACTTCATAAGAAAAGCCTTTGATTTCTTTATTCAGTTCCTGGTTTGCTGTTGCCAAAAAGTGTTCGGCAAAAATCAGGATATCCTGGTCACGATCTTTCAATGCCGGCACGTGTATCGAAAATTCATCAAATCGGTGATATAAATCTTCCCTAAATGCACCCTTCTCGATCGCTTCCTTTAAATTTTCATTGGTAGCTACAATAAGCCGTACATCCACATCAATCTCCTTTGTACTGCCAATCCGCTTTATTTTCCGCTCCTGCACCGCCCTGAGCAAGGTTGCCTGGATTTCGTACGACAAATTACCGACCTCATCAAGAAATAATGTACCACCATTAGCTTGTTCAAAATGACCAATTTTAGTAAAGGCAGCACCGGTAAATGCTCCTTTTTCATGTCCAAAAAATTCACTGGCCGCTAAATCTTTGGTTAACGAACCACAATCCATGGCAATGAAAGGCTGTTCACGACGAGAACTATTTAAATGAATGGTTTTGGCCACACATTCTTTTCCCGTTCCACTTTTCCCCGTTAAAATAACGGTATAACCTGTTGGTGCGATGAGCTGGATCTGTTTCAGCAAGAACGCTGAAGCTGCACTCTCGCCATTAATATACTCCTGACAATTAAACCGATCAGAAACACCCTTGCATCCGGCATGATCGAAATGTTTAACAGATCTTAATTCGCCCTGCGCTTCCAGGGCCTTATTAATGGTATTTAAAATTTCATCCGTGTAAAGCGGTTTCTCAATATAATCGAAAGCCCCAAGTTTGATCAGTTCTACAGCAAGTTTAATATCTGAATAGCCCGTAATAATAATCACACTGGTATGTGGATAGTGCTCTTTAATATAGATTAAAATTTCCTTCCCATCTGTATCATCTAAACGATAATCACACAATACCAGATCGAACCGCTCTTTTCCAAGCGCCTGCATCACCTTTTTACCGCTTGTTACATTCGAAACTTCAAATCCTTTTTTGGTTAAAAATCTGGAGAGCAATAAGCCGATGCTAATTTCATCGTCAACAATGAGTATCTTCTTTTTCATGAGCAGCGTTGTTATCCTAAAAACCCATATACATCGACAACATATAGAGTTAATAATTAAATAACATAGTTACTCAAAAAAATTTGCATTGAAAAGGATTTGCAACATTTTTGTTATACAAAACATCAGATTAATACTACACTAATCTTATTTTCCGGCAAAGTTTGGCTTTCTCTTTTCAACAAATGCAGATACCCCTTCTTTAAAATCGGCCGTTTCGAAACATTTCCCAAACGCCTCAATTTCGGTAGCATAGCCATTATTATTGTTTACCGCTGCGATTACCGCTTTTATGGCAGCCGAAACAGCTAATGGTGCACGGTGTTTGATCAAATTCAATATTTCTTCGGCCTTGCTTATCAGATCAGGCTGCGGAACAACGTAATTTACCAGGCCTATTTTTTCTGCCGCCGGAGCCGTAATCATGCCTGCAGTTGTAATCATTTCTATCGCTTTGCCTTTTCCAACCAATTGGGTAAGACGCTGCGTACCTCCGTAACCCGGAATCAATCCTAAAGTAACTTCCGGCAAACCCAACTTTGCATGGCCTGCCGCAATACGCATGTGGCAGGCCATAGCCAACTCCAATCCGCCACCTAAAGCAAAGCCATTAATTGCGGCAATAAATGGCTTTGGAGAGTTTTCAATAGCATTAAAAACCTTATCTTGACCAAGTTTGGCTAAATCTTCTCCCTGCTTACCGCTATAATCAGAAAACTCTTTAATATCGGCTCCTGCAACGAAGGCCTTTTCACCCGCGCCTGTTAAAATAACCCCTCTTACCTCATCCGTTTTATCTGCATAGGCAATTACATCTGCAAGTTCTGCCAACGTATCTTTATTTAAAGCATTTAGTGCCTTTTCCCTATTTATCGTAACGTATAAAATGTTTTCCTTTAGTTCTGAAATTAAATTCTGATATGCCATAGCTTAAAAATTTCTATTTTCTGTTACCCAATTCTGAATATATTCTACAATACTGGCCATTGTTGTACCCGGAGGAAACAGCTCTCCAACACCCATAGCGGCTAGTTTCAACCGATCTACCTCGGGGATAATCCCACCACCAGTTAATAACACATCATCCAACTGTTTTTCTTTCATAAAATGAATAATCTTTGGAAAAACCGTCATGTGTGCACCAGATAGAATAGAGATCCCGATGGCATCTACATCCTCCTGAAGTGCAGTATTGACCACCATTTCAGGGGTCTGGCGCAAGCCGGTATAAATTACCTCCATGCCGGCGTCTCTTAAGGAAGTTGCAATTACTTTAGCGCCTCTGTCATGGCCATCTAATCCAACTTTAGCTACTAAAACACGGATAGGCCGATTTAATACTTTGCTCATCATTCATATTAAGTTGATGTAAATGTATCGATTTTGGCTTTCAAATTAATCATTAACTAAAACAAGTAGAATTGCACTAATCTTTTTACATTTGCATTCCTAATTTACAGGTTTTTATGAGTGAAGAAAAGTCATTGAACTTTATTGAAGAAATTGTTGAGAACGACTTAAATAGTGGTAAGTATGAAACTTTGGTTACGCGTTTCCCGCCTGAACCTAATGGTTATCTACACATTGGCCACGCTAAAGCGATATGCTTAAATTTCGGACTAACACAAAAATACGGCGGTTATACCAACCTGCGTTTTGACGATACCAACCCGGTTACCGAAAAAACAGAATATGTAAACAGTCAGCAAGAAGATATCAGGTGGCTGGGCTTTAACTGGAAAAATGAATTATATGCTTCAGATTATTTTGATGAGCTGTATGGCTTTGCCGTTAAGCTGATTGAAAAAGGTCTGGCTTATGTTGATGAAAGCTCTGCAGACGAAATTGCAGCTTTAAAAGGCACACCAACTGAACCAGGACAGGATAGCCCATACCGAAACCGCAGCATTGAAGAAAATTTAGACATTTTCACAAAAATGAAAAATGGAGAATTTCCTGATGGTGCGTATATTTTGAGAGCTAAAATCGATATGGCCAGTCCGAACATGTTGATGCGCGATCCGATTATCTATCGCATTAAACATGCAGAACATCACCGAACAGGCAATAAATGGTGCATTTACCCAATGTACGATTTTGCTCACGGACAAAGCGATAGTATTGAGCATATTACCCACTCCATCTGTACCTTAGAATATGTTTCGCACCGCGAATTATATGATTGGTTTATCGAAAAATTAGAAATTTTTCCTTCCAAACAATATGAATTTGCCCGTTTAAATCTCACCAGTACAGTAATGAGTAAGCGTAAGCTGCTTCAACTGGTTAACGAAAACCTGGTAAATGGATGGGACGATCCGCGCATGCCTACCATCAGCGGTTTGCGTAGGAGAGGTTTTACACCAAAAAGTATCCGTGAGTTTTGCGAACGTATTGGTATTGCCAAGCGCGAAAACTTAATTGAACTCAGCTTATTGGAATTCTGCATCCGTGAGGATTTAAATAAAACGGCTAATCGCGTAATGGCAGTTTTAGACCCGATTAAACTGGTCATTACGAATTACGAAAAAGGAACAGAAGATTTAATCGGTGAAAACAATCCTGAAGCTGAAGACGGAGGTGGCACACGAGTGATCCCTTTTAGCAATGAGCTTTGGATAGAACGTGAAGATTTTATGGAAGTGCCGGCAAAAAAATGGTTCCGCCTGGCTCCTGGTGCAATGGTACGCTTAAAATTCGCTTATATTGTTAAATGCGAAGATTTTGTGAAGGACGAAAATGGAAACGTGACCGAAATTCATTGTACTTACATTCCGGAATCGAAAAGCGGAAGCGACACGAGCGGGATCAATGTTAAAGGAACCATCCATTGGGTGAGTGCACCACACGCTAAAACAGCCGAAATCCGCCTTTATGACCGGTTATTTGTTTCAGAAACACCAGATGCTGAAGAAGGTGATTTTAAAGATTATTTAAACCCTGAAAGCTTAACGGTATTGCCAAACGCTTATATCGAACCTGCTTTGGCAGATGCCAATTTAGAAAGCCGCTATCAGTTTATCCGTAAAGGTTATTTCTGTTTAGATAAAGATTCAACAGCCGATAAATTGGTTTTCAATAGAACAGTAACGCTAAAAGATACATTTAAGAAGCCAAATTAATAATATTTTAAACCAATCGAGTAGGAAGATAGGGATTAGTTCCCTATCTGTCCTCTCACACCACTGTACGTACCGTTCGGTATACAGCGGTTTGTTGAAACAGTATCTCTTGACAACCGATGATATTCACCTATTGCCAGG
>NZ_JBHNZK010000070.1:0-303 GCF_042464845.1 Pedobacter sp. BG31
TCGCACGATAGAGGAGCTACAGGCAGATCTTGATAAATGGATGTACTACTACAATAATGAAAGGACACATAGTGGCAAACACTGCTTCGGAAAAACTCCAATGGAAACACTTAAATTAAGTATTCCTCTGGCTAAGGAGAAGTTATTGGAAAAATTAAAGGAAGAGGATATATTTGAGAGCTATAAACAAGAGAAAGTAATAGATAAATTAACGATCTCAGAAGAGCAAAAAACATATTCAGAAATTCAATCTGACAATTAGCAAAAACTAACCAACTGTCAGATTAAGTAGTGGCTATTACA
>NZ_JBHNZK010000071.1:0-303 GCF_042464845.1 Pedobacter sp. BG31
TATTGCCGAAATAACGGGGCAGCGCCGAACCATGAAATGCCAGATCTGTAAGTTTGGTACCACTGATGATACTGCTGTAGGCCTTGCTGGGCTGGCCGTTTAAAAAGCCCATCGGTTCGCCCGTGGCACCATCAAGGCCCGCCCAGCGGTACGAGAAAATGGAATACACGGGCAAGCCCTCTACCCCCGATACCGTGGCGTTGGCCTGCAAAAAGTTGCTCCCCTGTACCGAAGGCAGGTAATATCTGGCCACCTGATCTTTATACACCGAAAGGTTAAGCGTACTGCCCCAGCTCAGGCCGC
>NZ_JBHNZK010000072.1:0-299 GCF_042464845.1 Pedobacter sp. BG31
GGTAATCGCCTGTTAAAATATCAGCCCGTAACGTTTGCCAGTTAGCATTCAGGTAGTCGCGAAGTTCATCGGTCTGCATACCATCAATACCCCCGGCACCCTTATTGGCAGTAACCTGCCTAAAGGCTCTTTGTACATTTCGGATGTCTAATATTTCTTCAAGCATAATACTAAAAAAAAAAAACTCCTTCCCAGGCATTGTGCACATTGGTTGCACGGCTCGGCTCAGCTCCTCTTATATTTTACTCTCGGATTCCGTCCTACCCTCATATAAGCAGTTCTCTAATGTGGTTCCGCTG
>NZ_JBHNZK010000073.1:0-281 GCF_042464845.1 Pedobacter sp. BG31
CGTGCGTCCGATTGCTCATCTCCCGCTGATTTCGCAGATCACTGCAGAGACAAACAGTCAATTTTCGAAAATACATTAAATCTGCGGAAAGATAATTTCGTCATTGCGAACTGAAGAAAGGGCATTGCGTTGGAGTGAAGCAATCTTTTTAAACATAAATTACAGAACAGCGTGCGTCCGATTGCTCATCTCCCGCTGATTTCGCAGATCACTGCAGAGACAAACAGTCAATTTTCGAAAATACATTAAATCTGCGGAAAGATAATTTCGTCATTGCGAAC
>NZ_JBHNZK010000074.1:0-264 GCF_042464845.1 Pedobacter sp. BG31
CCAACCTGTTTGCCAATGGTGGTGGCCATGCCGATTATGGCAACCGCTGGAAAACCCCGGGCGATGAACAATTTACCCAGGTACCCTCAATGCCCTATCCCTTATCAAGCAGCAGGGAATCTTTTTACCGCTTTTCGGAAGAGCTGATTGATAAGGGCGACCATATCCGCATACAGTACATCAACCTTGATTATGCTGTCGGAAAGACTATTGCCAGGAAGACCGGTTTAAAAACATTAAACGTATTTGCCAACCTGGCCAATG
>NZ_JBHNZK010000075.1:0-261 GCF_042464845.1 Pedobacter sp. BG31
GTTTATGGCAGAGCGTTTACAGTGGAATTACATTAGAGAACTGCTTATATGAGGGTAGGACGGAATCCGAGAGTAAAATATAAGAGGAGCTGAGCCGAGCCGTGCAACCAATGTGCACAATGCCTGGGAAGGAGTTTTTTTTTTAGTATTATGCTTGAAGAAATATTAGACATCCGAAATGTACAAAGAGCCTTTAGGCAGGTTACTGCCAATAAGGGTGCCGGGGGTATTGATGGTATGCAGACCGATGAACTTCGCGAC
>NZ_JBHNZK010000076.1:0-260 GCF_042464845.1 Pedobacter sp. BG31
AGAGCAGCGTACCAACAGGGAGATTTTACAGGGCTTAGGGAGTTATTATACCCGCAACCTGATTAACAGTTTTGCGCAGGTGGGCACGGGTGGGGCTGTTACTTATCCAATCCCCGTAGGTGCCATTCTGGATAGGAACGAGGGGCGGTTACTTTCGGAGCAGTACCGGGCACAGCTTGATTATCACCGGGTTTGGGCTGCGCACCGGATAGATGCTTTGGTGGGGGTAGAATGGAGGAAGGCCCGATCAACAGGTGCAT
>NZ_JBHNZK010000077.1:0-256 GCF_042464845.1 Pedobacter sp. BG31
AGTGGAGAAATCTTTTAAACTAGGTTTTAATAATTCGGTTAAAAAGATCTCTCCATTTCGCTATGCTACAGTCGAGATGACGATTTTTTCTGTGATTTTGTCAATGGTAGCATAGCAAAGGATCTTTCATTGCAAAGTCCTCCTTAAGAATAATTTATAGTATAAAAATCAATATGAGTGACAGATTTAACAAGAAATTTGAATGACCTGAAGTATCGTCCTTTCGACCGCAGTGGAGAAATCTTTTGAACTAGGT
>NZ_JBHNZK010000078.1:0-255 GCF_042464845.1 Pedobacter sp. BG31
ATTAAATTGAAGACAACAGTCACGCAAAGATAGTCCCTTATTCTTAGAAAATTTAACCACCTTTAACTTAAATGATGTTGTATAGTAATCATAACGCTTAGCTAGCAATCCTTTTGCGCCAGATAAGCGATAATGGTCAGTCCATTTAGTTATCAATGACCTTGATATATTCCATTTCTTAGATAAGGAAGTAACTGAGTTTCCCTTTTGATAATCTTTAATAATCTGCAGTTTAAATTCCGTTCCGTGCTTTCT
>NZ_JBHNZK010000079.1:0-255 GCF_042464845.1 Pedobacter sp. BG31
TCAGTTTCGACACGGTTTTGTGATTGATAATATGACCCCTATTTTTCATTTCTAAGGTAATTCTTCGGTAACCATACCGTCCTTTATGGTCATTATAGATCTTCCTGATCTCTTTTTTAGCACATTCGTGCTTATTCAACACTGAAATTGTTTTGACATGATAATAGTAACTGCTTCTGGCAGTTTTTGATATACTCAATAAGATATCCAATGGATATTGATGCCTTAACTCACAAATCACTAACGCTTTTTGCT
>NZ_JBHNZK010000008.1:0-236594 GCF_042464845.1 Pedobacter sp. BG31
TCGCACGATAGAGGAGCTACAGGCAGATCTTGATAAATGGATGTACTACTACAATAATGAAAGGACACATAGTGGCAAACACTGCTTCGGAAAAACTCCAATGGAAACACTTAAATTGAGTATTCCTTTGGCTAAGGAGAAATTATTGGAAAAATTAAAGGAAGAGGATATATTTGAGAGCTATAAACAAGAGAAAGTAGTAGATAAATTAACGATCTCAGAAGAGCAAAAAACATACTCACAAATTCAATCTGACAATCAGTAAAAACTAACCAACTGTAAGATTAAGTAGTGGCTATTACAGTTTAAGAGCTTTTACCTCGCAGTGCCTTCAGATTCACTACAGCGGTAGCTGATAGCTCGCATAAATGTTAACCATCCCAATGATTATTTATCCCGATGGTCTGCGCAGATGATTTGTCGTCTTTTTACCAAATGATTCGCGGAAATGGTTTTCCAATAATATTTATCGTTTTATTGCCCGCAATACCTTAATTAATCTGTTGGCAATAACCTGATTGCCGCTGTCAGATGGATGCAGACCGTCGTATGTCATTTGAATCGCTTCTGGAGGATATGGATAATCATCCTTTTGGGCATTAAATGGTATATTGAACGAAGACTCCAATTGATAATTTTTGTAGGAATCTGAACCTGGAATCCTTAGTCTTTTAAATTTTACGAGTTTCTCCAGCTTGAGCTTTTTATCGCGATATAAATTGATTACCTTAAAGTTATTCCACACGCCGATTTTAACTACGGCATCGGCAAAATCTTTTAGCAGTTGTCCTGATTTTGGCTTATACTAACCATAAGCATTATTGTTTTTATCTGCGATATAAACAAAATCAGCGCGTTGCATCGGCGTGATGATTATGATTTCAGCATTAGGACTTAATTTTTTGATTTTGTTTATAATGATCGCCATTGAACCACAGAATGTATCATTCCCTTTGTTGTACTTATAATCTTCAATCTGCCCAACCGGCCGGCCGGCCCACCAGTCGTTGGTTCCCAAAAATATGGTATAAACCTCAGCTTTAGGGATATTCAGGCGCTCAATCTTTTCGGCTACTGCCCCTGCTGTCCAACCATTATAACCCTTGTTAATATAATTTAGCCATTTTAATTCATCCGTTACCCTGCTGAGATAACCTTTATGCACGCGGTTCCCGGTTTCTTCGAGGTGATCGTTCAGGTAAGTGATAGAATCGCCAATGGCAACCCAATTAGTCTTGTTGCTATCAAATAAAAATGAAATGAAAAAGAGGCTAAGTGTAAAAAGTATTTTTTTCATTGATGGTCTATTTGTAAGTGTCAAACTGGCTAATCTACCGCTTAAAGAATCATTATTGCAGGGCACGAAGATAACCGAACGATCATGGTACCATTGCTTTGTCATTCCAGCTTATCATAACGGGACTTTATCCGACGCTAATATAAAGAGCTTTATTGATTACCTGATTTCAAAAACGTACCTGCCGGCAGGCATATCAAGTTTATTGTTAATTATTTTTCCGTTTAGGTAAACTTTTTTCCCGGCTATTTCCGGAATAGTTATCCTGGCAGTTGCATTGGCAGGGATTTTTACATCATATTTTACGCCTTTCGCATATCTTTTCCATGAGGATAAAATGGTGCCGTACGGACTTTCGTGGCTTGCTGTAAAATGGGTTAAGCCGGCTACAAAGTGGGGTTGCAGTAAAATGTTTTTAAAACCGGGTTGCTGCTCATCAATTTTTATTCCTCCTATTCCTTTAAAAAACCATCCGCCAATTTCGCCAAACATCATGTGGTTGTCAGAAATATCCCTTGTGGCCTTTATATCCCAGTTTTCGTGAAGCGTTGTTGCACCATTTGCAATCCACCAGCCCCAACCCGGAAACGTATCTTGTGCAGCCAGTTTGTACGCTGTTTCGGCCTGTCCGTTATCGCTTAAGGCATTCAAAACTGCTTTTGCACCCAGTACTCCAACGTCAATATGCATGCCGTCTGCAGCAACTCGTTTCGCGAGATTTTCTGCCAACTTCAACCGATATTGATCTTCTACAATATTCCATTGCAAAGCCATGCTCAGCTCGGTTTGCACGCCTGAACCATAGCTAACCTTTTCCGCATCGAAATACTTGTTGTTAATGGCCTTTTTGATTTTTTTGGCTAAAGCACTATAAAACAGATAGTCATTTTGCTTATCAAATAAATTAGCGGTTTTAGCTAATATATCAGCATCAACATAAAAATAAATGGATGAGGTATATTCTAAATTTGAAGTAGATTTTACAGGAACCCAATCTCCTCTGCCAAAAGTTGTCAAACCATCTTTGCTAATGCTGTTTACATAATCAACATATTGTTTGATGTTGCTATAATTATCGGCCAATGCTTTTGTGTCACCGTAAAACATATAAATATTCCACGGAATGATGGCAATTGTGCTGGTCCAGTCGGTTCCATTAGCTGTACCATAGCCCCATCCGCTGGTTGGGATAATATCTGGCAAAACGCCATTTGGTTGTTGTTCATCACGGTGATCACCTAACCATTTTTCGTAAACAGTTAAAGCATCGAAATTATACAGGCCTGTTTCTACAGCGAAGTGTCCATCTCCGGTCCATCCGTTTTTTTCCCTTTGTGGGCAATCTGTTGGGAGGCCAAATAAATTCGATAAATAGGAATTATTTGTTGCCCACCAAATTTTATCAATCAGTGGATTTGATGATGCTATTTTCCCAATAGCGGGGACATCGCTATGCATAAAATAAGCCACCAAGTTCTTTTTTTCTAACCTAATCGGCTCACTTGACGCAATTTCTACGTATTGAAACCCTTTATAGTTAAACAAAGGCATAAATTCTTCTTCGCCATTTCCATTTAGTATAAAAATATCGGTTTGGAAGGGATCGGTATCATCTTTCGGACGATAGTAAACATCAATGTTGGATAAATCTGCCCGGCCGTTTGCAGATAAGCGTTCTGCATGTTTAAGTTTAATTACCGTTCCTTTTTTACCTGAAACCCTTATCTTACTTACGCCAGCAATGTTCCTCCCCAAATCGTAGAGGTAAAGGGTATCACTAAACTTATACAGGCTTTTGGCTTTTATTTCCTCCACATTACGGATGGGATGCATGGTTTGGGCAACAATATTTTTTGAAGGGGCTGCCCTCAGGTTGATTCCATGCCATTTTGTATCATCGAAATCAACTTTATTCCAGCCTTCTTGCTCCAACCTTGCGTCATAATGTTCGGCAGTATAAATATTAGTAGAAGTGATTGGCCCTAAACTGGTTTTCCATGTACTCCCGGAAGTTATGGTTTCGGTTGTACCATCAGTATAGGTAATTCTTAAATCAAAACAAAATGCAGGCCTGGCCCGCCAGGGTGCCTGATCAAAATTCCAAACCGCCATGGCCTGGTGGTTATACCAACCGTTTCCCAAAATAACACCAATGGCGTTTTTGCCTTGCCGGATGTTGGATGTTACATCGTAGGTAACGTATAAATTTCTTCTGTCGAAACGCGTGTACATAGGGTCCAGGCGATGATTGCCAACCTTTTTGCCATTGAGATAGAGTTCATACAAGCCTGCTGCTACAATGTAGGCCCGCGCAGATTTTACCTGCCTTGCAGATTCGAAAACATTTCTAAAATATGGTGCCGGACGGGTATTTATATCGTTTCCATCGCTAACCCAGGTTCCTTTCCAATTTTCAGCACCCATCATCCCCATTTCAAAACTTGCGATTTTTGATGAGATGAGCTTATCATGCTGATCCAAAACATCTACTTTCCAGAAATATTTGGTAAACGGCATTAACGCCCTGCCCTTATAGGTAATTAAACTATTACTTGAATTTACTTTTTCTGTATCCCACTGTATATTCACGTTACCTTTAAGCTGTAATGAATCTGTACCGACAATAATCCGATAAGCCTTTTGTAATGCACCTTTACGGCTGTCGTCCATTAGCCATGATAACCGGGGATTAGGGTTATCAACGCCAATCGGATTAATTAAATACTCGCATTTTAACTTGATGATTCCATTTGCCTTTGCCGACTGAGCGCCTGAAAACAGCAGTATAAAGGGTAAGAAGTAGTTTAATAAATTTGGTTTGATTACGCTCATATTACGTGTTGGGAAATAAAAAATAACATCGGGATAAAATAGTTTGCTATTTGTCCGTGTCCAAAATAATTAAAATTAGCGGTTCAACTGTCCTTAACTGTTTGCTTATGCTTTTTGCTGCTCAATATCGCTAATTATAGCTCAAACCAAGGTCTATTTAACATTTCGCTTACTGTAAAATTTTAATGATGAGTATCTGAAATGGGCCCAGCTTTTGCAAGTAAACCAGTTAAAATTAAACCATTTGTTGGCTTATTTTAACCTGTTCATTCCCTAAGTTGTTGAGCACTGTTTTAACATTTAGATTTGAGGATGAATGCAATTAAAATATCGTTATACAGGGGTTTATCCATTTTATTATTAGCTGCACTATTTTGTGGAACAGTTCAAGGACAGGGCAGGACAGAATACCTGCTGGAAAAAAACTGGAAATTTAGCAAGGGTGATTTTCCTGAATCTGTAAATCCCGCTTTTGATGACAGCAAATGGGAAACGGTACGTATTCCACATGATTGGGCCATAAGAGGTCCTTTTGATGGGAATAATGACAGTCAGAATGTACAGATTGTACAAAATGGCGAGCAAACGGCATCATTAAAAACAGGAAGAACGGGTGGCTTGCCTTTTGTTGGCAAAGCCTGGTACCGCAATACGTTTGTTGCTCCCGCTTTTACAAAAGGCAAAAAAGCAGTAATATTAATTGATGGCGCCATGAGCTATCCAAAAGTATTTTTAAATGGGGAGGCTGTCGGGCACTGGGCATATGGCTATAATTCTTTTTCAATTGATATAACCGACAAAATGAGGGTTGGCAAAAACGTACTCGCCATCAGTCTGGAGAATTTGCCGGAAGCCTCCCGCTGGTATCCGGGTGCAGGTCTCTATCGCAATGTGCATGTTATCATTACAGACGAGGTAAGTATTCCGGTTTGGGGCACTTATATTACCACGCCGGTAATCAACAAAGATTTTGCCCGGGTAAAAATACGGACCCAGGTTAATTCATTAAGTGGAAACTATAATGGTTTGAGCCTGCAAACCACCATCGTAAATGCAAAAGGTGAAACGGTAGCAACAGCGACGAAGAAATTAACAACAGAAGATTTGAATGAGTTTGAGCAGGATTTAGTGGTTAGAAACCCTGAATTATGGTCGCCGGAAACACCAAATCTATATGCAGCCGTAACAAAACTATATGCCGGAAACAGCTTAAAAGATGAATACACCACTATGTTTGGTATCCGTTCCATTAAATACGAGGCGGAAAAAGGATTCTCGCTAAACGGTGTTTATCGCAAATTTAAAGGCGTTTGCAACCACCACGATTTAGGTCCACTCGGTGCTGCTATTAATGTTTCTGCCTTGCGCAGGCAGCTCGTATTATTGAAAGATATGGGATGCGATGCGATCAGGACCTCACATAACATGCCGGCGCCAGAATTGGTAAAGTTATGTGATGAAATGGGATTTATGCTCATGGTTGAATCTTTTGATGAATGGAAAGCACCTAAGGTTTCAAATGGATACAGCCATCTTTTTGATGAGTGGGCCGAAAAAGATATCGTAAATATGATCCATGCCAACAGAAACAATCCTTCTGTAGTGATGTGGAGTATCGGAAACGAAGTACCCGATCAATCGACTAAAGAAGGAGGCAAGATTTTGAAGTTTTTACAGGATATATGCCACCGTGAAGATCCAACCCGACCGGTAACAGCGGGTATGGACAGGATTAAAGATGCGCTGGACAACAACTTTGCTGCAGTATTAGATATCCCGGGCTTTAATTATAAGCCATTTTGGTATGGGGAGGCGTACAAACGCTTGCCACAGGAAATGGTTTTGGGTTCTGAAACGGCTTCTACCGTGAGCTCAAGAGGGGTATATAAATTTCCGGTTGTGCCACAGAAAATGAAAATGTACGATGACAATCAAAGCTCATCATACGATCTGGAATATTGTAACTGGTCGCAGATTCCGGATGATGAATTTATGATGCAGGATTCACTGAAATATGTAATCGGCGAATTTGTTTGGACAGGTTTTGATTATTTGGGCGAACCTACGCCTTATGATGAAAAATGGCCGTCGCACAGCTCTTATTTTGGAATTATCGATCTGGCAGGTATCCCTAAAGATCGTTTTTATCTTTACCGAAGCAAATGGAATCCTGATAAACCGACGCTGCATATTGTGCCACACTGGACTTTTCCTGGCCGTGAGGGAAAGGTAACACCAGTGTTTGTGTATACCAATTATCCATCGGCAGAATTGTTTATCAATAATAAGAGCCAGGGCAGGCAAAGCAAGAATAAAGCGACCAGTACCAGCAGGTACCGGCTAATGTGGAACAATGTGAAATACGAACCCGGAGAAATAAAGGTAGTTGCCTATGATGGTAATGGCAAGCCCGTTGCCGAACAAACCGTTAAAACGGCAGGCAAACCGCACCATATTGTATTAGAATCAGATCGTAAGACCTTGATGGCAGATGGGAAAGATCTGGCTTATATTACCGCAAGCGTGGTAGATGCCAACGGTACCGTATGTCCTGATGCTGAAAATAGCCTTAATTTTAAAGTTACCGGACAAGGAACATATAAAGCCGTGGCCAATGGCGATCCGACCAGTTTGGAATTGTTCCACCTGCCGAAAATGAAGGCCTTTAAAGGTAAACTGGTCATCACCGTTCAATCAACAGAACAAGCTGGGAAATTAAATCTAAGTGTTTCTGCTAAAGGTTTAAAGGCTGCAGTACTGCCGATTGAGACCAGATAACATTTAATATTGAAGGAGGCCTTTTGACATGCTGTCATTGACAGACACCGTAGAAAAGTCGTCATTATAAGCAGGAATGACGAAGCAAGCTAATGATCCTTGCTATAAATATTGCTTCTGCGAAAGGTCGGGACAAGCTATCTGCCGAAAGGCTTCTCGCAAGAATGACCGTTGCAGCCCACCATTTGGCAAAAAATCTGTCATTTTATATTGATTTTATAAAATTATCATCCTTAAGGATGGTAATTTTATTTAGGGTAAAGCTTTTTTGCTAAGCCTATAAATATTACGGAAAATTAGTCGTCAACTTTCTCATACTTGTAAATCTGTGTTCTTCCACTGGCATTATAGATACTGTCTTGCTGTATATTTTTGCGGTGTTCCGTTAAGATCACAAAACTTGAGCTTAAAAAGATGGCGTCTTGATTCCCGGAAACATTCGGGTCTTTTGAATAAAATACCGCAGGCCCCTCGCTATGAACCCGCGCCCGGTACAAATCTCGCTTCCAACGGTAAGCAGTAATGTCATCATCACCAGGTTTTTTACAACCGAATATGGTCACCAATAGCATTACAGCGAAAACGTTTTTTGTCATGTATCTTTTTAAAATTAGAGAAAAATGGCGCTTAGCCAAATTTTTGGTTGAATTTAGCAAAAATAACATACTGTAGAAAGCTGTTTGTGCCACAACTAAGGCTTTTTATGGAGATATGGTTGATCCAAATTGAAACCCAAACGTTATGAGCAATAGACAAGCGGTGCCGGATAGAACCCTGTCCGTAGCTTGAGAAAAGGAGTAATAGTTAACCTAGCCGGTTAATCGGGCATATCTTCGAATAAAGGTAACAACAAGTTTAAATAGTGGCACATCAGCTATCAACTAAAGATTCAAAACCATGTATCATCGACTGAGGCATCGCAAATGGGAGAAATCTTTAACAAAGTTTGAAGATTTCCCCATTGCGGTTGAGAGGACGCTATTTAGAGCCCGTTTATTTTATCTGCTTTTTACCGGACCAGTTTTGTATCCACGGCTGAATATAGGCTGTCTATAACCGCTGGAACCGGCAAATACATCGTTTTGTAGCTGAAGGTTGTATTGGGTTTGTAATTTAATAGGGTAAGAGAATTTTCGCCAATTTCTGAAAATACGGTAGTTCGTTTTTCGGCTGTTGTAGTATAGGTGATCCATGTCCCCTTTGCGCCTGTCGAAGTATCGAAGGTATCCCAATCAATCTTGGCACTGCCATTATCCAGCAGTTCTGCATTAAGAATAGGGCGGTTAAAAAGATTACTTTCATATTTTGGCCCATATACTGTCCCGGTCGCGCTAACGATTAATGAAGCGTTACCACTGGCGTCAAACGTCTGCACATTAAAATTCTTCACACCTTCATCCACACTAAAAATTTTCTCTATGGCTTCAGGTCTTCCTATTTTTGCTATATCAAAAATTAAAGAATCTTTTTTATCATTCCAGGTGATTTTGATCTTTTCTATTTTAGCATCTGCTGATAACAAACCTGTTAGTTTAACACGAAGTCTTCCCGGTAGTATTTTTAAAGAATCGACCTTGCCACTATAAATCGTTTCTCCGTCAGCGGTATATTTTTTAAAATCATCCCATTTGGAGCAGGAAACCATCGCCATGCTAATGATTGCTATGGTTATGATCATTATTAATTTTCTTTTTTCCATTTTATAATATTTTTGTTCCCATTTTATATCTGGCACACGGTGCTGAAATCAGAACCGTGTGTTGCTGATTTTCATCGGGTATCACCATACACGGTTAGTTCGTCAATATTCAAACCTGTTCCACCTACCCAGTTCTCAAGGCAACGTACCCGTAGATACCTTACTTTTGGCGCCGAAAGATCACATGGCAAATCAAAACCTGCTTCAGCAGTTTGTTTATCCAAATCATTTTCAACTCCATAAGGAAGACCTGATGGCTTGGTAATGGTATAAGATCCTAAGAGAACCCAACTTTGATCGAGACTGCCATTGGGGTTAGGATTGTCTGAACCATAAATTTCAAAGCGGCGCATGGCTTGTAGGTAGTAATACCTTAGTGGGTTAACCTCTGCATAAGGACGCATCCAGATCCGGCTCAGTTTTGCTGATACACCCAAACTAAAGGTTACCGTATGGGGTCCGTTACCACCAGCTATCTGCTGTGTAAAACATGCCTCCCAGCCATATCTGCCATCCCAGGCTTTACTTACCGCTCCCCACATTGGCGGATCTCCCGGAAGCTTGTACTCCTGAAATCTGGATTTTTGTAGCTGTACTTCGAAGATTGGTTTAATGTCCTTATAGATCGTATCGGTTTTATTCCCCCACCTGTCCTGAACAAAAAAACCAAACCGGTGAACATTGGTATCTAAACCCCTAATTTTGGAATAGACACTGTCTAAATTGGTAAAAATACTTTTATCATAATCCACAACGTATTCGTTATATATATTTTTGCCGATGACCATGATGTTTATATTCCCTTTTGATGGGTTAGATGCCATTATATCGTAACCGCCGGCAGCGTCTCGTACTTTTAAACTTTTAAATGCTTGCCAGATCGGTGCAGTTAAGGGCTTTACCTTTACGATAATGGGTTCCGATAATACGCCTGAACGGCTGACAGAATATACTTTTACCTCATGTTCGTCAGTATCGGCAAAGCCGGCAACCTCCAGTGAGTTGTTGTAATATGAAGTCTGCGCTTCATATTGTTTGCCTGACGACAAGTTGTACACAGCTTTTACGATCAGCAACCTAGGATCTTTAGGTACAGTATAAGTGATCGTTGCTTTTCCGTTCTGGTTAACTACGCTTATGTTGCTCACCTGAGCAGGAGCAGTCGGATCATTGTCAACCGGTTCATTAGTGTTCAGTTCTTCTCCTTTCTTACATGAAGCTAAAAGAATGATGGAACAGGCTATTAATGCCAGAATTTTTAGTTTACTTTTCATATAAAATATATTTACCTATTCATGTTCTTCATATTACCAGCCTGGGTTCTCAACCAGATTGGTGTTTCGTCGGGTATCATAGTCACCAATCGGCCAGAAATAATCTCTTGGCGCGATAAAACGCTGACTGAAGATGAAGCGTTCCTGATAATATGTAGCATCGGTTTTACCAATGATATTCCACCCGGTGATGTCTTTTTGAAGCTCTTCTGGTGCTTCTTTCCAGCGGCGCAGGTCCCAGAAACGCTGCCCTTCGAACATCATCTCTATTGTGCGCTCTCTGTGGATGATGGCGCGAAGGCCTTCTTTAGTGGAATATTTTCTAGGATTATTTGAATATGCCGTCCAGGATTCTACAATGCCTTTTAGTCCTGCACGTGTTCTTACTCTGTCCAAATATTGAATGGCCACGCTTGAGCCGCCATTTACCTCATTTTCTGCTTCAGCATAGAGCAAATAAAGATCGGCCATCCTAACTTCCGGCCATGGGAATTGTCGCCAAACAACCGAATTGTTGTTAGTGGTAGATTCCCAGTTAACCAGTTTCTTAATAAAATAACCGGTTTCGCTCCAATTTCTGAAATCGTTACCAAAGCCCGCCTTATCTCCGTTTTTTGCTTTTACATAAAAATTATTTTCATCATTGCCTCTGTCATTACCGTCTTTCATGTACCAGATGGATCCGTCAAATCCCAGGTCCGCATAAAAACGTGGCTCCCTGTCGAAATTAAGACGGGCGGTTGTAAAACCATTTTTGATGTAAAACCGTTCTTTGTCTGTGGCTGTTCTCAATTGACTGTATTTGGTGAAATCTAAAGTTTTGTCTTCTTCTATGGGTACTCCATTTGAAGTGTAAAATAGTTTTGCGATCTTGATTGGCGGCGCCCAAACACCTGAGCCAGGCCCTCTACCATTTACACCATTATCTTCGGTAGGTGGCATACATAACCATTCGTTCACAAAATAGGATTGTGCATTCCCCCATACACATTCTACACCGTATTTTTTGGTAATGGCATTACGTATGCTAAGTTGTGTTTTAGTGGTATCACTTAGCCCTAATCCATCATTGGTGTAGTTGTAAAGTCCAAAGCCACTATTGGTAGCGGCATCAATAGCGGCTTTCACAGCATCGCGGGCTATTATCCATTTTTGAGGATCATAACTTGGATTGAATAAAATGTTACCATCTTTATCCCTGAAGTTCGCAAAATCGCTGTTTCCGTTAAATAATGGACTTGCTGACATGATCAATAGCTTTGCCTTCATGGCCAATGCGATAGGTTTGGTTACCCTTCCCATTTGTGTGTTTTCATCCTGAATACGGTCTGGGAGTAGCTTTGCCGCTTCATCAAACCAGTTGGATATGGTACTCACGCATTCATCTATGGGTTTACGTTTCACATAAGCTCCTGCAAGGTCGGCATCAACAGGTACATTTGTATTAATCAGTGGGATAGGTCCATACATGCGTAGCATGTAATAGTGATAAAAAGCCTTTAGGAACAGTGCTTCTCCAATCCAACGGGAGCGTTCAGCTGGTGTAATGTCAGGCACTTTAGTTTGGTCTGCCATGTTTTCCAGAAAAACATTACAATTCCTTATTCCTCCCCATATTGGCTTTGTTGTTACATTCTGACCTTTATTCGCGCCAGTCCAATCGTTAAAATAAGGTGCTGCCCTGTTTTGTTGTCCTTCCGCAATTCTGAAAGCAGCATGCCATTGCGCCTGGTCATCCTGAGGGTACCAGATTTCATCTGCAGCTGTCATACCCGGGTTATACCAGCCATCGCCATTTTTAGGCAGATAGGAATAAAGCGTAAATAAATATTTCTCCGCTTCCAGTCTTAATTTAAATGCATTATCAATAGTAGAAACGTTATCAGGTACTACGTCAAGGTACTTTTTGCAGGATGTAATGGCAATTACAATGCTCATAAGCAATGTAGCCCGGTAGATTATACCGGTATGCTTATTCTGGTTTAATGATTTTTTCATTTTATACATATGAAAGTGTCTTGTTATTAAAGGTTGAATTGTGCGCCAATGCTGTAGACAGCCTGAACTGGGTATCCTAGTCCGTTGCCACCCATTTCCACGTCCCACATTTTAAATTTGCTGAAGACGAACAGGTTGGTTGCAGAAAAGTATACTCTCGTACTTCTTAACCTCAGCGATTTGATTTCAGGAATATTGTATCCCAGATCAACGCTTTTTAGACGAAGAAAGTTACCATTGCGCATCCACCATGTTGAAGGCCTGTTGTTGGAATAAATCCGGTTGGTACTTAATCTTGGCCAGAAAGCATACATATTTTGCTTATCTTCTGACCAGTGATTATCAGCTATAGCTTGCAGCAAATTATTTTGAAAACCACCATTCATGAAAAATGGCTGCGTATTATCAGGACTGATAAAAAATGAAGACCTGGCAGAACCCTGAAAAAAGAAACTCAGATCGAAGCGTTTGAATCCGCTTGATACTCCAAATCCATAGATAATTTCAGGCTGTTGCGGATAACCGATGGGCACCATGTCATCATCATTGATGATCCCATCCTTATTCACATCCTTATATTTTATATCTCCCCCACGCAGCGTATTATCTCCATATTGAAGCGGGGAATTGGCTACCTCTTTCTCATCTGCAAACAATCTTTCGGCTATTAAACCCCAGCTTTGCGAAAGGGAGTGGTTAACCCTTGATAAATAAGCAATGTTAGGGGCATACTGGATTTCATCACTTACCTTTAATTTACTGGTTGCATAAGTAAAGTTTCCACGTACATTTACCCACGCACCACCGCTAAAAGAACGTTGGTAGGACATTGTGAAGTCTACACCCTGGGTTTCGGCCTTCCCAAAGTTGGCAAAAGGCAAAGCTTCAAAGCCGGCAGCGGATTCTACACTCGATTTTGGTTGTAAGATTTGTGAACGAAACTGTTTATATACCTCTACGGTTAAGTTAAGATCTTTAAATGCAGTTAAATCCATACCAATATTTAAAGATCTGCTTACCTCCCAGGTAATGTTATTATTGGCATATCTGGAAATGGAAACGCCCGGACGGGAATAAAAGGGAATTCCGTCTCCGGTTCCAAATGATGCGCCATAGCCACCATCATTTAAGTTGACATTAGAGAGGTAGAAAAAACGGTCGCCAATGTTGCCGATCTGATCATTTCCCACTAATCCGTAGGTAGCCCTGAATTTAAGCTGATCAATTACACTTCTTAACGGTTTAAAAAACTTTTCGTTAGAAATGCGGTAACCTATACCTGCAGAAGGGAAAAAGCCGAACCGGTTATTTTTTGCAAAACGTTCTGAACCATTGTAACCAAAGTTAAATTCTGCCAGATACCGATCATCAAAGCCATAAGAGAAACGACCTGAAATACCTTGATTTCGCTGTGGCAAAGATGCGGTCAGATCGTTGGCGTCAGCTGCCTCATAATTAGACATAAAAGATATTAAAGAGCCACTTACCGCATGTTTTTTAAAGGTCCGGTTGTAAGTTAGTGCACCTTCAAGCCAAAAACGCGAATCCAGCTTTTTCCCGGTCTGCTGGAAGCCAAGGTATTCTGTCCCCGGTGTCCCGGCAGTTACGCCGGTTCCGCTGTTCAGTACATTTAGACTATAATCAAGCGTTGTGGGGTCTACAATGGCTTCGTAGTAAAACGGATTATAACTCCGGTCGGCCGAATAGAAAGAATATCGTCTCAGATAAGCCATTGTTCGGAAATTTAGCCCCGGGGTAATGGCATTTAGGTTTTGCTGGAGTTCAAGCTGTGGCTGTATATTGGATGTTTTGTATACGTTATATCCTTTCACCATCTCTGCGTAAGGGTTTACGTAAAGCGTTGAGGTTGGACTGCCTGCCTCTACAATACGGCCCGAGCCAAATAAGGGATGGTCTGAATATGGTAGCTTTGATTTGGGATAAAGGGCAGGAAACATCACCGGATTGGCCCAAAGTACATTGTTAAATGATAATTGACCTCCGCCGATCGGCCCGTTATAGTCATCAAACTGACCATACATGCGGATATTAAATTGTGTGGTGCTGGTAAGGTTAAGGCTGATGTTAGAACGGATAGAATAGTTTGCCAATTTAATGTTGCTGTTAAAGTTATTGATAGGGTCTACCTTTAATACACCATTGTCTTGGTTATAGGTGCCTGAAATATAATACTTGGTACGTGCATTACCACCACTGATATTCAGGTTGTAACTTTGGTTTAGCGTTCTCTTTTTGATCATCTGTCCCATCCAGTCGTTATTTGGATAGAGGTAAGGGTCGTCTCCTGCAATGGTATGGTTAATTTTACTTTCGCTGTAAGTAGGCTTAGCCAGGGGCGATCGGGTAAGCAATGCCTCATTAGCCAAGCGCATATAGGTAATGTTGTCTGCTAACTTGAAATTTTCTGTATTACTCGACATGCGGTTTTCAGCACGGAAAAAAAACTGTGTTGCACCCTCTTTACCCATTTTGGTGTTTACCAGTACAACCCCGTTGGCTCCCCTGGCACCGTATACGGCCGCCGCAGCGGCATCTTTCAGTACCGAAAAATCTGAAATATCATCAGGCTGGAGGCGGGCAAGATCGGTAGTTGAGGATTCAACTCCATCAATTAAGATCAAAGGATCCTGTTTGCCTGAGCCAAACGTAGAAAGGCCGCGTATAAAGAATGCGGAGTTATCGGTACCTAAACCGGGTTCACCACTTCTCTGAAAAGAAATCATCCCGGGTATTCTGCCGGCCAGGGTATTCGTTAGGTTTCCGGTTGGCCCTTTCAGTTCTTTCACATTTACTGTTGTAATTGAACTGATGGCGCTTGCCTTTTTTTGTGAACCACCAAAACCGGTAATCACTACCTGGTTCAGCGTATTTTCACTTGATTTTAGCATCACGTTAACCATCGGACGTCCGTTGATCGGGACTTCCTGCTTTTCGTAACCTGTATAACTGAAAACAAGAATACCATCTGAAGGTACTTTTATGGAGTATTTTCCTTCAGCATTTGTAGAAACTATTTTTTTAGAATTTTTTAGTTGTACGGTAACGCCAACAATTGTTGTAGTATCAGAACTGACCTTTCCGGTAACGATAATCTCGTTGTTTTGCGCAAAGCTGATACATGGTACCATCAGTAGAAACAGTAAAAGGATTTTGGGAATAATTTTTTTTTGTAAAGTTTGGTTATTCATATAGTTCTATTTGGAGTTAATAATTAATGATCGGAATCATTCGGGAATAGGGGTATTATACTATTGTCTTTTCATGCATAGGCTTTTATCAGTTTAGAATTGGTTTATAGGATCAAACCGATAGCTCTGGATGCCCGGTTTGTTTGGTTAGTGCTGTTTTATTTTTTATCTGGTTACAGGGCTGGCTTGTACAAAGATTTTATCTATTGTATGCCGCCTGTTGATACAATAACAGTAAGCATTGCTAAATTTCCTGTTGCCTGTATCTGCTAATAAAAGGATTCAGTTAGGTTTGGTTAGTAATCATTTTATGGACCCTAATGTAGTATGAGATGGTGTTAGCCGAGGGAATAAATCGGTCAAATAAGAGGGGGTAAATCGCCAATTTTCGCGTTTAAATCTATTTAAAGCGGCTTTAACCATCGCTTTTATCGTAAGCCAGGTTTTCAGTAAAGATTTTAATGATTTATGACTTTTTAAGCCCCTAAAACAACGATAATTGTTAGTGGAAATACATCATAAAAACGTATTTAATCTTATACGTTTTTAAAAATGGTTGTTAAAACGAAGCACTCTACACGGCTTGCGTAAAATCAAGATCACGAGGAACATAGCAATTGTAAAGCGTGCGCTGTAGCGAACGTTTGGAGATTGTTTTCCCTAAAAGCGTAAAATAATTTATTTGTGAGGTGTATTCCGATAGGTTTTTATATAGTCGGATGGATTCATCCCGAATAAGGCACTAAATTGTTTACGGAAATATTTGATGTCGTTAATCCCCACTTCCCAGGCGATTTCTTTAATGGTATAATTGGATTCCACCATGAGTTCAGCAGATTTCCGAAGACGGATGAATCGAATAAAACCGGCTATTGATTGGCCGGAAACAGATTTGACCTTCCGATACAGGCCGGAATGGCTCATGCCAATTTCTTGCGAAAACTTTTTGATGTTAAACGTTTCATCAGCAATATTACGCTCAATAATATTGATGCAGGTTGATAAAAACTCGCGGTACTCTGGTGAGATCTTGAAATTCTGCTTTTTGAGCGTAATCTCGTTATAAAAATATTGCTGTAGTTTAGTCCGGTTTTCAAGCAAAGCTTTAACCCTCGCCTTTAACAATTCTTTTTCGAAAGGTTTGGTAATATAATCGTCCGCGCCACATTGAGTACCTTTAAGCCGGTTTTCGGCATCAGATAGTGCCGTTAATAAAATTACCGGTATGTGCCCAAGTGTAGGGTTGCTCTTAATGGCGCTACATAGCTCTAATCCGGTACCATCTTCCATCAGGATATCACTGATAATGACGTCGGGCAAATGTTGAATGGCCTGTTCAAGTCCCTCTTTTCCACTGGAGGCGGTAATAACCAGGTGGTCATTTTTGAATATGCCCTGAATGTATTCGCGGATACTTTCGTTATCTTCTACGATCAGAATAAGGTCTTGTGTGCTTAGCAGCAGATTTGGATCTGTTTTTAATGTGGGTGGAGTTGGTTTGGCCTGATCTTCAGTCTGGAAAGTTTCTGCTGTAATATCTTCATATATGGTGAGATCGCCAAAATGGCATTTACCTTTTTTGAACGACAGGAAGAAGGTGGTTCCACATCCAATGCCGCTTTCATAAGAAATCTGTGCACCATGCTGATCCATAAATTGCTTTACCAGATATAGACCGATACCAAAGCCCGATGCAGAACTATTTTCCCTGACCTGATAAAACCGATCGAACAACTTTTCTTTAACATGGCTATCAATACCGATCCCATTATCTTTTATACTCAATTCTACTGTGTTTGCTGTTTCCCATAGCTGCATGTTAATTTCGCCATAAGGTTCGGTGAATTTGATCGCGTTGGAAATCAGGTTATAAAGGATTGCCTGGATCTTTTCCCTGTCGGCATATAGCTCAATTAGGTTATCGGGGCATGTAAACTGGTAGTTTAAATTTTTTAATGTGGCCTGGCCAGAGAAACTGATATGGACTTCTTTGCAGATTTCGGAAAAGGGAAGTTTTGAGATCTTTAAATCTTCACTCTCCCCGCCAACTTTTCGAAACAGCAGCAACTGGTCTACCAGTTTCAGCAATCGTTTTGCATTTTGGTAAACCAGATCAAGACCTCCTTTACTGCCAGAGGCCGGATGATGTTGTATGTAATCTTTTAAAGGATTGATGATCAGCGTTAGTGGTGTGCGAAACTCATGCGAAACATTGGTGAAGAAAGCGAACTTTTTTTCGCTCAGCTCTTTCTCTTTTTGTGCATTTGTCTGGGCAGTTTTAATTTCGTAATTTAAGTTTGCCTGTCGCACTCTGTAGGCATTATAGGCATATATTACTGCAGAACCGATAAGCGCATAGCAAAAGTAAGCGAGCCAGCTGCGGTACCAGGGTGGGAGCACGTTTATAATCAGCAAGCGGTGTTCCGGCCCCCATCCGCCAATGTAATTATTGCGTTTAACGTGTAGTATGTACTTGCCATCTGTTAACCGAAGAAAGGTAACAGGAGCTGATGCCGTGGTTTCAATCCATTCATTATTACCTCCTTCTAAATGGTATGCAAATTTAATTTTGCCCTTATCTGCAAAATCTATAGCAGAAAAACTGAGTGATAAAACCGCTTCGTTATACGGTATGGTTAATTCGGAAATCCGTTCCTGATTAGTTTGGTTTACTAATTCATCAGTTACGCTAATAAATCGGTTGTTCACATACACCGATGATAGATAGGTGGCGGGGAGGTTTGCAGGGCTCGACTGAAAGTTTTTCGGATTAAAAAGCGTAAAACCTTTGATGCTGCCAAAGGCCATTTCGCCAGATCTCAGGCGTAAAGCCGCACTGTACGAAAATTGATTGCTTGATAATCCGTTTTCACTATAATAATTGTTAAAGGTTTTATGCACCGGATCGAACCGGGATAAACCATTGAAAGTACTAAGCCATAAATACCCTTGATCATCCTGAAGGATGTTAAGCACCGAATTGTTGCACAGGCCTTCCGCATCAGAAAACTGGGCCTTTATTTTTCCCTTTATCCTGTCGAACAGGATCAGGCCACCGCCCTCCGTGCCTAGCCAAAAGTTGCGGTTCCGATCTTCGAATATGCCCCTAACGGGTTTACCTATTGTATAATAGACATGTTGTTTTTTCTGGGTATCTATCTTTACCAAATCATTTGAAGTACCGGCCCAGAGCTGGTGGAAAGAATCCTCTTTAAAGTCGTTGAGATCACAAAGACTGGAATCAAACAGTTCAAACTGATCATTTTGAGCGTTTAATCTGTATATTCCGCCATCAACGACTGTGGTTGCCCAGATCATATCTTGGTGATCCTGGTAAATAATCCAGATATAATTGCTCTCCTTACCCTTATCATTAACGCAACGATATCTGATAAAAGATTGCCGCTGTTCGTTAAACCTGTTAATACCACCGCCAAAAGTGCTTATCCATGTGCTGCCTTTTCGATCTGTTAATATGCTTGTCACGATGTTGCTGCTTAAAGAATTTGATTTGGCCGGATCGTGCCTGAACTGGGTAAAGCTATTTGCTTTGGGGGAGTATAAGCTCATTCCCCCTCCATCAGTTCCTACCCAAATGTCGCCATTAACTTTTTCAGCAAGGCAGGATACATAATTATGGACCAGGCTGTTTTGGGTATGTGGATTATTACAGAATACTTGAAAATGCTTTTTTGCACTGTCAATGATCACAACGCCTCCATTTAATTTGGAAATCCATTTACGGTTATCTTTATCATTATACATGGCAGGTATGGTTTCACCGCTGGTATAAGCAAATTTATGTGGGGTGAGTTTAGCCTGGCTAATTTGTAATGTTTTTAAATCCAAGATGGACATACCACTTCCTTCGGTCCCTATCCAGAGCTTATATCCTGGATGTAGCAGGAGTGACAATATGTTTCCGTTTGACAGTTTCTTTTTGGATGAGACTCTTGGTATTTTATTATCATATATAACCGAAAATTGATACAGGCCCTCCCTGGTTCCAATCCATAGATAATTTTCCTTTGCCAGTATACAGTTGGTGAGCATCATTTCAGTACTAACCAGAACCAGTTTTCTCTGCCGGACATCAAAACGATATAATCCTACTCCACTTACAGTAATCCAGATGTGGTTCTGACTCCCCTCCACAATACCGGTTATATTCGCATTGGAAAGTGACCGGTTTTTGTCGCTATTTAATATTTTATATGGGTATTTGTCTTGCTTACCTTTATAATACATTCCAGCCCCATTTGTACCTATAAATAAATTCCCCTTTGAGTCGCGCACGATGGTATTTACTGCCATCATTGATTTGATAGGTTTATCCCCTCGCTTAGGCGAGTAATATGCCGGCGCAAATTTCCCGCTTCGCTCATTATATATGGCCACGCCTTGCCCCGTACCCACCCATATGTTATTTTCTGCATCTTCGGCAATACAATAAATGTAATTATGAGGAAGTGAGTAATCATCTTTAAGCCGGTTACGAAACACCTTAACAACGGTCCCGTCGTAGCGGTTCAGTCCATCGTAAGTACCAAACCACATATAACCATAATGGTCCTGAAAGATACACCTTACCGAATTATTGGAGAGCCCCTCATTGATACTAAACAGGCGCTCGTCATTCTGATCGGCTGTGATACGCCCGGTGAAGAATAATAAACAGCATAATAACAACAGGTATTTTGGCATAATTGGTCAGTTTTTTTTAAAAAAAATCTGACTTTTGGTATTCATCAAGATTTTATGCATATCAATATAGTTGCAGTTAATAAAACTCAAAGATCATATAGAATCTTTAATCCTATCCTGATTAGACGTGTAAATTTGGTTAGCAACAATGATTAGCCTAAGCTGTCTATTGTTTTCATCTAAGTTAGTTATTTTAAATTAAATGTTATGATAACGTTTAATTTATTTTTCTCTCAAATTATTCAAAATGTATTCTGCTGGAAGAACTACGCAACGCGGGTTATGCGGATTAATTTAATCCGGCATACCCTGAAATAGATCAGATTGCTATCGGATCAGGTTGACTGAAAGTGGACAGTTGTTTGTGCTGGGCTTACTTCATCGAGCGATTTTAGGCATTTCGTAGCAGGTGTTTTTATTAAAATAATTTGTAAACATCTGATAGATAATTTATAAATCTGTAAATCAGCTAAATAGGATGAAGAAGCATGAATTTAGGTTAGCTTAAAAAGCTGTGGGGATTGAAAACCGTTTATATCGATAAAATTTGTTTAAGGGATAAACGAACTGATGATTTGATATCAGTATATCTGAAAACATGAGGCGAAGGAAAATAAGAATATATTATGGCAGCTCATCGTTAGGCTATCCACAACTATATTGTAATATCGTCTTTGCTGAGGCGGAATACCTACAGTTTTGGCAGAGCAAGCTTCCGCTTAGCATTTTTGACAGGAAATTGTTTTCCGGAAAATCAGGAAGTGCTGGCGGCTGAAAAAGCCATTGCATCCGAAAGTTATTAATTTCGGGAAAGACAGGACTACTTATAAAATAGCCAGGGAGCATAAATGTGTAACCTGAGTTATTCATTTAATGCTCCCTTCAAGCTATCATCTATCTAACTAACTAATAAACGCCGTCTAAATCCATGGCACGCACAACCTTAACGTGTCTGAATGCCCCGGTTTCTGACCATTCCGAATCATAATTCAAACCATACGGCCAAAAGTGACCGCCTCCGGCACTGATATTACTGGTTGGGGTTTCTAGCGCCCTGATGGTAGCTATACCATTCGCACCAGAGTATGTTCCTCCGTTGGTCAGGTTATACCAGCCCCCGGTTTGTCCTACGCCATAGCAATGCCCCATTTCGTGCATAGCGGTACGTACATTCTGATAACTTGTATTTGCTCCGAAACTAATGCTGCCATTTACGTTAGCTTCGGCGGTTGGTACACCTGTATTGTAAGAAACACTGAGGGTTCTCGCATCCCAATCGGCACCGGCATTGTAACGTGCACATGCATCATTCATCGCATTTGTGATTCTGGTAATCACATCTGCAGGAACACCGTTAGTTGAGGTCCACGCCCAGCCAACCTGGCCGTTATATTTTGTTTTCACCAAAACCCATTGCTGGTTATCGCCGCCATGTGAATCATATTGATTGATATCGCCTCCATCTTCCAATGAAGAGCCCCATAGGTCAAGCGCCTTTCCACTTGCCCTGTTTACAATGCGATAGTAGTTGCTTCCCAATGATACGAACTGCCATTGCTGGTTATTGGCGCCTGTATAATCGTTGATCTGAATATTGCCACCATTGGTATTATCAGCCGCGGTTAAGGCCCGGTTGCTCTCTACACCGATTATACTGTAGTATCCACCAGATAGCGAAGTGAGTTTCCATTGTTGATTAGTTCCACCTGTGCCGCCCCACTGCCATACACTGGTATTGTTTCCATTTTGCCCTCCAGGTACATCGATAACCTTACTGCTGGTTTTACTCATGATATAAAAGGTTCCATTTGCAAGTGCCTGTGGAATTTCAATAGCCTGAATGGCCTGGACTTTCTTTTTGGTTATTGCCGAGTTAAATGTTTCCGTCTCGTTGGGGTTTACTTCTGCAACCTTTTTACAACTGGAAGTAAAAAGGGCAGCTAGTAAAATCGCACCCATGTACTTTAAAAAAAGCATTTTGTTTTTCATCATAACGTTTAGGTTTTTTATATGGTAGTTTACGCGACAACCAAAGTTTTATTTTTCCCAAAGGCGTAAAATTTTGAATTTGGAAAATCTCTGGGCTTAAGCAATAAATTCTGATTTTTTTAGGAAGCGATTAGGTTCAGCCTGGCTTTAATAAATAGCAATTTTCATTTGGAATTCCCCTTGCAGGTGATGCTGATTTCCTTTGTCTTACTGCTGTTAATAGTAAACATTTTAGATTCATATAAAATTTGGTTAGGTGAATACAGGTAAGTATTAGTAATTACTTCTGTGTTTCAAATATAATATACAGTCGGTTGTAAGAGGGGTTGTAAATCAATCGATTTTGGGGGGTAAATCAATCAATTTATATAGGTGTTGATGAACAATTGAAGAAAGTGGCTACATTCACATCAAGATTTAACCGGCTCATAAATTAAAACATAAATTTAATTTGCTTTGAAATCATTTTCATATTGGTGTTTACCTGACAAATGGATGTGGCAACACCGGCGATAATAAAATATTTCATCGTGTTTTTTTACATTTGAAAATAAATGTTACTTGCACGTTTATTTTGTTTTCGGTAGAGGTCTGTTATACAGTTAAATATTTGTAAATGGTTCTCACCAATAATGCTTAATCAAACTATTAATCACAGGCTAAACTTTTAAATGCCTGTTAGCATCCCAAATAATTTGAACGTATGAAGTTTTATTCGAAATGTATGGTGATAATTGTCGCATTGGCAATTGTTTTTTTTAAATGTTTTTCACAGGAGGTAAAGTATCCAAATAAATCTGAAGGGTATCTTTTTGCTTATTTTGAGGGATCGGGGCCAGGGAATGTTCAGGAGCAGCTCCGGTTTGCAACCAGTCCTGATGGAATAAACTGGTCTGCACTAAACCAAAATGATCCGGTAATCAAATCGGATACCATTTCCAATTCTGGCGGCATCAGGGATCCGCATATCCTGAGGAAAGAAGATGCAAGTGGATTTTATATTACGGCAACAGATATGAATACCCATAAAAACGGCTGGGCTAAAAATACAGGAATTGTGATGTTAAAATCTTCAGATTTGGGCCACTGGAGCCATAGTGCTGTCGATCTGGCAAAGGAGTATCCTGCAACTTTTGCCAGGGTGAAGTGGGTATGGGCTCCACAAACGATTTATGATCCGATTGCCAAGAAATATCTCGTGTATTTTACCATCAGGTTTGAGGACGATGATAAGCTTGATTTTTATTGCGCCTACGCCAACCAGGACTTTACCGGTTTTGAAAAGGAGCCAACTTTAATGTTTAGCCCGAAATTTGGAGGTATTGATGGCGATATTATCTTTAAAGATGGGATATACCACTTTTTTTATAAAGGAAATACCAAGGTAGATGGAAAGGAAGTAAAAAATGGAATTCAGCAGGCCACATCCCGATCATTGCAGGGACCATGGGTGGAAGACTTTAAATACCTGGATGCTTACGCCGGAACAGGCACTCCGGTAGAGGGATCAAGTATCTTTAAACTGAACAATTCTCCGGATTATGTATTGATGTATGATTTATATACCAAAGGAAGATATGAATATCAGAAGAGTACCGATCTGTTTAACTTTAGCGATGCACCATTGTCATTCACCAAGAATTTTTTTCCAAGACATGGAAGTGTGATCGGGATAAGCGGTCAGGAAGCCCGCTACCTAAACAGTATTTGGAAAGGTGTTCCCGGTGAGTTGCTTATTCCTAAACTTCCCGGCGACCGGTTTCAATTCGTAGCTGAGGGAAATCCAATTATCACGCACCAGTACACTGCAGATCCTGCAGCGATTGTGGATCAGGGAACACTATGGTTGTTTACCGGGCATGATGCAGGCGGGAAGCAAAAAACGTTTAAAATGGAAGATTGGTCGGTTTTTTCAACAACTGATATGAAAAACTGGACACAATACCCTGTTCCGCTTAAGCTTTCTGATTTTTCATGGGCAAAGGGCGGAGATGCTTATGCGGGGCAGGTGATTAAGCGCAACGGCAAATACTATTGGTATATCAGTACAAATGCGTTGGGCATAGGTGTTGCCGTTTCAGATCGACCTGAAGGACCGTATAAAGATGCAATCGGAAAGCCGCTGCTCACGAATAAAGACTGTTATGATTCTAAAAACTATTGGGCCTGTATTGATCCAACTGTTTTTGTGGATAAAAAAGGGCAGGGGTGGATATTCTGGGGAAACAGTGAGTGTTATTACGCCAAATTAAAAGAAAATATGATCGAAATTGATGGCGCTGTAAAAAGAATCAATTTTGAAGGTTTTAACTTTACAGAGGCGCCGTGGATACACGAGGAAAAGGGTATCTATTATCTGTCTTATGCTACCGGTTTTCCTGAAAAAATTGCTTATGCAACGAGTAAATCCTTGGATGGGCCATGGAACTATCAGGGTATTTTAAATGAAGTAGCCGGGAATAGTGATACCAACCACCAGGCTATTGTGAAATTTAAAAACAAATGGTATTTCTTTTATCACAACGGAGCCATGCAACCTGGAGGGGGGAGCAATAACAGATCGGTATGTGTAGATGAAATCTTGTATAACAAAGATGGAACGCTTAAAAGAGTAATCATGACGAGTGAGGGTGTAGGGAAGAGATAGTCAGAAAATACGGAGATAGCAATTTAGTGTTGCTGGTGAGTGGAGCCCACATGGCTTTGCGAAATCCTGAAGGCCGTAAAGAATCTTTTTTGGAACTATATTCGAATAAATGTAATCGCTACGATAACTTTAAGCAACACCTACAAACGGATGTTCAAATGATTTGAAGCGTATTGGTCGAAATGAAGACCCGTGAATGGTATTTACTTTTTTGGAAAGCAGTTCCAGAAGCATCTGGTCTTTTTAGTCCCGCCTTCGCTTCAAGTCCTCACTCGTGCCTCGCTCCGGGCTTTATGCTCCAGTCGGATTTAGGTGGCCAGGATAGTGGATTCTATTTTCGTTTTATCGCAAATTGCAGAGAGATGAAGTTTTCCTGCACAGGCCTTGGTATTTAAACGGGATGGGAGCGGCATACTTTTGCTGTAAAGGCAGGGGGGCGTAGAAGGTCAGCAGAAGATATAGCGGACAGCCCGGCAGAACCCAACCGATGATGAGCCACAGCACCTTTCCAAAATAACAGAACTCACCAATCTTATTTAATGTGCGTTACGGATGCTTTTGATTGTATAGCAAAGCATGTTAAAAAATGGTACAAAAAGCCCCCAAAGTAGTGTTTAACTTTTTGGGGGCTTGCTTCTACCTGGTAGCAATGTGGATAATCGAACTCAGGTTAAGTTGGAACCATTATTTTATGGTCATTTTAACAGTAAAGGTAGCAGTCACTTTATTGCCTGAAGCTAACGTATAGACCAAAGCCTGTTTAATGGTATACTTATCGCCTGTATTAACACGGTTAGGATACTGACCAGCGTTGAGTTTAAAATTTTGTGCATCAAACTCGCAAAATACCCGCGAATTAGCTGAACTGTAGCCAACCACATAGCCATTGGCATCGAACCACTGCCCGAAACCATTGGCTGTTAGGGTAGCATTTAAGTTATTATTAGGTTCAAGTGCATAAAATTTAATGTCGGTGCCTATTTTACTGGTAATATCTTGTTTAGGTAGTTGAAAAGCAGTAGCCAGTTTAGCAATATCAATTTGAGCTGTGGCATAATCGTAAGAGGTAGTGCTTCGGTTCACTTCGAGGTCGTAAGTAAAGGCCACATCTTTAGGTGCCTGATTGTTGTAGCCAGGTAAACTGGTGTTCTGGAACTTTACCTTATAGGGCCATTGTTCATCATTGGTATTGTTTTCATCCCAGGCATGCGGATGGTATTGGGCAGGCGCCCCGGTTACCACAAACCAAAGGCGGCTGCAATTTACCGGAATAGTAAATGTTGCATTTCCGGAGGCACTTGTGAACATGGGGCTATAGCTTCGCGTTCCATTTGTTGATAAAGCAACGAAACCATACCTCCAGCCGGCTATGCTGGCATCTACCTGATTATATCCCGAAGCGTTTGGCAATCCTTGAAATGCCGCGGTAACAATTGTACCCGCTGCAGGCACCTCTAAGGGCATCACATTATAACCGGTTGTTTGCGGGCAAAAGCTTGGGTCAGGCTGGAAAGAACCATCGTTCATCAGGTTCATTTTGTAATGATGTGCGCCAATTTTACTTGCCCCCAGCGTACGGATGTTATCAATATCCCAGGTTACAAATTTAGATGCAGCATCATATAATTCATCGTTGAGCTGGCTCACAGAAAGTCCGTATAAACGCTGATAAACCTGAATCGGATCTTCATAAGTCTGTGACGCCTGCCATATTTTGCCAATAACCGCTATACCTCTTTTTTGTGCCCAGTACTGGTGGATCATATAATTGGCATAACGGTAATCTTCGTGGATGAGGTGTTTCTGGTAATTATCCAGGTAAGGATCAAACCAGCTGCTAAAAAGTTCATTTGGGTAAGAGGTAAAAGCCTGCCATTGTGCCGTTTGTTCCCAAAAGGCATTTCCCCCTGCACCATTTCCCCCAAAACCCCACCTGAAGCCATGAGTGGTACCTAAATCGCAGGATACCTGGTATTGGAAACTATGGCCAATCTCATGCGCGATTGTTGAACCGACCGGCTTGCAGGTCTGTGGGCTTACCCATAATGCGCCGATTGTATCGTCATATCCTGAACCAGTTGCACGCCAACCATCTTCATAATATAAAAAGATCATCATTTTGTATTTGTCCAGTTTTGAAGTTCCGTTTCCAACGGTGGCAAATTTTAATGTATTTACATTTAGGTTGTAAAAAGATTCGGCCTTAGCCAGTAAATCATCAATATCCACACGGTATTTTGAATCTACATTTGCGGAAGAAGGATTGTTAGTACCATATCCTTTTCCCCAGAACAATATAAAATGATCGGATTGCTTTGAACGGGCGTAACACCATTCGCTTTCGGTAGCGTTCCAATCCATATTCTGCATGGATGTAGGTTTGTAAATCTGCAGGGCGGTAGCAGCCTGCGTACCGGTTTCATTTGCCGGAGGATCAGGCGCGACTTTAGCTTTTTTACACGAGGTAAAATTTAACAATAAGATTAAGGAAAGTACAACACCTATTCGCCGGTGCAGTATTAATTTTGATAAGTGGTTCATGGGTTTAGGAGTTAATTGATGTATTCAGCAAATTAACCAGAACCCTAAAACTATCATTACAGGTTTTTACCTATAAATAACTCATTTTTAACCTGATGTCATTATTTTATCTGGAGGCAGCTGTTTCTTCGCAATCAGCAAACTTTACCTCCATCAGGAAGATTAACGCAGTATTGTCCGCCCCGGGGTGTTACAATAGCATTGGTGTTGCCAGAAGCCGGAGCGGCAGCGGTAACAAATTGCATTTCTGCTACCCGTGACAAAAATTACGAAGCTCTTTTTTTGTCCACTTCACCATATTTTGGTATATTAGAAAATCACTAGGGATGATCACCCAAATTAATCCGTCTGATTAAAAATCTCCCAAAAAATATTCCATGTCCACCTTTACGCTACGTTTACCCCACATTTATGCCACCTTCCGGCCAGGTTTGCTTCGTACCTGCTTGCACACTGCTGGCGCATTGCTTAGTACTTGCATTGGTTGAGTAATGGTACTGTCAGCGATCAGATAGACCAAATATCTGACGCGCTTTCGGTCGGCAGGCTAACAATAGCTAAATAAGCGGTAGAGTGAAAGTTATCTTAAGGTATTGTTGGTCGGAGCAAAACGAGTCACAGACTCTTTTCAATTATTAGTGGGTAGAGTCCTGCGGACAGACAGGTAATTTGCTGTGAGAAAATCTGATTTCGCTTTCGGATTGGGGCGTTTTGCCCCAATCCGAAAGAGTTATTTTAAGGTTACATCCAGGTAAACCGAATGGCGACCGTATGTTTCGTAAAATGGTTTGAAAGCCACATTATCGATGGTGAACTGTAGCTGCTTTGGATCACCTTTAATGCTTTTGCTGATGTCTTGTGCATCTAGGGTAATTTTACGCCAGTCTTTTCTCGCTTCTGGCTCCTGGGCAGCAAGCAATATGGGGCCGTAAAATAGGCTGGCAATATTTTGTTGGTCCATTACCGGATCGAGGTGGAATGTGAAAGGCATTTTCAATTCCACAACATCTCCATCTTTCCAATTGCGGTTAATTTTAAGATAACTGCCCGGGCTGGCCACAAGCTTTTGTGTAATGCCATTGATTTTTACAAAAAAACCTTTGTTTGCCCATCCTGGCACACGCACATTGATGTCGAATTTTCCATTTCCATGAACCGTTAGTTTGGTATGGTCTTCTTTCGGGAAATCTGTTGTCTGTTCTATTCTTATCTTTCGCGCTTTCCAATCTAATGTAGAGGGGATATAAAGGTTTACATAAAGTGCATCATCATCTTTGCTTTTAAAATAAATCGAATTCTGTAGCTTGGTACTGCTTTCTAATGCGGTACCATTGCAGCAGGTAAAGCCGGTCATGTCTCCATTGCTGAACTGTTTTGCAGAACCTGGTCTAAGTGAGATATGATAAGTATTTCCGGGATTGTCTTTTGCTACGGAAGCTAAAATATCATTATATAAAGCGCGTTCGTAGTAGTCCATTAATTCCGCTTTTTGTTCAAAAAGAAACAAATCGCCTGTAAGTTTAAGCATGTTGTAAGTGGCACAGGTTTCATTTTGCCCACCTTCAGAAAAGCCGTTTTCATATAAACTTCCGGGCTGTGCGATAAAACACTCTGCATTGGCCGGATTTCTTGCACCAGCAACACCACCTATGCTATACATGTAGTTGTTTACAACTTTATGCCAGAAGTTATCTGCAATTTTAAAGTAATCTGACTGTTGGGATACCCGATAAAGTTCCATACTGCCAACAATCTGTGGAATATGCTGATTGGCGTGAAGGCCACGAAAAAGATCTACATTTTTAGCTAAGCCACTGCTGTGCGCGTCGTCACCATAAAATAAGCGGATATTATCAAAAAGCTGTGCCGCTTTTAGGTATTTTTCATTTCCGGTGATTCGGTAAAGATGTGCCATTGATTCATTCATGCCGCCAAACTCACCGGCAATATAGGTATTCCACATTCTGGTTAAGGTTTGTTGTGGTAAGCCACTTAGTCGGATATATACCCAATCAGCCATATTGGTGGCAATTTCAAGTGCTTTTTTATTTCCGCTAACCTCGTAAATATCAATCAGTCCGGCTAATATTTTATGTAAAGTGTAATAGGGACCCCAAATCTGATTGTTTTGACCCCCATATTTAGCGCCATTTTCAAGCATGATAAACTGATCTGGTGGATAAGCACTTATGAAACCTTTTCCCCAATTCCAGTAATCCCTTCGGATTCCCTTTTCGCTGATATCAGAATCATAAGCAGTTTTTCCCGGACCGTAAGGAATAGCCAAAGGATCGGCAATAAATGCACCTCCCGCTTTTTGAGGTTTTCCGGATAGTTGAGATAAGGCATAAAGTGTATTCACCATATACGCCATTTTATCGGCGAAAATTTTCTGCAATGTTTGGTCACCACCTGAGCCGGCATAAGCCTGTGCAATAGCGCTTAAATAATGTCCCGTGGCATGGCCCCGCAACTTAGTATCTTCGCTGTCCCAAACGCCAAGCGATTTCGCACCAGCAGGCTGTTTCTGACCAAAAGCATGGCGAAACATATATAGGAACGAATTAGGGTCTGTTTTAGCCAATGTACGGATAAACTTATTCCTGTTTTCAATAAATTTTGTGTCATGGCCTTCGTGGTCAGCTTTCAGGGTTACCTGGTTCAAGGCAAAAGGTAGTAGCTTAATATCAGGTGTTGCACTTTTGTCGCTGCCAGTTACGGTTACCAGTGCTTTTGGCTTAAAGTTTGTTCCTGGTACATAACCCGTAATGGTATAAGTTCCCGGTTGGCTAACCGCTGAATTATCTGTTGGATTGGGCCAGATTACTTTTACCATTGGGCCGGTTTTACCGGTTTGATAAGTTCCGGCAATGGCCCCGGGTAAGCGGGGAAGATCACCAACACTTGTTGTCACTTCAATATGATCTACCCGAGTGAGGTATTTGGTATATAACTGAGCGGCATCTGCAGGGAAATGTTGCAGGTCATCATCCGTTTTTGCCGAAGTGTTAACTGCCGTTTCATTAGTTTGGTTTTGTCCGTGCTGATAAACCGAAATAATTTGTTTTGCATTTAAGGCGACCCGATAAATCCTGAAATCATGGATTAAAGCATTCAGCGCTTTATTTTTGGCTGACAGGGCATTGCCAAGGACCAGTGATTTCCTATCCGGTTTATGCTCACCCAAAATTGATGTCAGGTCAAAATTGATGTCTTTTTCTTCAGCAACTTTTTTACCGTTAAGGTAACTAGTCATCGATTTTGAAGCAATATCGACAACAATGGCCAGATGTGCCCATTGGTTAAGAGCAGGAGCAGCCGCCTTTGTGATATTCGATTGCTTTCCATTTTGGATAACAGCAAGAAAACCCTGATCAGTCTGTTTAAGATTAAATTGTGAGGCAAAATGCCTTTCCGAATTTTGACCGAAGTCGAAAAAGCACTGTTCCGCACGCTCACTTTTAAGCAAAACCCAAGCGGTTACGCTAATGGATTCAACATCGGTTAATGCTCCGTCAGGTATACTTACATAAGTTCCGTTAGTTCCCGGCAGAGCAAGCACTTTTCCGAAACGACTGTCTTGTACAAATTCGGGTTCACCTCCAATGAGGTTTGCATTAAAGCGATTTCTTGACCAATCTTTTAAATCGCCTTTAAGTTCATACCTGGCACTCATGGCCGTTTCTCCAATACCATCCAGGATCTGATCGCCGTTTTGGGCCAGCGCGATGTTGCTTGCAAATATAAAAATAGCAAGATATGGAATAGTGTAACAGCTTAATTTATGAATTTTAATATTTAACAGACTTCTCATAAGAGATAAAATTACGCAAAAAGCATTATTGAGAAAACGCTATAAATTGCAGGTATTGTGCATATTTTAACCTTGTTTGAGGATGAATAGGTGAAATAACTATTATCAGCTTTTGATTTAAAGCCCTCGTCAACCTGACCTATAGCGAAGCGGAGCTATGGAATTAACTTTATTTTGGAGTATTCAAGTTATAAGATGCTCATCACGTAGTAGCTACCAGGAAATTGAAAACGCTAATTCTATTTGTAAAATGATTCTGCATGATTAACTGGTTTAGCAAGAGATATTGATAAAACAGTTTTTTCGTCAATAGTTATCGGCTTTAATGAATAGCATCGCAAATTTAATCTGTGTTAATGATTACTTTTTTCCCGTTTGAGATGATGTTTAAAATCTGCATTCGGAGAATGAATGGTTAAAATATTGATACAATGTATTAATATGCAACGGAAATTTGGTTTGTACATCGGTTATATTTACGGGATTATTTTATAATGGTGGTTTATACGGCCCCGGTATAATCTTTAATCAATGAAGAAAAAATACATAAAGTTATTCATTTTATTGCGCTTATGCTTTACTGGTCAGGCCGCAATGGCTCAATATGCGAGCGAGGCTATGGTGCATGGAAATCCGATTATACCAGGGTATTTTGCAGACCCAACCGTGAAAAAATTCGGAGATACCTATTATATATATGCCACAACCGATGGAAATGGCGGTGGTTTCGGTCCCTCTCAGGTATGGACATCCAAAGACTTTGTAAACTGGACCATGCAGGATATGAACTGGCCAACCACACACCACTATTGGGCGCCGGATGTAACACAGGGAGCCGATGGCAAATTTTACCTGTATTACTGTCAACCCGTAGAGATTTTCGGTGCCTCCTCTCTGAGCCCCGTTGGCCCGTGGACCTCGCTGTTGCCTACAGGCAAACCTATTGTGTCTAATTATATGGTGCCAAATGTGATTACACTTGATGGACAGACTTTCAAAGATGACGATGGCCAGTATTATATGTACTGGGGTACCTGGGGGATTTACCCTAACCACGGCTGTGGTGTTGGCCTTTTGAACGCAGACATGAAGTCTTTTGCCAAGCTGGGCCAGATTCCCAATACTGATGCAAAAGAATTTTTTGAAGCTCCGTTTGTGTTTAAAAGAAAAGGGATTTATTATCTGACTTATTCATCAGGATATTGTGAAGATGGTACTTACCGGGTTCAGTATGCCACAGCAACTAATCCGATGGGCCCGTTTAAATATGGTGCAAACAATCCTATTTTAGCTACAAATCAAGATGGAACGGTGCATGGGCCGGGCCACCAATCTGTATTGCAGCAGGGTGATAGTTTTTACCTGGTTTACCACCGGCATAATAACCCGCATAATGATGGCGGTTACCACAGGCAGGTAGCTGCAGATCAAATACAGTTTGATGAGGAAGGAAATATACTTAAGATTGTGCCTACCCATACCGGAATCGGTTACCTCGCCAAAAATGTCAATCCACATCCAAATTTAGCGCTAGGTAAAAAGGTCTCTGCATCTTCCAGCTATGATGAGAATTTTAAAGCGGAATTTGCCTTTGATGATAATAACGGAACCTTATGGAAAGGTAAAAGCAATGTAGGGCCTGCCTGGGTGCAGGTAGATTTAGGAAAAATATATGCTGTTAAAAGTGTTCATACACAGTTTGAATATGCGACATGGTATTATCAATATAAAATCATGTATTCGGCTGATGGAAAAAACTGGAGAGTTTATGCTGATCGCAGCAAAAATACCCGGCATGGAAGCCCAATGATTGATTTTGGCGATGTTAAGGCGCGATACCTCCGTACAATGGTTTTACACACAGAATATCCGGGATTGAATAAAGCCATATGGAATATCAAGGTTTTTGATCATGCAGAATACCAACCTGTAATGCATACGAAAATTAAAAAATGGGCACTTTTAAATGCTTTTGAACCAAAAGGTTTGTTAGTGGATCTGTCATTAGATCACCTCCGGGCAAACGCCGTGGTAACCAATGTTCAAAATAAGGGCAAGTTGGGTGGCGATTTTTCAGCTGTCGGACCAATTAAACCCCTTACCTCGATGATTGGTGGTAAAAAAGCGTTGTTTTTTACTGGCCGTGAGCGCTTATCCTCAACGGAGCCTGCACCAAAATCGCTGCTTGGAAACAGCAGCTATACTGTGAGTATGTGGGTTTTAAATCCGGAAATTGATAAAGAAGAAATCATTGTATCCTGGGCAGGGCGGGGCGGTGTTGATTTAAGTAATGCAGCGGTTGGTTATGGGAACAGTAAAACTGCCGGTGCCATCAACCATTTAGGTTGGGCAGATTTAGGCTATAAACACGTGCCAAAAGCCAACGAATGGCACTTGATCAGCGTTGTTTTTGATGGTACAATGGAACGGATTTATGTAGATGGGGAATTGGACAGAACCGAGAGAAGAATGCTTTTCATCAATAACCTTAAACATTTTCTGATTGGTGGAAATGAAGACGGAAGTGCAGGATTTTCTGGGGCATTGGCGTCTTTAAAAATTTATGATATTCCGCTAAGCCATGAACAGGTTAAAACTGCCTATAAAAAAGGACTGCCGAATAACACCCCGCTGTATGTTGAAGCTAAAAATCTCGACTATGGCAGGTTAGATCAGTGGACCAATAACGGCGCTGCTTTAGGGCACCTCGTAATTGAGGGTAAAGCAGAAGCTGCGGATGTAAACGGAAAAATAGCGGTGAAATTAGATCGTGGAGGACAGTTACTTTTAGGAAGTGAACTGGCGAAAAAACTAGACTTTTCAAAACCTTTTAGTGCTATTTTTTCACTATATGCGCTGGCTGGTGCAAAAACGGATTTATTTTTTGGCCATAAAACGACAAGCATAGTGGGCACCGGAAAGTGGCAGCAGGTAATCTGCACCTGCAATAAAGGAAAATTTAAGGTTGTTATCAATGGTAAAAGGCTTGAAAATATCGATTTGCCCGTCCCACCGAAAAATCAGCGTGTTTTAATCGGGGCAGCAACTACGGGGGATCCGGTATCCATATCTGCTATGGCTGCATATAATTATGCGCTTGATGATAGTGCATGTAAGCAGGAGTTTGATTTTTGGAAACAGACACACAATAGCAACCTCGTTAATGCGTCATTTGCTTCAAAACCAGCAGCGGTTACACCCAATATGGTTTATATGGCTGCGAATAAACCAACACTACCAGGTACCAGTTTTGAGTATCTTTTTCAAAAAGATGGAGATAAAAACACCCCGAAATGGCTAAAATCTTCAGCTTATACAGATTTCGCTGTTTCACCTCAAATGCGCTACGCTTATACCGTAAAGGTTAGAGATAACTTTGGCAATATTAGCCTGAACTCCTCGCCGGCTATGGTTACAACAGATTCTACACTTTTTATCATCAGAAAACAACGCGGACCGGCCATATCAATTCCGGCAGGAGCGGATGCTTTAAAGGGTACTTCCTGGGATGGTTTTACGGGAAATGCTGACACTGTAGCCCAGGAAGCCGGCGTGTTAAAATTAGTGTCGCACCATACATTTTGGGATGGATCAATGCCGGCCGGACCTTTTGCCTACCATCAGGTGGAAGGCGATTTTGTTGCTGAAGTGTTGCTGTCTGATATGTTAGGGTTGAATCAAAGGAAAGCCTATGGTGCAAACGAAGGTGGTTTAATGGTTAAAGAACCGGCAGGTACGACTAAGCTTTTACAAAATGGCGTGATGACAGGCTGGGGTATTGGAAACATTATTACCGACTTTCGTTCTGGAGAACGTAAACAATTGAATAACCAGTCCGGATGGAATTTTTATCGTCATTTACAGATAGAAAGGCAAGGAAATCTATTTTTTATGCGTGGCAGCCAGGATGGAAGGGATTGGGTAGATCTTCCCGGCAGTCCGATAAAAAGGGATGATATGAGCAGTGTTTTAGAGGTTGGTGTTTATCATGCTACTTACGGAGACATTTCCGGTTATGCATCGTTTAGTGATTTTAAGGTTATCCAGAAGAAAAAAAAATGATACCGCTTCAAACTTATTTCGTATTAATCGGTTGATTTTGAGTTTGAATGCCTGCTTCAAATTTGCGAAAAACTACCATTTAGAGGATCCACTGATAAGATCGTCGTTTTCGCGCATGCGGGAATCTTAATGCAAGCCTTTTAAGATTCCCGTCCGATGGCTATAGGATCAAGCTGGAATGACGACCTCTTGGCGGATACTATTCACTTAAATTTGTCTATCGTTCCTTTTGATTTTTTCAGAATAAATGATTCGTCTGGATGACATTTTATATCAATAATCATATGACCTCACTTTATTTGAAATGAAGATGTGTGCGATTGTTAATTACAAAGATTTTAACCAATCTACAACCTGCTCGCGGGTTTTGCCTGTTTTTTGCTGCAGTTTGCCATAAAGTTCATCATCTTTTCCCTCCTCATACTTTAAATCATCTTCAGTTAAATCTGCATAGGCCTGTTTAACTTTTCCTTTAAGTTCATTCCAGGCACCTTTGAGTTCTAATTTGTCCATTGTTTTAGTATTAAAAATTAATATTTCAGTTGTTTTAAAAAATTGGCTATGCCTTATCTAGTCTGAACATCTTTAGCGGCATATATGCTATCTACCACATATCTGCTAAATCCCCTCCAGGGTAGGCTGCTTTTATATTCCTTATAATGCAGTTCGTAAAATTTGCCACTGTTTCCCATCATTTGTTTAGCTATACTTTCATCGGTTACAGAAAATTCGAATTCATTGTTTTCCAACGTGCCCATTTGTCTGGAACGAACGCCGCTTTGAATCAGTTTTCCCTCATTGGTTTTGAAAATATATCCCTTTTTAACGATGTAATTCAGCTCTCCGGCTTTCACTCCTTCACCAAATACAAAGAAGTAATGATAATAAATCAGGCCGATAACCAGCACAATGCCAACTATTGCTGCAATGGTTCCGATTTTTTTTCCTGTAGTCATTGCTTAAATCATTTTGTTAAGTTGTTCTTATGTAAAGAGCGTATAGTGGATTTAGAAAACCCTCACACCATCATCTTTATTTTAAAAAAGAAACTGCTTCCTAAAGAAAGCAGCTTCTGATTTTTAGACTTAATTTGCAACGTCTCTTTTAACTTTGTTTGCCGTTCTCTGTCCTGGCAAGTAAATCTGAAATCCGAAAGACAGGTTTAGGTTATTTTGGGTTGTTGCACTTCCAAAACCAACCAGCCCGTTGTATTTTAATAAGGTTTCAAGGCCAATGTTTGGTGTAATAAAATAGGCAAAACCCGGCCCAACGCTTAAGTTTAAGCCATTTGTATTGCCACCGCCATTGCTTACATTAACACCGCCAATACCAACAGTAGCTTCAGCAAATAAACGGCCATGGCGTAATACTTCAACATCTTTTCCGGTATAATAGCGGCCTAATGCACCAACTCCGTAACTAGTGGTTGTGCTGGAGTTTTTAGCGGTTTTTAAACCAAAATTTACATAACCACCCACTGCAACATTATCCTGTATAAACCAGGCTGCTTTTGGAGTGATGTCTACACTGAATATTTTTGGATCATCTAAACCGAGGTTAATGTTGGTTAAGTTGCCTCCAACCATTACATTGCCTTTTTGGATCTGGGCATTTGCCGCAAAAATAGTCGTTGCAGAGATAATTGCTGTTGCTAAAAATTTTTTCATGATTGATAATTTATTTTTGATTAATATAAGGTGAATTCTACTCGACGGTTTTCCTGACGGCCCGCAGCAGTTTTATTGCTTGCTATCGGTTGATCTGGACCATAACCTGTTGCCTCGATCCTGGATGCATTTGCACCTTGAGAAACCAGATAAGCTTTTACCGATTCTGCTCTTTCTTTAGATAAGCGCAGGTTTAATTCTCTTCCACCCGTATTGTCTGTATGACCAGCTAATTTTAAGCTGAAATTTTTCTCTATTAGCAAGGCAGCGACACGGTTTAATGTGGTGTAAGATTTTGCGCGGATGGTTGATTTACCTAAATCAAATTCAAGATTTGAAATGGCATCTCTGACAATTTTGCGGTCAGCTTCTGTTACCACAGTTGTTTCTTTAATAATCGTTTGTTTAACAGCTATCGGGCAGCCTGATCCATCTACAACGGTTGCAGCTGCAGTACCCGGGCATTTATCAAATTTATTTGCTACTCCATCATTGTCATCGTCTCCTAAATCTTTGGCATACTGCTCGCGGTCTCTTGCAGCATTTTGCTCGGCTGTAGATAGTGCTCTTCTTAATTCTGCGCTTTCTTCTGCACTTTGTTTTCTTAGGTCTGCAACCGCACTGTAGTTTTGCAACTGAGAATTTTCTTTGTTTCCAAGTGCAAATTCCAAACCTGCATGGGCATATGAGAACCTGCTTTCGTTGTAAGCATTTTTAACAGTAGGAGAAGATTTAATGAAATTAATATCATAACCTAAATCGATATTAATTCCTTTGGCTACACCGAACTTAAATCCAACGCCCGTTGGGATATACCATCCCTCTCTATCCGTAAATACATCAACATTGGCTACTTTTGAATCTGAAGACATGTATCCGGCACCCGCTTTAACATAAGGAATCAGTACTGCATTCTGCGTGTTCAGACTAAAGTTGGCAATATTTAATACTGCGGTAAGGGAACCAGACCAGTTGATGCTGTTCACTTGTTCAATCGTGCTGCTGCTGTTTAAGGTTTTGATTTCTCCGCGAAGAAAATCGGCCTGTAAACCTAGTGCTGGTAAAATTTGCTTTTTGATGAATGCGCCGTAACCAATGCTTTTAAATTCTCTGGCTTTAACACTTCCTCTGCCTAAAAAAGTATTTTGGCTCAGTATACCTCCGTGGGCTCCTATACTCCAGGTCCTTAAAGATTGTTTGCCAAATCTTTCTGAAGTGGTTGGCGTTTCCTGCGCAAACAGTTGAGTTGATAAACTTATCAAGGTGATCAACATCGTAGATTTTGTAAAATTATTATTCATATTGTTCATTTCTATTGAGGGAATAACAGAGGGACAACATGAATGTTTCAATTTTGTTACACAAAAATACTCCTAAAAGGAGTGGCTTGTTTGGCTTCCAATAGGAATTGATTAGTATTTCACCGGTTTACGATGTAATGGGTGTAGACAAATTACAGCGATTGCTACTTATCTTAGCATTAATTTACTTTTCTTAACCAGATTGCTTGGCTAAAAGAATTCTTAGACCAGGCTGCTATTGTAAGACTCAGATCGGATGGGTTTGATCTCGACGGAGCAACCCGAAGCAGAGCGTTTTGGACCAGGTTATCTAATTGAGTTTAGGAGATTTGCTTCGCAAAGCCATTGGCTTTACGCTGCGAAGCTGACGATACCCCGGCGCTATGCAATTCCTTAACATCAGCTGACACCGTAAAGCAAATCCATTTTTTGCCTTCCTTCAGGCCTTCCGGTTTGAATAGGTTTCCAGTTTGTTAGCAATACTGAAATAACTGGCTACACTGATTTGAAGTGGAGTGCCTGTCATTGCGCACTTGGCTTTTATAGTAATAGCACCATGTTGAGCTTATATGTTGTTTAGTGCGTGGGTTTTATGGGAATAATGTTCCCTGCGTCATCGAAATACATGCGGTCCATGCAAACTTCACGGTTAAACCCTGCTGCATCGCCCATGTTTATGCCGTCAGGGTAATTGAATCTGTGGTAAATGATATACCATTCGTCTTTACCTGGAATCTGCAGCACAGAATTATGGCCCGTTCCAAAAATACCGGATTCGGGATTTTTCTGCAGCATGAGGTTATTATGCTGAATACTGATTGGACCTATTGGTGATTTGGACGTTCCATAACGTACACGGTAATTCTCACTTCGGGTATCATCTTCTGACCACATAAAATAATAGGTACCCTTTCTGTAAAATACATAACAACCCTCTCTGAAAGTTTCATCTGTTTTTAAAACCTTGGTCGAATTAGGTTTTAAAGAGATCATATCCTTATTTAGTTCAGCTACCGCCAGGTAACCGTTCCCCCAGTAGAGGTAGCTTTTTCCTGTTTTGGGATCAGTAAATACGGCAGGATCGATTTCTTGCCCGCCTTTAATTCCTTCAGGCTTAAAGTTAATCAGCGGCTTCCCGGAGTCTTTAAAAGGGCCTGTAGGGAGATCTGATGAAGCTACACCAATTTTTTGGGCTGCGGTAAAATAGTAAAAGTATTGATAGTCTTTTCCTACCTTTTTTTCGGCAATAGTGGGTGCCCAGGCATTGCGGTTACCCCATTTTACATCTTTTTTCAGGTCGAGGATAACGCCTTCATCCTTCCAGTTTATAAGGTCGGTAGAGGAGAACGTTTTGAAATAATATCCGCCCCAGCCGTCGAAACCGTCGCTGGTAGGGTAGATGTAGTATTTTTTAGTCTTATTGGCATAAAGTACATCCGGGTCGGCATAAAAACCGTCGAGTACCGGGTTTTTGGCGAGTTTTAGTTCCATGCCCAACGGGATTCCCCATTTAGCGGTTAAGTTTCGCAATTCACTGCGCGAAATTGGAATTATAGTACCGTGGCGGGGATGGAAATCCATTTTCACCTCATGATCAATCACTTTAAAGCGGTCTAAATCTGTACTCTCGCAAAACTGGTATTTACCCTTGCCATAAACATCATACATCAGAATATATTTATCTGATCTGTTGAGCTTAAATACTGCCGAACCTTCAACAGCATCGCGGGTTTGTTGTTTATAGCCTGGTTGTTCAATCCATCTTCCTGAAGTTAGGGAGTCGGTAAGGGCGAGCTTAATTCCGTTTCCATTGCCCTCAGTTTTATAGAACAGGTGGAAGATTCCGTTTTTGTTGATGATATCGCCATCAATACACGATTTGCCATTTTTTGGATTAAACAGCACTTTAGGTTCCTCTTCAAAATCGGTGAAGTCTTTATTGGCATAGGCATAATAAATAATATCAGGGCCGGTGCCATGCTGCATCGAGAAGTAAACCATGTACTTTCCTTTAGCGGGGTCAAATATGGTTTGGGGTGCCCATACGCGTTTAAGGTCGTCGTGGCCTTTGAAGCGTTTCTGGATATTGATGATGCTGTGTTTCCAGTTAATGAGGTCTTCTGATTTTAATAAAGTCATCGCCCGGTTAGAATCCCAGCCTTTTGATGATGTCATATCAGTTACCACCATATAAAAAGAACGACCATCTGCCGAACGTAAAATATGGGGATCGCGGATGCCACCGGTAGAACTGATCTGTTTCGAATCGAGCACGGGTTCATTGTTATTCAATGCGCGGTAATTGTAACCATCGGTGCTGATGGCAAAGCAAAGGGCTTCATCTTTTACTGCATTTCCTTTAAAATAGGTAAATAGATATCCTGCAAAATCTTTTTCTGCAGGCCCTGATTTATATTCCTGACTGAATAAATTTCCAATAAAAGCAAAATGTAAAAAAGAAAATAGGATCAGGCGTTTACATGGAAGTCTTTTCATATTTAAAGGATTGAGTTGATTACTGTATTTAATAAACAGGGTGTAGTGAATTAAAACCACACCCTGTTTATATTATTTTAAAGCTATTTTTTGCACAGGTGAGTAAACATACTCACCGGCAATTGTGGTTTTTACACCAATTCTTGCGTAAATAAAGTCAAGCGATTTAAGGTTGTCGGGAATATCAGCCGACAATGTTGTTTGTGCGCCAAATACAAGTGAAGGAATACTTCCGTCTACCCGAACTTCCCGCTGAACCTGATCGGTTAAAACCGATTTTCCCAGGTAGAGGCGTACCAGTTCAACATTGGCAGTAGCAACCACCTTATTCACGACAAAATTTGCATTGATGGTGTTTCCGGTTTTTTGAAAGGTTTCATTGGTAATGGTAAAGTAAGGCGTTACTGGCACATCAATATTGGTGTTTTCTGTAAGATTTACCCTGATCGTGTCAGTAGCCTGTTGCAACCAGGGCGCATCAGCACGACGTACTAATTTGTACTGACCGGCAAATAATTTTGAGGAAAAACTACCATCCTGATTCATGTACACATAAATAGGTGATTTGAGCGGATAACCATCCTGCCATAATTCTAACTGGGGGCCATTGTTACGAACACTCACTGCTTTTCCCTGATAAACCACTTTCCCGGATAAGGTTAATTCCGGAGCGTCGAAATTGTCGTATTCGCTGCAGCCGGCCAGAAAGATACTGGCTGCTGTTATGATTGTTAAAAATCTAAATTTCATCATCTTAATAATTAATGGAATGGGTTGCGAACAATTTTAGGGTTATTGTTCAATACCGTTTGATCAATTGAAGAGTAATAGTTCGCCATACGGAAGAACCTGGCACGGCGGAAGCGGGTTGGGCGAACGCGTGCGTAAATGTATTTGCCATTATCCGGATGGCCAGGTCTGACTACGCGGTAAGAATATAAACCCATTACTACTGCATTTGGGTCGGTTTCTGAACCATCCCATACGATGTGTGCAATGCGCCATCTTTTCAGATCGAAATAACGGTGATCTTCAAAAGCCAGCTCAATACGGCGCTCATTGCGGATGATATCATTTGTAAGGACACTTAAACTATTGGCCGGAAACCCGGCACGTGCACGAATTGTATTAACATATCCTAAAGCTTCCGGACGGCCTAACTCAAAAGCGGCTTCGGCAGCATTCAGGTAGATTTCGCCAAGGCGGAACCAAGGCCACCAGTTTACAGCCGATGTACCACGTGTACTGGCCGCGGCGGCGTCACTCACCATTTTACGGATATAGAAACCCGTATTGCTTACATCTACGGCATCATCTTTAGGTCCATCAAAACCTGTCCAAACCTGATTGTCCGTGTAATTTCCACCGAGTACTGATGAAGTAGTTAACTGATAACTACCGTTATTCCATACGGCTACTCCGGCTTGTATTCTTACTGCATTGTTTTTGAATGTTGTTCCGGGATAAATAACAGTTCCATATAAACGACCATCCTTGTTGGCAAAAATATCAGCAGGGTTAGCATAAGCAATGTAATTGCCACTGGCATCCTTATCTCTTAAAGTACCTTTTGTTCCGTCTAAATAATCGAAGCTCTCTACGAGGCTTAAGGAAGGTGAAATTGCTGATGAAGCTTCGTTATCCTCGGTCATGCTTTTGATGATGTTATCATAAGTAAAACGATGTACCTTGGTACCAAGTGCAAAATCTTTTGCAAAGATGACTTCACTTACAGGTTTTTTGTTCAGCATATCGTAGAAGTTCGCCCCTTTATCAGGATTGTTATTGTATAATGCATACGGACCAGCGATTACTTCTTTCGAAGCTGCAAGCGATTTGTTGTAATAATCTGTAGCCATTGAAGCTGGGATGCCCACCTCGCCACCAGTGGTGCTGATTGGAGCTGCCATTAAACTATTGTATTTGGCGATGGAAGCGGCATAAAGCATAGCCCTGCTTTCCAATGCTAAAGCTGTATATTTATTGGCACGTGTGGGTATACCGTTATTGCCTGACAGGTCAGCTTTAATTTCTTCCAGCTCTTTATAAATGAAATCGTAAACTTCTGATTCCTTTGCTCTCGGAACCTGTAGCGGACTGGGGTCGCCACTAAAATCGTAGATGAGTTGTTTTGTTACTAATGGTACACCACCCATGCGTTTTACCATTTCGAAGTAAACGAAGGCACGCATAAAACGCATTTCGCCTATATAGAGGCTTTTTTGGGCGGGTGTAAGTTTTGCGCCCTGGGCAGTGATGTTTTCAATGGAAAGGTTAAGGTCCCTGATCAATCCATAATCCCAGTAACGACCATAATCGTTGCCATATTGAAAGTCATTTTTGCCGTTCTGATCGCGCGTTCCCGACCACATGGCATCGTCCAGCTCGGTCATTCCGCCCGTATTAAAAACACCATGTAAGGAAGGCAGGCGGTTATAGTAATTTGCCAAAAGTGAAGTGATCAGATTTGGATCGTTCCACAATTGTTCATCGGTAATGGTGGTTTTAGATTCGCGGTAAAACCAGTCATCGTGTTTGCAGCTGTTCATGGTTAAACCCGTAAACAATGCAATCGCTATATAAATTTTTTTCATCTTAATCAATTTTTAAAGGTATTGATCAGCCTGATGCAGCCTGATATGAATTTACCTTTGTTTAAAATGTTATGTTAAATCCCGCCAGAAAAACCCTTTGCTGCGGATACACTACTGCTGCTGCAGCCTCAATCTCCGGATCGATCTGGAAATCTTTTACGTTATCGAAAGAAATCATATTCGATCCGTTTACATAAAAGCGGATTTTTTGCGCTTTGATTTTGTCGGCAATTGTTTTAGGCAGGGTATAAGCCAGTTCCATATTTCTTACACGTAAGTATTTCACATTTTTAAGCCAGAAACTATTATTTCTGCTGTTTGGCCCTGAATTACCATTACGTATTGCCGGGTAATAGCCCGGAATCCAGGCACTTGTCGGGTCGTAAGGATCAGCCCTGTGCCACCTGTCTTCCAGTAGATAAGCAGGCGAGTTTCCACCACCATGAAAAGCATTTCTCAATTCATAGTCTTGATTCCATGACTGCATGGCGCCACCAGCTAAATCAATATTCAGATCAATACCTTTATATGATAAACCAATGCGGCCGCCGAAAGACATCATTGGTGCCCAACCGGTAGGATAACCAATCGGACGCTGATCAAGGTCATTGATCACACCATCGCCATTTACATCTTTGTAGATAAAATCTCCCGGTAATTGATTTCTGTTATTGTTGCCATCGTTGTTAATCGGGTAATTACGGATTTCTTCTTCAGACTGGAAACGGCCTACAACCTCGTAGCCCCACCAAATGCCGCCCCAACGGTTTTCAGATGAATTGGTATATTCGTTATACGAATTGCTGAAACGTGGCTTATATGAATCAAGTACTTTATACCTTGAAAAGGTAAAGTTTCCGCTCACTGTGTAGTTCAATTCGCCAACTTTACTGGCATAAGTGATAATACCTTCTGCTCCGTAGTAACCATTGCTGTTCAAGTTCTCATTCGGCAGCGTGTAACCGATTTCAGATGGTAGAAGTACGTCGTATTTTGTGCCCGGATAACCTGTACGGATAATTTTAAATGCATCGGCAGTGAATGTTAACTTATTATCGAACATTCCTACATCGATACCAACATTGTAATTGGTGTTTTTTACCCATGAAAGATTACGTACCGGAAGGCCCTTAGGCTGAATACCCGGATAATACGTTCCGTTTAATACGGCATTTCCTGAACCCCAGTTGTAGCCTGACAGGTAGCCATGCATACCCACACCTTCTTCCAATCCGGTTTGACCAACAGAGACACGAAGTTTCATGTCATTTACGATTCCTTTTAATGGCTTGAAAAATGGCTCATCAGAAATCCGCCAGCCTAAACTTCCGCCTGGGAAAAGTCCCCATTCTTTACCCGAATAATACAGGTAAGAACCATCATAACGGCCTAATATTTCCAGTAAATATTTCCCTTTGTAATTATAGTTGAAACGACCAATGAAACCTGCTCTTGCTTCGTAAAGCCATTCATCGCCTATACCACTCAATTCGGAAATGGTATTTACCAGCGGAATATAGTTATTGGTAGGGTTTGAGCCTATTGTGGTCAGTGTCCTGTCCCAGTCTGAACGCTCGTAACCACCCATTACCGAGAAATTATGGTCTCCGATTTGTTTGGTATAATCTAACTGGAATTGTGCCGACCTCGCTACCGCTACACGGTCGGTTTTATAGCGCCATCTTGAATTGGTTCCGTTACTGCGCACGTAGTTGCCATTGTCATAACGGTAAACATCGTAGGTATACTGAAATCCATCAAACTTATTATTGGTATAATTATAAGAAACGAGACCTTTTGCTGAGAGGCCAAACTTTGTTTTATACGAAGCGGTTAAATTAATATTACCACTCATAAAGCTATTGTCTTTATAACCAGCAATGTCCCGGCTAAAGATTGCCGGATTATAGGCAAACTCGTTGGTTTGATTCGGATATAGAGGATTATCATTGGCATACGGCCCAACGGTTGGCCTGTTTTTGAAAATGGCCAGAATGGAAGAAAAATAACCGTCTCCACCTGGTAACCCCACATCCTGTGTTTTTTCCTGACGGGCAGAAATTTGGGTGCCGACGGTAAGTCCTTCAAGTACCGTTGCTTCCAGGTTGGCCTGTAGGTTGGTGCGTTTATAATTGAAATCCTTAATCATGGCATCCTGTTTCAGGTTACCAACCGAGAGGAAGTAGTTTGAGTTTTTTCCGCCACCGGTAATGTTGGCATTGATGTACTGCTGCGGAATATCCTTGCGGATCACCATGTCGGCATAATCATAACTTTTATAACCTGGTTCAGTACCTGCCTGCCATTTGGCAAGTTCTGTTCGGGTATATACCGAGCTTGGGTCGCGGCCTTCATTTTGTGCTGCTTCTACCAAACCCCGTGTGTATTGTGCTGCATTTGCCATTTCAGGGAAACGGGTAAGGTTTTGCCAGCCCAGATAACCATTAACATTAATTTTTACCTTTTCCTCTTTTGAACCTTTTTTGGTTGTAATTAAAACCACCCCTTTTGAGGCTCTGAAACCATAAACTGCTGCAGCTGCATCTTTAAGAATTGATATACTTTCAATATCTTCCAGGTTCAGTGAGTTAAAAATATCAGCACCTGATGCATTTTGTGTACCCACCCAGTCGGTTCCGGTTTGACCGCCATAAGCTACCCCATCAATTACAAATAAAGGGTTTCCCATGTTACGGATTTCGATGCTGGCTCCACGTCCCGGACGGGCATCTTTAGCGCGTACAGAAACCCCCTGCACTTTACCCGCCAATGCACCTGCCGTACTGGTAGAAGAAGTACGTACCACATCTTCGGCTTTCAGGTTACTTACCGCACCTGTAATGTTTCGTTTAGATTGTTTACCGTAACCTACTACCACCACATCTTCCAATCCCTGATTATCAGGTTCCATTTTGATTGTGAATTGCGTTTTATCGCCAATGGCAATGGTTTGGTTTTTGTAACCGATATATGTAACCAGAAATGCGCCTTTGCTCGTGTTGAGCGTAAAACGTCCCTGGGCGTCGGTAGTGGTGATTTCTTTGGGTAAAGTACCTTCAACTACAATGGTTACGCCTACCAGCGGATCATTGAGTTCACTCAGTACTTGTCCGGAAATCTTGCGTTGCGCAAATGAGTAATAGGGGATTCCCCATACCATAAGGCATAAGAAGAAAATTTTCAGGATTCTCATGTTATATTTGGTTTTGTTTAAAAGTGTTTTTGCCCAGTGTTATAGATCCACACTACCGATGGGTTAAAACCTGGCCTGGTGCGTAAACACCATAGTCATCTGATGGAATACCCGTTTAGGTAGTACCCCTCAAATCTGCCTGGTTAGCTTCATTGAAAAATGAGTCGGTGAACTCACCTGTTGCTGGATCTATAAATAGTTGGTTCCAAACCTACAGGTTTCAAACAGGTGGGGCAGTATACAAAACCGTCAATTTTGATTTGTATTTTCGTCAAAATGGTGCTATTTTGGTTTTTATGGCTACTTTTTTCTGATATTCGGATGGGAGTTCGCCGAATTCTTCCTTAAAACACTGACGAAAATAAATAGCGCTGTTTATACCTACCATTAAAGAAACTTCTGTGATATTATACTGCCCTGAACGGAGAAGTCTGGCTGCTTTTTGTATCCTGATTTTACGTACCAGCTGGTTGATGTTTTTACCTGTAAGCCCCTTTAATTTTCTGTACAGTGTAGATTGGCTCATGTTCATTTTGTCGGCAAGGGTAGCTGCGTCAAGTACCTCGTCCTGGATACATGCTTCCACCAGCATTACAAATTCCTGTACAAGAGCATTCTCCTGCCATAGCTCGGGGTTGTTTTCCGGTGGATTAACTTTCGTGTCACCTCTATCACCAGAAAGCCGATTTAACATTGCTGTATATAAGGTTTTTCGCTTTAGCAGCAGGTTTTCGATGCGACTGTTGAGAAGCTTTGGACTTACGGGTTTGGTGAGGTATGAGTCAACACCAAGAACATATCCCATTTCTTTATCATTATTGGCATCTTTTGCGGTTAAGAATATGCTGGGGATGTGGCTGGTTTCACGCAGTTCTTTCAGCTTTTTGAGCATGGTAAAGCCATCCATATCGGGCATCATTACATCGCTTACTACTAAATCTGGAATGCGGTTTTTAGCCAGTTCAAATCCTTCCAAACCGTTGGAGGCAGTAATTACTTCATAATTTACTGATAGCACGGTAGCTAGATACTCCCTCAAATCTTTTTCATCTTCTATAAGAAGCACAACTGCACGTAAATCGTTAGCGGTTTCTATGGGATTAGATGAAGAAATGTGGAGATTATTTTGTGGTGTAGCAGGTACCGCATTGGTTAGCAACCGTACGCAGAATTCACTCCCTTTACCCGGCTGGCTTTTTACTGAAATTTTTCCCTGGTGTATGGCTACCAGTTCTTTTACAAGTGCCAGGCCAATACCGGTTCCATGGCTAACTGTTTTCGATACCTGATAATACCGTTCAAAGATTTTATTAAGATGTTCTGCCTCGATTCCACATCCGGTATCTTTAACACAGATCAGGGCAGACGTAGTTAAGTTGTCTTGCTCGTAGGTAAGATGGACCTCTATTTTTCCTTCAGCGGTATGTTTGCAGGAATTTGATAACAGGTTATCTAAAATTAATTGAACAATTTCGCCATCAAAGGTGGTTTTAATGTCTGGTTGTTCAATTGTACAGCTAATCTGCAGGTCGGTATTGGTATTAGCTTCAGCATATTTCTGAACAATTTGTTTTACCAGTTCACCCAGATAATCTTCGCCCAAAACCAGGGGTTTGTACTGCGATTCTACCTTGCGGAATTCGAGTAACTGATTCACAAGCGAGAAAAGCCTGTTGGCATTCTTTTGCACCATCAATAGGCCATTTTTATATTTAGACGCAAGTTTTTCTTCCTGTAAGAGGTCTTCCAAAGGCCCAAGTATGAGCGTGAGCGGAGTGCGAAGTTCATGGGTAATATTGGTGTAAAAATTCATTCGCTCCAGGTTTAGTTTTTCATGCTGCACCATTTGAAGTTTTTTTACGCGGAGTTCTGCCTCTGCATATACTTTCCTGATGTGAAAAAATATCAGTGTAACAATAATTCCGGCAAACACCAATACATAACAAAACCAGGCAAATGTACTCAGGTAAAAAGGAGGAAAAATTTCAATGCGCATTTGCTGAGTACTATCAGACCAGTTTTCATTCTTCTGGCGGGTACGGATACGAAGCTCATAGCTGCCGTGAGGGATATTTCTGAAATCAACATTTTTTTTATCGCCCAGGAAAACCCATTTATCATCCAGTCCATGAAGCTGATAACTAAACTCCACCATGTCGTTCAGTGCATAATCCATTACCGCAAGCTCTACGCGAAAACTGTTTTCCTGATGTTCAAGTTCTATTTTTTCAGCAATGCCGGGGTGTTTTTCACTTTGTGTATTTGTTTCTCCAGCATTGAATACCACAAAACTGCTAATCCTGATGGGCGATTTAGGCAATACCAGAGGAACCAGCAGGGGATTAAAATATACAGCTCCCGATGGCATCCCGAAAAACAGAGAACCCTGCGCATCAGTACCGACACTATTGATGGTAAAACCACCAAGGGGTATTCCGAAAGCCTGATCGTATCTGAAAAATTTTTTCTGTTTGATCAGGTAGCGCAACAACCCCTGACGTGTAGAGCACCAAATGTTTCCACTTTTGTCTTCAGCAATAGCATTGATGGTTAACCAGGCTTTACCACCCGGCGGAACAATGATTTCCAGCTCACCTGTTTTTTTTGTGGCCGGCTGGAGGCTTAAACCTTCATTGGTCGCGATCCAGATGTTGTGCTGACGATCAGCAAATAAATGGTTGATGGTATTGCTGTTGATTCCCTGTCCTTTTATTATTTTTTTTATTAGCTTTCCGGTAGAGTTAAAAATGTAAATACCCTGACCGTAGGTGCCTATCCATCTGTTTCCATTTTGGTCTTCTGCTATGGTACGTGGCGCATAGTCTCCGAGTACAGGGCTATGGGTGGTTAATTTGCTGAATGCCCCTGTTTTGGAACGGATAAATACCCCTTCCTGGGCAGCGAAAGCGATGTTGCCTGCTTTATCTTCAACGATTGCCCTAACAGACGACATTTTTTCGACGGTTTCTACCTTTTTCCAGGCCTGTGTGGTTGCATTAAAAAACGATACCCCACCATTTTGAAGACCGAACCATTTGTTGTTGTCGCTGTCCTGTAATCCCGACAGAAGAAAATCGTCACCTATCGCACTGTTGCCAGTGTTAATTTTATTTACCTTGCCATTAGGTTTAACATGTAATACCCCATCGCCAACAGTACCCAGCCAAATACTATTATCGCGGTCGTTTAAAATGCTGATGACGGTTGCCGGTTTTCCCTGTCCGGGAAATAATGCCTGTGTGGAAAGGATAGAAAAAAAGGGTTTAATATGGCTTGTAAAGGCAATGCCGCCACCGTAAATCCCCATCCATACATTGCCAAACTGATCTTGATCAATGCTTTGGACCGATGAGGTTTTGCCACGGTTTAAATTAGCAGATGTTATGTTTTTTATCTGCGAAATTGTGCCATCAGCCAGGTATTCGGGATTGAGCATAAATAGCTGTGATGACTCGGTGCCAAGCCATATGGAGCCGTTAATAGCTTTAATGGAGTAGATAAACGGCTCCTTTCCATTAATGCTTTTTGAAAAGAGGTTTATTTTTTTCAGGCTTTTTGTTTTCGGGTTGAAGATGGCCAGGCCTTTTCTGGTTCCGATCCAGATGTTGTTAAATGGATCACAAAACAGCGATTTAACCTCGTTGTCTGGTAGCAAACCCTTGCTATTACTCACATTGATAACCGTTACGCTACGGTTTTTGGGGTTCAGAATAGAAATTCCTTTATTTACATGGCCAATGTAAAGCGTTCCGTTTTTGTCTTCAATGAGTGTCCAGGTACTGTTTTCCGGCAGGTTAGGAAGGTTCTTTCTGTTAAAACGCTCAAATGTTTTGGTTGAGGTGTTGAAACGTTGTACGCCCTGGTGATAGGTGGCCAACCAGAGGTGGCCACTCCGTGATTTAATAATATCGGTAATATCGTTAGTGGCTAGCGATTGTGGATTTTTATCGTCATGAACGTAATATGAAAAACGATTGGTTTTTAAATCATAAACATTTAAGCCGTTTGCGCGTGTACCTATAAAAACCTGATCGTTATCATATAATAAGGTATTGATTTCATTACTGTTTACCGAAGAGCCGTCTGCCTTTTCTGATTTATAAAACTGTTTAAAAGAATTGCTGGCAAAACGGTTAAGGCCCAATTCGGTCGCAATCCAGATAAATCCATACTTATCATGTACAACATCTATTACCTGCTCACTCGACAATCCTTCCTGAAGCGATAAAAACTTAGCCTGATTGGTTTGCGCCACCAGTACAGTGCTGTATAAAAAAAGCGTTAATAATACCCTCAGTCCCAATTTCATAACCATCCCCTCCTGTGGAACTATCTTATTTTGCCACGATTACATTTGCCCCGCCCGGTAACAGTTTTACTTTCAGTTTTTTTGAATTGTTTAATTTCACCTGTTTTATCTGAGGCGAACGGTCCTCAGCATCATTGTACAAAGTCGCTTCAGTACCCGATAACATTGGGAGCGAAATGTCTATCGTTTTCTCAGTCGTTTCAGCATTTATCGCTGCAATATACCAGGTATCGCCATGGCGGCGTGCCAGTACGCAATATTTCCCGGGATATCCGTCAATAAAAACCGTATTGTCCCAGATGGTAGGCACTTTTTTCATAAAGTCGATGATATGAGGCGCAGCATCGCTAAGGTTATTAGGCGTAATGCCAAAATTTTGTACAGGATTTTGAAAAACGATAGCAGTGGCCACCTGGAAAGTTTCTGTTGTTTTTCTAATGGTTCCCCCGTCATTTTTTCTGTTATGGCGCTTGTTTAAAAGAACCGGACCAAAATCCATTGCACCTACAGCATTGCGGATAAAGGGATGAAGACTGGCATTGAAAGCTTCCTTATCATTTGCATGTTGCCCAAATATCAGATTCTCTGATGCCAGTACGGCCTCACTGCCCACATAGTTAGGGTACATTTTTTCCCAACCTCGAGGTATTGTACAGCCATGGAAAATCACCGTTAAACCAAAAGTATTGGCATCAGCCAAAATATCTTCATAAAGTTTCATGGTTTCCTGTTTGTCGCCACCAAAAAAATCTACTTTGATCCCTTTTATCCCGATTTTTTGCATCCAGGCCATCTCCTGTTTTCTTGAAGAGGCCGTATTCATTTTATACTTAGGAGTTTGCGGTGCATCGTTCCAAAATCCATTAGAATTATACCACAAGGCAATACCAACATTTTTCTCTTTGCCATACGTAACCAGTTCCTCTATTTTTTTCCGCCCGATCCGGCTGTCCCACCAGTTATCGATCAGTACCAATTCATAACCCATAGCTGAAGAAAGATCGATGAATTTTTTCTGGTCTTCGAAATTGATGCTTTCATCTTGCCATAACAGCCAGCTCCATGTAGACCGGCCAAAGGTATAGTTTTTTGATGCCGGATATTGTGGCTCTACAACATCGAATGGCACAGTCGTTTCAACAATGGGTTTGAGTGTACGCCCTATGGTAATGGTACGCCAAGGGGTATTGCCTGGTAAGGATATGGTTGGGTTTGCACTACCAATGCCATTATTTTCACCTTTCTCCGGAAAAGTAATTTTGTAATGGCCATCTTTAGTTCCTTCACTCAGCTTTGATCCACAGTATAGCGAATTAACCCCTGTTTCAGAAAGCAATACCCAGCCATCGTTCCCCAGGTGGAAAAGAGCAGGAAAAGTATAACCTACACCATATTTGGATGGAACGCCCATGGCCTGATCAGGATTATATTCTTCTTCGTAGCTTGGTTTGGTTTTCATCCAGCCAATCATCGGGGTAGCTTGCGGGGTTAAAAATGTAGTGGTATTTGCAGGGAATTTGTACCCGCTCAATTCTTCTTCAATAACAAAGGTTGCGGGCTCACCGGTCTGGGGAACCTGATACCTGAAGGCGATGTCGTTATTGCTCACCCGGAATACTACTTCAAGCTGATTTTTTGATGCATTTTCAAACTTGCAGATCAGCTCATTTGCCTGGTAGTTTACACTACTGATTTTAATTTTGGGTTCAGTGTACCGCTCATCTATTTTTCGTAATTGCTTGCCGGTCAATTTTAGCCCGGATGATAAATCCATCTGGCTTCCACGAAGTCCCAGAGGAGATCGCTCAATCATTTCTTTTCCCTGTAACGTTACATTATAATAAAGTTTACCCTCGTTTACATAAAGCTTAACCATTAATTTCTGATCCGGACTGATAACGTTCATGTCCTGGGCGAAAGATAAAATGTGGAGGGCAACTAACGCCATTGCCAATAAGATGCCTTTACAATAATTCATGGTTAAAGATTTGGGGATATTCATCACAACAGGATAAGTTTATTTGGTTTAGATTGATCGGATCAGTATTTGAAAACCGAAAATTAGGAAAAAATTTTAAATGTTATGATAACGTTTATTGTTTTTTCAAAATCTATTTTACCAGATACAGATATGATGTACCCCAATTAAAGGTTAGCAATTTATTAAAAGCCTTATTTGTAAGCAGGTTACAGCTGCTTTTGATATTGGTGAACTGCAGACGATAAAAACACTTATCTATCAACGGATCAAACGCCAGGAGTCAAAATTAAAGATGTTTTTACCTTCACCTTTGAAAACCAAATAGAGGTCGTGTACGCCGGTAAGCTGGTTTATTTTACAAAGCTGGGCTTTCCAATCGTGAGCGCTTTTGGTTGATTTTACCTCCAGGTTACCCAGCAGTTTTCCGTTTAAACTGTCTGCCCTTAATTCTATATTCCCTTTTGAAGATTGTGCAGCAACAATAGCCTCAAACTTACTTGCACCTTTGCCAAAATCTACACTGCGGATTTTGATGTAATGGTTATTGTCAATATTAGTTACATAAATAGCCCCTGTTAAACTATCTTTGGCCGTTTTTACTCCTTCAGACCATGCGATAGTCTCCGCTTCCACGCGGCTAAAAGGATTCAGATTTGCGGCGCTTTTCAATACGCCTGATCTGGTGCGGTTAATTCTTGGAATCGAACCATCGGCATTAAAACTAAACGGTTCAATGCAAACGGAACGTTTGAAACCACCGCCTCCCGGTAAAGACCCATCATGATAAAATAAATAAGACTGACCTTTAAAATCGATGTATCCAGGGTGATTGGTGAATGCACCACGATCTTCAATCACTTTCATAATCGTATCTCCATACAACCAGGGCCCGGTAGGCCCATCGCTGGTAGAATAAGCCAGGTGTTCTGGTACGCCACCTGCCGGATAAAGCAGGTAATATTTATTTTTTCGTTTAAAAAACCATGGTCCTTCTTCGTATTCTGATGGTCTCTTGTCTGCATCTTTTTTCCTCACACTAAAGCCTTGTTTGGTTAGCGGCACTTTTACGATTCCAACTTTTTCATCATAAGAGATCATGTCTTTATTCAGTTTTACGTAATACAATTCTGGATTGCCCCAATATAAATAAGCCTGTCCGTCATCATCAATAAACACAGTAGGATCAATGTAACCAAATCCTGTAAGTAATGGTTTACCAATGGCATCTTTAAAGCCCGATGTCGGACTGCCGGAGACCGCAACGCCAATTGCATTTCCGCCATTTTTTTGGTTTACAGGTAAGTAATAGTAAAATTTTCCGTTTCTGAAGATACACTGACCCGCCCATGCATCACCGCGAGACCAGCTAAAATCTTTGTAGGATAAAATAGCACCGTGATCAGTCCAGTTAACCATATCCTTTGAAGAATAACACCGCCAATCGTTCATCGTGAAAAAATTTTTTACGGTAACATCTTCATCGTGAGAAGTGTATAGGTAAACGGTACCATTGTGTACCATTGGCGCCGGATCGGCGGTATAATAAGTTTGAATGATCGGGTTTTGGGCGAAGCTGTACAGCGCTGATAATATACTGGTTAACAGCGCTATTCCAAATATTTTTTTCTGCATTATTCTGATGTTATTTTAACAGGGACAGCATTGTTTTTGCATAACGTTCGCCGAGCATACGATAGCCCTGTGCATTGAAATGGAGGTGATCGGCAGCTGCGGTACAGCCAGCTGATGAGATGATGTGTGCATTGGGAATTATCGTTGGTAAGGTTGCGATAATTTTATTCATTGATGCGCATGTTCCTCCCTGATCTGCGTTAACCACTTCACCGGCAAGAAGGGGTGTAGTTGACGGATTTAAATTTAAGTCCTTGATGAGGTGTTCATAAACCGCCTTCACTTTTTTTGGCCACTCCTGATCTCCGGTATTAGATTCGCCCTGGTGCATCATAATGCCCTTTATTACGCCTGATCGCTGTGCAATTTTGGCTAATTCTACCAAACGACCGTATGGATTTCCGCCGTATGCATTTAAGGCCGACTTCATCCAATCTGGTGCGGCAGTGGTATAGGTTTGATAAGAATCTTTATCAAATAACTCAATTTTGCAACCACCAACTGCTACATTGATTACGCCGATCCGCACATCTTGAGGAAGTGAATCTAAAAGCGTTCTGCCAAAATAGTCCATTGGTGTTAAGCCGGTTTTGCATCGGCACAAAGGTGGTTTAGCCGTATACCAATTGTCTTTTTTACGGCCTGATTCCGGACAGTCAACCGCCTGTAGCACCCTGAATCTATTGTTTACTGTTGTATCCTGAGGCTCGAAAGGCGCATTACCTTCCATATTGGATTGACCAAAGCTCAGAAAAACATATAATTTCTGATCCTGACCATAGGATTTTTCACTATTGCAAAACGTTAATGCAAGTAACACAATAACTCCTAATCTTAAGCCCATTTTGTTTGAATAGCTTATGGCCTGTTTTAGCCTGTCTGCGGTTAATTTTTTCATATTCATTCATCATTATACCTCTCGCTAAAGTATTAAATGCCACAGATTAGCAGTAGCATTTTTCGTCATAAAAAACGCTCATATGATTAAAATTGATCCGAATTATTCTATTGCTGGTTGCCGACCAGCTTCATTTCCTGCATATAGGTTTGTATTGTTGGCAGATGATAATATGTAGTTGTCAGGTAGATTTTTTTTATTAAATCAACATTTCTGCTAACATATTATTCAAAGTTTCTATACTAAAATCTTCTTTTAGCATAGTTTTATCTTTTGCCTCACCTTTAGTTTTAAATGTATTTTATCTGAAAAACAGGGGCAAAATTTAACCAAATAAATATTAAAGATCAAATAAGCATGTCAAAAAAATGATCTGTCACTATTCATCCATAAAGTTTATGATCAAGAGAGCGATAAATAATTAGGAATTAAAATAATTCAGGTAAATGGAAGCCGTATTACAGAAAGGTCTTCTTATGTAACTAATGTTGTTTTGCTTGTTGATTGGAGGTAATTCCATAGGATTTTAAAACGAAGTAAATGATTGTATCCTGATTTGAATGAAATTTTCAGGAATCTTATTAACCAAAAATGAATAAAAAATGAATCTAAAAATTAAGAGCCAATCTGCTTTGGCCATTGCCCTGATGGTTGCCTTAGGGAGTTCCTGCCAGGAAAAAAAGAAAGATGCTGAGGAAAAAGAAACCTCAAAAACAGAGAAGAAACAATATCTTTCTGAGCCATTGGTGAAAGAAATTTATACTGCAGATCCTTCTGCACACGTATTTAACGGTAAAATTTATATCTATCCGTCGCATGATATCGAATCAGGCGTAAAAGAAAATGACAATGGCGATCATTTTGATATGAAAGATTATCGGATTCTGAGTATGGACAGCATTGGTGGCAAGGTTACCATTCATGATACTGCACTATCTGTAAGTGATATTCCATGGGCAGGAAGGCAATTATGGGCGCCAGATGCAGCCTATAAAAATGGTACGTATTATCTTTATTTTCCTGTTAAGGATAAAAATGATGTTTTCAGAATAGGGGTGGCCACCTCGAAAGATCCGGCCGGACCTTTTAAAGCAGCTAAAGAACCGATTGAAGGCAGTTTTAGTATTGATCCGGCGGTGTTTACCGATACAGATGGCAGCAGCTACATGTATTTCGGTGGGATCTGGGGTGGACAGCTTCAGCGCTGGAAAGACGGAAAATATGATCCGAATGGTTCTAAAACCGATTCTCAAAAAGAAAACGAACCTGCCTTAACCGCAAAAGTTGCGAAACTAAGTAAGGATATGATGGCTTTTGATGGGCAAGTGAAAGATGTGGTTATTTTAGATCAGCAAGGTAAACCACTTCTGACAAAGGATCACGATCGCAGGTTTTTTGAAGGTGCCTGGATGCATAAATATAATGGTAAATATTATTTTACCTATTCAACAGGCGATACCCATTACCTGGCATCAGCCATTTCAGATAGCCCCTGGGGACCTTTTAAATACCAGGGCACTTTTATGACGCCTGTAGAGGGCTGGACTACTCATCACTCCATTGTTGAAATTAAAGGTAAGTGGTATATTTTTTATCATGATACCCAGCTTTCCGGAAAAACACATTTGAGAAATGTGAAAGTAACCGAGCTGAAACATCTTAAAGATGGTACTATTGAGCTGATAAAACCAAATAAGGGTTAACTATCTGCTGGGCTATCAAAAATAAATCCATCAATACATTCGTCATTCCCGCGCGGGCGGAAATCTTAATGCAAATGTCTTAAGATTCCCAATCAAGTTGGGAATGACGATTCCCTGAGGGATATTATCTGCCCTATTTATCTGTTAACCTAAACTCGATAATTATTTAATTAAAATACTACCTATCCTCAGGATTGACAATTCTATCTTTACATCAAACTCTAAAGAGTCGTAATTGTGCAAAGGCTTTTTAGTAGAGAGTCGTCTTTTTCAAAATCTTTGGTATGAAGACCTATTTTTGTATAAAAGACCCTGAAACAAGTTCAGGGTGACGAACGGCAAGAATGATCGTAGTTAAGCGAAGATCTTTCAAACTGACCGCACATTCTGAAATTCCTGCACAAGATCAATTTTTGCATAAAAGACCCTGAAATGAATTCAGGGTGACGAACGGTAAGAATGATCGTAGTTACGCGAAGATCTTTCAAACTGACCGCACATTCTGAAATTCCTGCACAAAATCAATTTTTGCATAAAAGACCCTGAAATGAATTCAGGGTGACGAAAGACGAGGCAATCTATTCAATAAAAAGATTGCTTCGTCGTTCCTCCCCGCAATGACGAATTTTTTAAGAAAATCTATAGATTGTTATTTCAAAGCCCGCGCTCGTTTTTAACGAGTGCGTAGATAGCTTAACGATTTTATCGTTTTTTGTGCAAACCCATTATTATCAACGCTCGTTTAAAAACTATCGTGAGTTTAAGTTATTTAGAATTATAAATTTTATCATTTCCGCTATAATCGATCCATTTAAAGCTCGCTGTATTATCACTTGGCTGACCAGACGATGTAGCATACAGTGCGAAAAGAGACCCGATAAATCCACCGGCGGCCTGCGTACTTAAATATTTACCATCAACGTCTTTTTTCAGAATCAGCCAGTCGCCATTTCCCTGACGATATTTGAAATCGTACAAGCCAGCTTTAGCTTCAATCGCCAGCTGAAGATCAGCTGATGACTCAGGCAAGGGCAATTCCGTAATTAACACCATTTGTTTTGTGGCCTGATCGCCTTTAAAAAGCTGAATGACGTCTTTATTTTCTTTAACGGATTTACACATGAAGTAAAAATTAAACTCCCCCTGAAAGATCATAAATCCTGCTTTTTCATTTTCAGTTTTCGGTAAAAAATGTAGTGATGTACTGGCTGAACAGAACATGTGTTGCTGCCTTTTGCCTAAAAAAGCTGGATTTCCTTTTTCCATGCAGGTTTCTGGCTTAAGTTTCATCATTAGCCCATTTTTCTTGTCCAGTTTGTACCATGAACTGTCGTTTTTTCTTAAGAATAACAGGGATGGATCTAAAACTTTATCAAATGTGGTGCGATAAGAAAAATTACCACTTTGTGGTGGCGTTCCCTTTTGTTTAACTTCTTTAAAATTCGCCTCATATTGATATTGTACTTCTTTGAAATCGGGATTGATTACCGGCCATCCATCTGTCCATTTAACCGGCGCGATGAAAGTTTCTCTTCCGGTGTTGTAAAAATTCCCTTCATATGGACGCACGGCAAGAAAAATGGCGTAAGTTTTTCCATCAGGTCCTTCAACCAATTCGGCATGACCGGTCGAGGTAATCGGATTTGCACGGTTGGGGTCTAAATCCCGTTGCGTTAGAATGGGATTTTTTTCATAAGGTACATATGGGCCGGTAGCCGAGCGACTTCTAAGGATAACCTGCGAATGGTTTACACTCGTGCCACCTTCAGCAGCGCAGATATAATACCAATCACCGCGTTTAAAAATGTGTGGTCCTTCAATCCATACCGGTTTTTTAGAAATATCTACACCACCATTTACGAGCAAATGCTCTTCCCCTTTAACTTTGAGTGTTGCAGGATCAAATTCATAGGTGCGGATGGTACGGTGGCCGCTATAAAGGGGTTTGTTGTCAGGAGCATCACTATTGTAAACAATATAGGCCTTATCCTGATCAAAAAATAACGACGGATCTATTCCGCGTACTTCACGAAGCCATACCGGATCGCTCCATGGACCTGCAGGATTTTTAGCCGTCATCACAAAATTTCCGCCCTTATCTATATTGGTACAAGTCATATAAAAGGTTCCGTTATGGTAATTGATAGACGGCGCGAACAGACCGCGTGAGGTTCCGTCGCCCAGAAAAGTCATCTGCGAATTTCGCTCAATCACATTTCCAATCTGTTTCCAGTTTTTTAAATCCTTGCTGTGAAAAACAGGAATGCCCGGAAAATAGGAAAAAGTAGAATTAACCAGGTAATAATCAGATCCCACTTTAGTGATACTTGGATCCGGATAAAAACCGGCAAGAATGGGGTTGGTAAATTTTATTTGGGCAAATGCTTGTGTGGTGAAGCATAATAAAAATAGATAAAGGATTTTTTTCATAATTGTATTTGGTAATTGAGGAAATATGCTCGGATTTTTGATGTTATTTTTAAACAGGATTTTTTCGATTTATCTAGCGAAGTATGTTTTCTGTCTTTAAAGTTTCGCTGATGCCCAATTCGAGTCCGCGTAGTTCGGCAAGGCCTTTCAGTCTTCCTATAGCAGAGTAGCCAGGGTAAGGATTTTTATCTAAATCATCGAGCATCTGGTGCCCGTGGTCGGGGCGCATAGGGATCGAACGGTTTTCTTCGGACATGAGTTTTAGGATAGCCCTGACCAAACTGCTCATCTCTGCATTTCCTTCCAGGTGGTTGGCTTCATAAAAGTTGCCGTTATCCTCTCGCTGAACGCTGCGAAGATGTAGAAAATAGATTTTGTTGCCCAAACGTTCAATCATTCCTTTTAAATCATTATCCGGCCTGGCACCGAAAGACCCGCTACAAAAACAGATTCCATTGGAAGGTGCAGGTACTGCCTGTAATATTTTGTGGGCATGTTCTTCTGTGCTCATAATTCTGGGCAGACCCAAAATCGGGTAGGGAGGATCATCCGGATGAATAGCGAGTTGTAATCCGTTTTGATCCGCCGTTGGCGTAATTTCCTTTAAAAAACTGATTAAATTATTGCTGAGTATTTCTGCAGAAATGTTCCGGTATCCTTCTAATAAATTCAATACCTGATCTTTGGTAAAATGATCTTTACTTCCCGGCAGGCCCTGCAAACAGTTGCTCATTAAAGTGCTTTGTTCTTTTGCATTGAGTTTAATAAAGAAATTTTTGGCATCTTCCAGTTCCTGCGCCGTATAGTCAGCACTTGCACCCGGTCGGTTTAGCAAATAAAGGTCAAACGCAATAAACGCTGTTTTCTCAAATCGTAAGGCGAGTGCGCCGGTACTGGTTTTAAATGTTAAATCGGTACGCATCCAGTCTAACACCGGCATAAAGTTGTAGGTAATCACTTTAATGCCGCAGCTGGCCAGATTTTTCAGACTGATTTTATAATTTTCAATCCACTGCTGATATTCGCCCTGTCTCTTTTTTATGTCTTCATGTACCGGTAAACTTTCTACCACTTCCCAAACCAGACCAGAAGATTCTATGAGTGATTTCCGGGCCATTATTTCCTTTTCAGTCCAGATTTCTCCAACGGCGATATGATGTAAAGCCGTTACTACTCCAGTGCAGCCTGCCTGCCGGATATCGGCAAGCCTAACAACATCATCAGGGCCATACCAGCGCATGGTTTGGATCATTTTCATAGCATCACGGTATTGTTTTCAAATATTTTATGATTGCAGATCATCGCATTTCCTGTCTGCTTTTTACGTTGAGCATTGATACACGGCCGCTCTTTGAGGTTGTTTTTCATATTTGGTTTTTAGGTTTGGTCCTGTAAAATGTTATGCCCACAACCATTTGGGCTTTTTTCTGCAATCGATTGCTAAAAAGCTTAACCATGCTAATTTTTTCTTAGCTTAGTTGATGCTTAAAGCCTGTTAATTACGAAACGCTTCCGGTCAGATACCTTTTTCCAAGAAGTATCTCTAAACCGAAGTTCATTAAAGATTTTTAAATAAATGATGATTTGTTCTGCTTAAAGGCATTTTTGAACATTTTTGCACTCAAAATAATCAATGGTTCCATTACCCTGATGTGCGATGCGCTTAAGTTTGTATTAATAATTAATTTCAGGCAGGCTATCAATTATTGCTGCCAATCACCGCTAACCAATTCAAATGAAACGATTAATCTCCATCTTCGCCACACTTATTTTTATTCAGGTTGCAGTTTTCGCACAAAAGCAGATTCCTGCGGCGCCTGCAGATTTCGATGTTAATCAGGAAAACATCCCGCATGGCAAAATAGATACGATCCAGTATGCATCAAAAACTGTTGGGACAAATAGAAAAGCTACTATTTATTTCCCGCCAGGTTACCTGAAAACCAAAAAATACCCGGTTTTATATCTGCTCCACGGGATTGGCGGCGATGAAAAGGAATGGCTGAACGGTGGTAAACCTCAGGTAATTTTTGATAACCTGTATGCTGCTGGAAAGCTTGCACCGATGCTGGTGGTGATGCCGAACGGAAGGGCGATGCAAGACGACCGTGCTACCGGAAATATTATGGCTCCGGATAAAGTTGCTGCTTTTGCAACCTTTGAAAAGGATCTGTTACAGGATCTGATTCCATATGTAGAAAAAAATTATCCTGTTTTTAAAGACAGGGAACACAGAGCGCTTGCCGGATTGTCTATGGGCGGTGGTCAATCCTTAAATTTTGGATTGGGCAATTTAGATACTTTTGCATGGGTTGGCGGCTTTTCTTCTGCACCAAATACCAAAGTGCCTGCTGAATTATTGCCAGATCCGGCCAAAGCTAAAACCATGCTTAAGTTGCTTTGGATCTCCTGCGGGGATAACGATAGATTACTTAATTTCTCTCAACGTACCCACGAATACCTGGTAGAAAAAAATGTACCCCATATTTATTATGTTGAACCAGGTGTGCATGATTTCAAAGTATGGAAAAATGATCTTTACCTGTTTAGTCAGTTGTTATTTAAACCTGTTGATCAGGCTGCCTTTCAAAAGTATAGCCTAAATCCTTAACAACTGATTATTCTGCTCCATGAAAAAAATTGTAACCCTGTTGCTATTCACCAATGTTGTTCTATCAAGCCTTGCCCAACAAAAACCAAAGTTAAAACTATGGTATAATAGCCCGTCTGGCCAAATTTGGGAAAATGCATTACCTGTGGGTAACGGCAGGCTTGGCGCAATGGTTTATGGAAATGTGGTTAATGAAATTATTCAGCTAAATGAACATAGCCTTTGGAGCGGTAGTCCCAACAGAAATGATAATCCTTTGGCATTAGATTCATTGTCCCGCATCAGAGCGCTTATTTTTGACGGCAAGCAAAAACAGGCAGAACTGCTTGCCAATAAGGTGATCATCAGCAAAAAATCTCAGGGACAGATTTTTCAACCTGTTGCAGATTTACACCTGGATTTTGCTGGTCATGAAACCTATACCAACTTTTACCGTGAATTAGACATCAGTAATGCGGTGAGCACCACCACCTACCAGGTAAAAGATGTTGTTTACACCCGGCGTGTGCTGGCCTCAATGGCCGATGGAATAATTGCGATTGAGCTTAGCTCGAGTAAACCGGGTGCATTAAGCTTTACGGCTTCCCTATCGTCTCTGCAGCCCAGTGCTAAAATGAATACGCAGGTGCCAGGGCAAATTGAAATTACCGGAACTGCTACCTCTCATGAGGGCGTACCTGGGCTTGTCCGCTTTAATGGGATCGCGGCATTTAAGCATATTGGCGGTAAAATCTCCAGTACCGGGCGTACAATTGTGGTAGAAAATACCAATGCGGTAACCATTTATTTAGCTATTGCCACCAACTTTATCAATTACAAAGATATTAGCGGGGATGAAAAGTTAAAGGCCAGGGAAATGCTAAACCGCGCGTTGCCTAAAAAATTTGAGGCTGTTTTAAAAGCGCATCAATTACAATATCACAAATATTTTGATCGGGTAGATTTATCGTTAGGGAAAAGTGATTTTGAACATGTACCTACTGATATCAGGCTGAAGAACTTCAATTCGGTTAATGATCCGCAGTTTGCAGCTCTATATTTTCAATATGGACGCTACCTGCTCATTTCGTGCTCTCAGCCGGGCGGACAGCCTGCTAACCTGCAAGGCATCTGGAATAATAAATTATATCCGCCATGGGACAGCAAGTATACCATCAACATTAACGCAGAAATGAACTATTGGCCTGCCGAGAAAACCAATCTGGCCGAGTTGCATGAGCCTTTCTTAAAAATGGTTCAGGAACTGGGCGAAACCGGAAAGCAAACTGCCCATGATATGTACGGAGCGAGGGGATGGATGGCGCATCACAATACAGATATCTGGAGAACTACTGGTGCTGTTGATGGCGCATTCTGGGGCGCATGGACTCATGGTGGTGGTTGGGCGAGTCAGCACCTTTGGGAACACTATCTTTACAGTGGTGATCAGTCATTTCTCAAATCAGCCTATCCAACTTTAAAAGGAGCAGCCATGTTTTATGTTGATTTCCTGGTTAAAGACCCTAAAAGAGGGTTTTTGGTCATTAATCCGGATATGTCTCCTGAAAATGCCCCTCCTGCGCATCAGGGCTCTTCGCTCGATGCCGGAACAACCATGAGTAATCAAATTGTATATGATGTTTTTAGTTCGGTAATCCGTGCGGGAGAAATTCTGGGTGAAGATAAGGCCCTGGTTGATACGTTGAAAAAGATGCGCAGCCAGCTCCCGCCAATGCAGGTGGGACAATATGGGCAGTTGCAGGAATGGATTGATGATATCGACGATCCAAATGATCATCACCGGCATGTATCTCATTTATATGGCTTATTCCCATCTGCTCAGATATCGCCATATCTAACACCGGAATTGTATGCAGCGGCCCGGAAAACACTCTTGCAACGGGGCGATGTTTCTACCGGCTGGAGCATGGGATGGAAAGTGAACTGGTGGGCAAGGCTGCTGGATGGAAATCATGCCTACCAGCTTATTCAGAGTCAGTTAACGCCAGTGGGAGGAAACCGGGCAAGCGGTGGTACTTACAACAATCTTTTTGATGCGCACCCGCCTTTTCAGATTGATGGTAATTTTGGTTGTACTTCGGGTATTGCAGAAATGCTGATGCAATCAGATAACGGCGCCATTCAACTTTTACCTGCACTGCCCGATGTCTGGAAGGCAAGCGGACATGTTAGCGGCTTAAGAGCGAAGGGTGGGTTTGAGATTGTTGAACTGGAATGGGTAAACGGTATGGTTACCAAATTAGTGATTAAATCGCATTTGGGCGGAAATTTAAGGATCAGGGTACCTAATGAATTAAATTTATCCAAACTCAAAGCTAAAAAGGCCACCGGTGATAATGAAAATCCTTTTTTCTTCGTTAACGAGACACCAAAACCGGTAGTTTCCAAGCTGGCGCCAGCTGTAACTATTGATTTGCCTGAAACTCAACTGTATGATATTAAAACAGCTATTGGGAAAACCTATACGATGTATAAAAAATAAAAAATCTCTGTTTTACCGCAAAGTTCGCAAAGTTTTTGACGCGAAGGAGGTAAAGATGTTGGGGAATTCGTAGTTACATTTATTAACTCTAGAGTTGTCGTCATTGCGAGGAGGAACGACGAAGCAATCTCTCGGATAATTATAAATCCTTGCTATAAAGATTGCTTCATCGGCTGAAAAAGCCTCTTCGCAATGACGATTTTTAAAGGGATCTACTCCTATTCATAATCGCGGCTTTTGGTCATTTCCTTTAACGATTGAAGATCATGGACCGGGCGTTCGATTTCAAATGGAATTTCTCTTCTGCTAAACTGCTGGAAATAAAGTAAACAGGCATCTTTCCAGATCTGGGCATCTCTGCTCTGTGTTCGGAGTTTAGATTGCACCTCTGCAAAACGTTCGCTGTCTATCGATCCCTTTATTTTGTCCCAGCCTTTCTGAAAAGACCTCACCTGTTGAACGCCATGGTCATAACGGATGCATAGTTCCGTCCACAAATCCCTGCCATTTTTTAAACGGTAAGACCAGGGTACATGATGAAACCACAGCAGGTAAATTTCCGGGCAGCTGGAAAGATTATTAAAGGTTGAGCTTAGTGGCTCATGATACTGATCAACCGCATCACTTCCGCTTCTGGTCCTGTCAAAACCTATTCCTGCCGTATCTGCCTTATGGTAATAAACAGAGGTCCAGTCGGGGCGTATTTTATCATTGGAAAACCAAGGTGCCGGTCCATAATGATGACCTTCCGCAAAAATATGGTGTAAACCCAATGGCATCATATAATCAACGGCTGCTTCTCTGCTGTCAAGCATGATTTCCTGGATGGTTTTAATGAAGTTGGTGTCGGTTTTCTTTTCTTTATCATCCAGAAAAGTCTGTTTTATCCATTCTTCAGCAATTGTTTTGCTTTCGAGTTTGTTGTTCCAGGCCAGGCGTCCGAAAGCATACCAGTTTGCCTGGGCAAAAGTATGTCCGGTCCAGTTTACATCGTTTCCAATATTGGCCACACCAGCAATGGCGGTAAAATCTGTTTTGCTCAATGAGCCATCAGTGCAGGCGGCTACGGTACTGCCCTTTCCGTTTTTGTAAGTGTCGCTATTTAAACATTCTTCCCATAAGGTAGAGAGGAAAACGAGTTGCCTGGAAGCGCCCAGATACTCCTGGGTGATTTGGAATTCAGGCATCACCGGCGTGTTCGACATGGCGCCAAATAAAGGGCTAAAGGGTTCTCTGGGCTGAAAATCAAGCGGTCCGTTTTTTACCTGCAAAATTACATTTTTCTTAAAGGCTCCATCCAGTGGTAAAAATTCTTTATAAGCCTGTTTGGTCCTGTCTTCTGGTGATGGGTTGTAAACAAAGGCACGCCACATCACGATTCCGTTAAAAGGAGCCAGGGCGTCGGCCAGCATATTCGCACCATCCACATGGGTTCTTCCGTAATCCTGCGGACCAGGTTGCCCCTCGCTATTGGCTTTAACCAGAAATCCTCCAAAATCAGGGATGAGTTTGTAGATTTCTGCTGCTTTATCTTTCCACCATTGTTTAACCAAAGGATCCAATGGATCTGCCTTTTTTAATTTGCCAATAAGCACCGGTGATGAAAAATTAACAGATAAATAGGTTTTTATTCCGTAAGGACGCAAACTCTCTGCAATGGCTTTTACCTTTTTCAGGTAAGCCGGAGACAGGATTTTTGCAGAAGCATTTACATTGTTTAAAACCGCACCATTAATGCCAATTGATGTATTTGCCCTGGCATAAGCTTTCCATTTTTCTCGGTCCTGATTTGTAATATTTAATCCATTCGCCGTATTGCCCCAAAATATCGAACTTCCGGCATAACCTCTTTCAATGCTGCCATCCAGGTTATCCCAATGGTTCAGGATTCTTCTGGAGTAGGATGGATTTGAAATAACGTTGCGTTGCGGCAGGTTAAGGTATTGGCGCCTTAACAATTCGTAGGTGCCATATAATAAACCCAGTTCTGTGCGGGCGTTGATTGCTGTTTCCTCCAATTGAAATCCATCACGCTTGATCGACGGATTTTTAGTTAAATTAAGTTTTATGGTCATATTCTCCTTACCCAACCAGCCATTTCTGAGTTCAGCTATGGCAAGATCTACAGTAGCGGAGCGTAATGTGCTTGAAATATTAACTTTGATAGCAGTATGGTTTCTAAGCCACAAGGCGTGGCCATCTTCAGCTTTTAATACTGTGGCCTGGTTTAGCATCAGCAATGCAACGATAATGATCCTTTTAATATATGCCATTTTTCTTTTTACAATCATGCTATGATATATTTGATCTAATTTTCAGCTGCTCAGGCCGAATCTTTTTCTTTTATTGAGATAAATGCCGGAATGTTTAACGCTGTTGAAAACGCCACCAGTCTATATCAATTCCGTTAGCCGAATCAACCCCAGATACTACCAGATACAGATCTTGTTTCCCCTTGATAAGTTCTGCTTTTCCGGTATGCAGTTGTAAACCAGCTGTCTGTTTTCCGGTCGAAACCAGTTTTGCAATCTGTTTTCCGTCTAAACTGCCTGCGCGCACCTCAAGGCTTGTGCCGGGTGAGAGGCCGCTGATTTGGGCGCTAAATAGCTTTGGACCTTTTTTGCCAAAGTCTACACCTTGAATTTTGATCCAGTTATTATTCTTCATGCCCGAAATCTGCATTCCGCCATCAGCTGTATTTTTAGTCATGATCCCCTCCTGATCCTGCAGGGTTTCGGCTTCGTTACGTTGGTAAGGATTTACTGCGCCAATTTGTGTTACGCCATTAGCAGTATAATTGATTTGAACAATCGAACCGTCCGGCTTATAATTTAACTCTTCAATTGCCAGATTCCTTTTGTAAACCGGAGGAATACCTTTTTTAATAGCCACAACCCTGTTATGATAAGCATGGTACCATTTTCCTTTAAATTCAAATATGCCGTGGTGATTATTATTGTTATTGTTGGGCGGTTGTGCGCCAATAACACCTTTGTAAACAAATCCGGTGGTCGGATTTGTACTCATCATATAATCAATCCTCATTTCTGCCTTAGGATTAGAGGAATACGAAAAATAGTAATTGCCGTTTCGCTTGTGCATCCATGAAGCTTCGAAAAAAGCAGGCACATGAAATGAGGTTGCGCGCCCATTCACGCTGATCATATCTTCATTTAATTTAATTACGCGCATATTGTCTTCGCCATTGCCTCCGAAATATAAATAGGCCTGTCCGTCATCATCCAAAAAGGCCATCGGATCGAATAACCACATATTTTTTGCAGGCTGTACACCAGGCGTCTCATTATCAATTAACTTTTTGCCCAATGGGTCTTTAAATGGTCCGATAGGGGAGGAGGAGGTAGCTACACCAATTCCTGAGCCACCATTACCAAAATACAGGTAAATTTTACCATTTCTGGCAATAACTGAAGGCGCCCAGGTTCTGCTGGCCCAGGTTACATCACGTGGCGCCTCAAACACCACACCATGGTCGGTCCAGTTTTTCATATCACTGCTGGAAATACAAACAATAGATTTCATTTTATAACCACTATCCTTATCATCGGTATTGTCATCATCGTTTGAGGCATACAGGTAAACCCTTCCGTTATAAACCAGCGTGGCCGGGTCTGCAAGGTGACGATGGCTGGCAATATGGTCATCAGCAAAAGAATTTTTAGCCAGCATGAATAATAGGCAAAATAGGAGCGTGAGTTTAGGGTATTTTTGGTTTGCTTGTTTCATTATCATTGTTGTAGATTGTTAATGGTTTATTGCAAGGATTAATGAGTTATCTTAGTTACAGATTAGTTTACTCGAATAACTTTTTTGATGATATTTCCGCTTTTGGCAGCTAACTCATCTGGTTGGCTACCACCGATTGCCAATGTAATACTGCCTTTGTAAAATTGTTTCGATCCATTCTGGTCAACATAAGCAAGATCATTGGCTTTTAAGCTGAATTTAACCAGCTTACTTTCTCCGGGTTCAAGGCTGATTCGCTTGAAGCCTTTTAAAGCTTTAGCTGCTGATTTGATTGATTTTTGGTTATTGAGCTGGTACAATTGAACAACTTCGTCGCTCTTTACACTTCCTTTATTACTAACCTGAACTGATATCTCCATACCTTTTCCAGCTTTTAATACTGCAGGAGCAACACACTTTTCATATAAAAAAGAAGAATAGCTAAGTCCATAGCCAAATCCATAGAGTGGTTTACCTTTAAAATAACGGTAAGTTCGGTTGCTCATGCTGTAATCGCTGAAATCACCAAGGTCCTGATCACTTGCGTAAAAGGTAACCGGTAATCGTCCGGATGGGCTGTAGTCGCCGAACAGAATATCCGCTACGGCTTCACCTGTAGCCTGACCACCATACCACGCATTCAGAATAGCCGGGATGTTTTCAGCTTCCCATGGTATGGCAATCGCACTACCGGTCATCATCACGAAAACAACTGGTTTTCCCGTCTCTTTAAGCGATTTCATTAAGGCTGTTTGAACGGCAGGCAGCATGATAGAAGTTCTGTCCCCTCCGCTAAATCCAGGATAATCCACTTTCATTTCCTCTCCTTCAAGTTGTGGAGAAATCCCGCCTACAAATACGAAGGCATCAGCATCTGCATGGCTTTTGGTCAGCGCATTGAAATCGGTTTTTACAAAGGTGCCAGCCTTAAAGCGGATGTTTGCACTTCCTTCTCCTTGCCAGTATTCTACAACCAGATTGTAAACCGAGTCTTTTACGGTCTCTAGGTTATAGGTTTTAGCGCCCCATCGGTTCCTCGACCAGGCATCAATTACATTTTTACCGTTAATCATAAAACGATAGCCGTCATCAGCATTCAATTCAAAAGTGATCGAACCTGAAGCGGATGGTTTAAATGTGGTGCTGTATCTGGCAGAAAAATGGTTGGCTGTCAATTTATCGGCAATTTTTTCACCTTCCTGCCAATTGTTTTCAATTCTGGGTTCTGTACGGATTAATACTGGTTCGCCTTCAAGCGTAGTGTTGTTAAAATATTCTGACTTAAATCCCTGAACACCGTTTATTTTGTATTCGTTGTCTAAATCAAGGTAACTTAAAAGCGTATCATTGGTGAATGAAATGGCCTGCTGGTAAACTACATTGGTCTGCTGGCCAACCTTTTCCCTGATGCCCGCTAAAACTGTGGTAATTTTTGAAGGAATTCCATTATAATTACCCAATACCGAAATTGAATTATCAGCATTAGGGCCCAATACAACAATTTTTCTGAGGTTCTTTTTTAATGGCAGCGTATGTGATTCATTCCGGAGTAACACCATCGATTCGCGGGCCATTTTAAGGGCATGTGCCTTATGCTCGCTATTTTCAATCACAGTAGCAGGGGTATTGGCATATTTGACCATGGAAGGCGGATCAAACATGCCCAACCGGAATCGGATCATAAATAGTCTTTTCACCGAAACATCAATGTCTTTTTCTTTAATAATGCCGGTTTTTACTGCAGTGATCAACGCCTTGTAGGCCTCGGTACCGCAATCCAGATCCGTTCCGTGAAAAACAGCGTCAGCTGCTGCCGATGCTGCATTTGGATGGGTTTTATGGTTTTTATAAAAGTCGTCTATCGCCCAGCAATCAGATGTAACATAACCTTTAAAGTTCCACTTTCTGCGTAGAATATCGGTCATTAAAAGATCATTGGCGCAACAAGGCTGGCCTTGAAAGGCGTTATAAGCGCACATTACACCCGCAACCTTAGATTGTGTAACCAGTTTTTCAAATGCGGGCAGGTAGGTATCCCATAAATCGAAAGCGCTTACTGTGGTATTAAAAACATGCCGAAGTGGTTCCGGACCGCTGTGTACCGCATAATGCTTGGCGCAAGCAGCAGCTTTAAGGTATTTTGGATCATCACCTTGCAGGCCTCTTACAAAAGCGTCGCCGAGCGTTCCTGTCAGGTAAGGATCTTCACCGTAGGTTTCCTGGCCTCTTCCCCAGCGCGGATCCCGGAAAATATTAATGTTCGGAGTCCAGTAGGTCAGGCCAAGATAACGTTCATTTGTTCTTCCCAGTGCTAATGCTTTATTGTAAATAGCCCTACCTTCTAAAGCAGAATAATCGGCCATTTTATAAAGTGCAGATGGATCAAAAGTTGCAGCCATGGCAATGGCCTGAGGAAAAACAGTGACTTTGAAAGGCGTTCTGGCTACTCCATGTAAAGTTTCGTTCCACCAGTCGTATGCCGGAATCTTAAAGCGGGAAATTGCCGGTGCCGAGTTAAGCATTTGCATAACCTTTTCATCCAGGCTAAGTCTTGAAACCAGATCATCTACCCGCTTTTCAAACGGAAGTTTATAGTCTTGAAATGGATACTCCTGGGCGCCGGCAAAACCGCAGAAACTGCAGAGCAAGATTGCAAGAAATAATTTTTTAAGGTCGTTGTGTTTTCTCATAATTATGCTGCTAAAAGCTTACTGCTAAGAATTTTTTTGTATCTGTTTGTTGTTGCAGATTATAAAAAAGATTCGATGATTTAGATTGATCTGGTTAATAGTGCCTGTATGTAGACGTAAAGCGTTTTTAAATTAAAATTTTATATCCTCAGTGTGACTGTAAAAATCATTTTTTTAATTGTTCAAACACCTCAATATAAAAATGTTAGTTAAAATTTTACTACTTCATAGAATGCTTTTTTGGGCATCAGATTTTGATCAAATAACAGCGGAAAATTTTTCCGGCCCCGGTTGTCCAGCCAGCTGTATTGATCTGATAAATTCCAGAAAGTCACACCCGTGATGTTAGCTTTATATTTGCGCAGCACTTCAAAAATCATTTTATATTGCTGGCGCTGCTTTTCTTCCATTTCAGGTGTAAACTGTTCGGTATTGCTACTTTTATTGCCCTGGATTAAACGTCCGCCCTGATTGCCGCTATAAACCGATACATCCAGCTCTGTAATCTGAATTTTAAGTCCTAATGAGGAAAACAGGGCAATGGATTTTTCCAGTTCAGAACGACTTGGATTATTTACAGACCAATGGCCCTGTAATCCAACACCATGGATTGGCACACCCTTAGCCAGCAAACCTTTAAGCATTTTGTAAATTTTCTCACGTTTAGATGGCTGTTCTGTGTTATAGTCGTTGTAAAACAACTGGGCATTGGGATCAGCCTGGTGGGCATACCTGAAAGCCATTTCTACAAAATCTTCGCCTGCGATCTGGTATAGCGGCGATTTGCGGAAATAGGCAGAATCATCTGCTATAACCTCGTTAACCACATCCCAGGCATATATATCTTTTTTGTATCTGCTTACAACCGTGTTAATGTGCGTTTGAATTCTTTTTAACAAAGTTTCTTTGGATACCACACTTCCATCTTCATTTTTAAATAACCAGCGAGGGGTTTGATTATGCCATACCAAACAATGCCCACGCAGCTTCAGTCCATTTATCCTGGCGAAGGATGCGATAGAATCTGCTATTTTCCAGTTATAGGTGTTTTCCATAGGATGGATCGGTCCCATTTTCATTGCATTTTCAGCTGTGATGCTGTTGAACTGATTAAGAATTAAATTCCGCTTATCACCGCTAAGGTCCCATGGGGTAACCGCCACACCTATGGGAAAATATTTTCGGTAATAGTCTTTTAATCCTTTGGTGTTAAACTCCTTGGTTTTATATGCACTGAACATGATGCCAGTAACCAAAAGTAAAACGGCCAGGTAAGGGAAGATGTTCGGTTTTCTCATATTTGATCAGGTAAGCGATAAAGTTGCAAAGTCGCAGGTTTTTTGTGCTGACCAAGCTTCTTATCGTCAATTTAAGGAAACAAATGTCATGTAATGAATTTATGACATGATGGCCTCGCTGCTTATCGGGTTATTAATTTAACCAATTTTGAGCGATTTGATGCTTTTTTGAACATCTGTTCTTATTGTTTTGACAAATATGACTGCCGGTGTATTTACTTAGGTCTAAATTTACTGGATTTTTCCGCTACCCTGATGAGGATAAAATCGACCTTGCCATTCAACCAAATATAAATGCGTACAACTAAATTTCATATTGCCATTTTTACTATTGCTGTTTTCGCGGTTTTTGCCAGTTGCGGCAGTTACCCTAAAGTTAAGAAAAGTAATCCGGGCCTGAAAGATTATTATCAGTCTTACTTCAACATCGGAGTAGCGGTTTCGCCCCAAACCATTAAAGGGGAGCAGGGCGCATTGCTTTTAAAGGAATTCAATAGCATAACGCCGGAGAACGCGATGAAGATGCAACCTATTCATCCGCGCGAAGATGTTTATAACTGGGCGGATGCCGATGCGCTGGTTAATTTTGCACTTGATAACCGACTTAAAATAAGGGGGCATACCTTATGCTGGCATGAGCAGGTGCCGGCATGGATTTTTAAAAACAGTTCCGGAGGCCGGGTGGATAAAGCCCTATTGCTCAAAAGGCTTAAAGATCATATTAAAACCGTGGTGGGCCGTTATAAAGGAAAGGTATATGCATGGGATGTTGTTAATGAAGTGATCGGCGATGAAGATGACCAGTATTTAAGGTCTTCTTTATGGAATGAGATCTGTGGAGAAGAGTTTATTGCCAGGGCTTTCGAATATGCGCATGAGGCTGATCCTGATGCATTGCTTTTTTATAACGACTATAATTCTGAGAGACCTGTAAAAAGAGCCAAGATTTATAAAATGCTGAAAAAACTCGTCGATAACAAGGTCCCTATTCACGGGGTAGGGCTGCAGGGGCATTGGTCTGTTTTTGAGCCTGGTGATACTGAATTAAGGGAGTCATTAAAATTATATGCATCTCTTGGCCTGCAAATTCAGATTACAGAACTGGATCTGTCCATCTATCCGTGGGAGAAAAATTTAAGGGCTAAGAAACCAGATGAGCAGGACCGTTTCACAGCAGCGCTCGAAAAAAAGCAAATTGACCGATACACCCGGATTTTTTCTATTTTCAGAAGTTTTAAAAAGGAAATCAGCAGTGTAACTTTTTGGAATCTTTCTGATCGTTCTACATGGCTCGATCAATACCCCGTACCCGGAAGAAAAAACTATCCCTTGCTTTTTGATCAAAACCTGCAAAGAAAAAAAGCCTATTGGAGTGTGGTTGATTTCAGGAAATAATCAGTTTTTTAAGCTGATAATGAAGAAAATAATACTGTGAAAGCGGTAATGATGCAATGAACTAAATTAGTTTTTTTATCTTACCGCCACTAAGCCAAATAGATCATGTATCCAGATAATTTTGAATCTTCCTTAGATTTTAGCGCATTGTTTAGCTTTTCTACACCTTTTGAAGTTGAAATTTTATTAATACAGCAAAATCATTAAATATGCTCAGGGGTTCTGCTTATCTATCCTTCTTTCTAATTGTTTACCTGCTTTTTAATGCGGGCTATATAAAAGCACAGCCTAAAACGCAACAGCCTGAATTGCGTTTCACCTCGCTGACCTCTAAAAACGGGTTATCGTCTAACAATGTAACCGTAATTTTTAAAGATCGGTACGGATTGATGTGGTTTGGTACAGAAGATGGATTAAATAAATTTGACGGTACCAACTTTACCACTTATAAATATCAGGCAAACGATTCTACAAGTATTCAGGCTAATGAGGTTAAGACCATTCATGAAGACCGCAGGGGAAACCTTTGGTTTGGTACCAGTGGAGGGTCACTGGCCCTTTTTGATAGAAGAAAAAATTCTTTCATTAATTATCGTGCTTCAAATGGCCCAACAGGTTTTAGTCACAGCCTGATCAGGTATATTACCAGTGATTATTTGGGTAAAATATGGGTGGCCACCTTTACCGGACTTGATCTTTTTGATCCGGATACCAAAAAAGTGTCTAAATTCCCAATTGCAGCCGGCCAGTTGGGTAAACTTCCGCCAACCATAATCAACATCCTGATGGAAGACAGCAAACATCGGATGTGGGTAGGAACAGAGGATGGATTATTTCTTTTTAACCGAAAAAACGCTTCTTTTATCCGGATCGGATCTGCAGCAGATAAACCTGTACAACTGGCAGGAACTATAGTGAAGTCTTTAGCCGAAGATGGTGATGGCAATATCTGGGTTGGTACTACCTCAGGCTTAAGTATGCTCAAATCGGATGGTATGGGATTTGAAAACTATCAACGCGTTCCTGGCGATCCCAATTCACTGAGTGATAATAATGTTCAAAGTATTGCGGTATCGCCAAACGGTCAGTTATGGCTGGGTACCGAAGATGGCCTTAATGTTTTTGATCTCCGTACCAAAAAAGTGAGGGTATACCGGCCAAATCCCCGCAATCCCTACAGCTTAAGGGGCACCAGTGTAAAATATGTATATATAGATAAAGAGGGTATATATTGGTTAGGGTTATACCGCGAGGGAATCAATAAATTTGATAGCAACCTCAATCTCTTTAACCTCATTAAGAGCAATGTGTTCGATGTATATGGTTTAAACGCACCTGTAGTAACTTCATTTGCACCGAAAAACCTTACGGAGATATATGTAGCTACAGAGGGCGGCGGACTGAGTATTTTCAACAGAAATACTGGTCTGTTCCACAAAGTTAATTTAGAGAAGTTGGGTTTGCCACCGCGTTTAACCCTGATGTCGCTATTTGTCAGTTCAGCCAAGAAGCTCTATCTGGGTACTTTTGGCTATGGTCTGATCGTGCTGGATTCAACACTAAGCAAAGCGGCCTCTTACCGGAAAAGCAATACGGATTCCGGTCTTAATTCTGACGATGTATTTTGCATTACCCAGGATAAAAACGGACTGATATGGGTTGGCACCAATGGAGGGGGAATTAATGTGATGGACGCTAACCATAAGGTTGTTTTTAGGTATGTTGATAAGGTACAGTCGCCCACAGACCACAAGTTTCCACTTAATAATTATATCCGTTTTATTAAAGAAGACCGTTTTGCAAACATTTGGGTAGGCTCTCATGGTTCTGGTGTAGCCATGATTAGTTCTGATAAGACCAGTATTAAACATTATAACGAACTTAACTCAGACCTTAAGGGCGATATTGTTCAGGCCTTTCTGGAAGATTCAAAGGGGCGGATCTGGATCGGTACAGCTGGAGGCGGCTTAAACCTATTGGATAAAAGGACAAATAAGTTCATCAATTTTACCGAACGTAATGGTTTGGCAAATGATGTTATTGATGCCATTGTTGAAGACGACAATCAGAATATTTGGTTGAGTACCAGCAAAGGGATTAGCCGTTTCGACCCAAAGACACAAAAATTTAGCAATTACGGCATATACAATGGCGTGCAAAACAATAGCTTTATCAGGGGAGCAGCCTTAAAATGCAAAGACGGTGAAATATTTTTTGGTGGGGCAGAAGGGATGAATTACTTCAACCCGGCCGGATTCAGAAAAAACAAAAATGTTCCCGCTGTACTTTTTACCGAGCTAAAAATTTCCAATAATGTGATCGAGGCGAGCGAGGACGGACCGATAACCGACCATATTTCGGTTGCCAAAAAAATCGACCTGGATTATAAGCAGAATTTTTCACTGAGCTTTGTAAGTGTAAACTACACGGCTCCGGAACAAAACCGTTATAGTTATAAACTTGAAGGTTTTAATAAAGAATGGATTGATGCCGGTACAGCTAAAACGGTTTCTTATACCAATCTCGATCCGGGAGAATATATCTTCCATGTACGGGCAAGCAACAATGATGGCGTTTGGAATACAACCGAATCTTCGATAAAGATAATTGTTCATCCACCGTGGTGGAGAACCATCTATGCTTATATTTTTTACCTGGTTGCTATTGCCGGTACTTTACTTTACATCCGCCACCGGGGCATCAAAAACCTGGAGAGAAAGTTCGCGCTGGTGCAGGAAAAAACAAAAATTGAACAGCAGATTTTGCAGGATAGAAAAGAGGCCGAGCGGTTGCATGAGCTGGATTCGCTAAAAATTAAATTCCTGACCAACCTGAGCCATGAATTCCGTACACCACTTTCGCTTATCCTGGGGCCGGTCGAGAAACTCCTTTCGCAACAGGGCGATGATACCAAAAACGCATCGCTTAAAATAGTAAAACGGAATGCCCGCCGCTTGCTCAACCTGGTGAACCAAATCCTTGATTTTCGTAAAATTGAAGAAAATGAACTCAAGATCAATAATGCCCCGGGTGAACTGGTTTCCTTTATTGCCGATGTAATCGAATCTTTCAACGATTTAAGCGAACGGAAATCGATAAGTCTTACTTTCCAGACCCAGTTCGATAGCTATCCAACGGAGTTTGACCACGACAAGCTGGAACGTATTTTATTCAACCTGCTTTCCAATGCCTTTAAATTTACGCCATCAGGTGGTACCATCACCGTTGATTTAAAGAGAACACCGCGTAACGGCCAGGAAGAGACTGTCCTGATCACGGTAAGCGATACGGGCATTGGCATCAGCGAAGAAGAGCAGCAGAAAGTATTCGAACGATTTTTTCAGGCCGATACCGAGGTATCTATCCTGAACCAGGGAAGTGGAATCGGGCTTTCCATCATCAAAGAGTTTGTCAAAATTCAGGGTGGGACCATTGATTTGCAAAGCGAAGTTGGAAAGGGCACACATTTTATGATTGCCCTGCCTTTACCGCTGCTAGACCATATCGAAAAACTTAACGTTGATTTTTCCAGCCCCGAACCCCCCATACAGACTGAGGAAGAAGTTTCAGCTAAAGCCATTAGCGAAACGGATGGAGAAATCCACACCATTCTGCTCGTAGAGGATAATCAGGACCTTCGGGAATACCTGAAAGATAATTTGAAAGCGCATTACCGTATTGTAGAAGCGGCCGATGGTAGGGAGGGCTGGCAAAAAACACTGGCAAACCATCCTGAGCTTATCGTAAGCGATATCAGTATGCCAAATATGTCGGGTATTGAACTTTGTAAAAAGATAAAAGAAGATAAAAGAACAAAACATATTCCGGTTATTCTGTTAACTGCGCTTACAGGAGAACAGGAACAATTGACGGGACTCGAAATTGGTGCAAATGATTACCTTACCAAGCCTTTTAATATTGATATCCTCAATATTAAAATCAAAAACCTTTTGCTCCTTAACCGTACCCTGAAAAATACCTATACCAAACAGATCAAGATGGAAACAGCGGAGATTTCGGTTGAATCGCATGGTGATAAGTTACTTAAGAATATCTTGAAGTACATTGAAGATAACATCAACAATTCACAATTATCTGTAGAAGATCTAAGCAAAAATGTAGGGATGAGCCGTGGCTCGCTCTACCACAAAGTGCTGGAATTAACGGGGCTTTCGCCGGTGGAGTATATCCGCTCGGTAAAGCTTGATAAAGCTGCGGCTTTACTCATAAAAAGCGACCTGAACATTTCGCAGATTGCCTACCTGGTAGGCTTTGCTACACCAAACTATTTTGCCAAGTCTTTTAAATCAAAATTTGGTATGCAACCTTCAGAATATTTAAACCTTTACCGTAAGCATGATCATGCTCCTGATGCGGGTAATTAGCTGAAATTTACTATTATGCAATCGATTGTTTTGCGCTGGTAAAATCGTTTTATCAAATATAATATTTCGAGTATTAGTATAAATAACGGTTTTTTACTTATTTAAATAATTGTATTTCAGCTATTTGAGTTGATAGAACATTTGTATCTGATTTATGCACAAATCTTCTAACCGTTAAATTCGTTTTTGGGCTATGTTTGGATTAACCAAATAAAACTTATAAACCATGACTAATCAACTGATCAACTTCTATGAGGAAGGCTTAAGCGATCTGGCCCTGCAAAAAGGGACAAATATGCCGGCGATGTCAAATCAATACCAATCCAAAACTTCGGCTTACCCACTTTTAATTCCATTGAGCGATAGGTAGAACAAGCGCTGTAATGGCTAAGCAATGGCTTGCTGTATAAGTTGAAAAATGACTTTCATTTACATGCAGGTATTGAGCCATAACAGGTCGACCTGAAATTCATCAAAGCTAAATGCACTATTGCTTTGGTTAAAAATTACCGGCGATGAGAGGTAGATGTCAGATGGCATTTACACACAAGATACAAACGAAAGTTAGATTACCCAGACCGGAAATGCTGATTACAAAAATAGGTATGCTAAAACGCAATTGGATGAAACCACCAACATAGTAACTTTTTTAAGGCTTCGGTATGCGCTTAACTGATTACACAATTAATAGCCAAATGATAAAATCATGCTCAAGATAGCGTGCCTATCCGTATCAGTTAAATTGGAGAGTAAGCGTTACCACATCATGAAGCTAATCATTATTGAAGAAAGAATTAAAATCAACTTTTCTTCCTATTTAAAAACCCTAACCAAATAATAATGCTAAGAGATTTACTTAAAATTCCATTTAGGAAAACTACTTCCTTTCGAAACGTCTTATCGGGAATAAAATGTTCCGGAACGCCATATCAAACAGACGTCATCAATTTTACCCATCATGCTCAATAAATGACTTCGAAAAATGAAAAGAATTATACTATTGCATTTTGCTGGGGATAACCTGGGCCCGAAAAGACAACTCTTTAAAAGATGTTGTTTAACCATGCTAACCTTAATGCTGATGATTAAAATCACTTTTGCACAGCAGACAAAGGTAACCGGAACCATCTCCGATAATAAGCAAACGCCAATAATAGGTGCCACAGTTACTGTTAAAGGCACAAATATCCGTACCCAAACGGACACTGATGGCCGGTTTGTGATTAATGTACCTGGCGATCAGTCCATTCTGGTAATTGGCTACGTGGGTATGGTAACTAAGGAAGTTTCTCCAAAAGGGAAAAACAACCTCAAAATTGTCCTTTCAGAAGATCAATCGGCCCTTAATGATGTAGTGGTAATCGGTTACGGTACACAGAAAAAAGCCAGTGTGGTAGCCGCCATTGCACAAACTACGGGTAAGGTACTGGAACGTGCCGGTGGGGTATCGAGCATAGGTGCTGCATTAACCGGTAATGTGCCGGGGGTGATCACTACTGCCAGTACAGGGATGCCCGGCGAGGAAGATCCTCAAATATTGATCCGCGGTCGTAGTACATGGAACAATACCGGTCCGTTAATCCTGGTAGATGGTATTGAACGGACAATGAATAGTGTGGATATCGGTTCTGTAGAAACCATATCCGTGTTAAAAGATGCTTCTGCAACAGCAGTATTTGGGGTAAGGGGAGCCAATGGCGTAATCCTGATTACCACCAAACGTGGCCGCGAAGGACAGGCATCAATCAGGGGTACCATCAATAATGTAATTAAATCTCCATCACGTTTACCAGGGAAATATGATTCTTATGATGCCCTGACCATAAAAAACCAGGCCATAGAAAATGAACTTTCCCTTAAGCCTGAAAGCTGGGCAGATTATCTGCCGCAGGCTACGATTAATAAATACCGTTATCCTGCAAATTTAGCAGAATCAGAACGCTATCCGAATGTAAACTGGGACGAGGTATTGTTTAAAGATTATGCCCTGTCCAACAATGTTAACCTAAACATTTCGGGCGGAACCGCTAAAGTGAAATATTTTGCCAATGCTGATTACCTGTATGAAGGCGATTTGTTCCGCACTTTTAAAAACGATCGTGGTTACGAGCCAGGTTACGGATTTAACAGGTTAAATGTGAGAAGTAACCTCGATTTTCAACTGAGTAAATCCACCCTTTTTAAAGTGAACTTATCAGGTTCCAGAGGGGTGAAGAAAAGCCCATGGGGCAATTCCAACAGTGATTATTCTTACTGGATTTCTGCTTATTCTACTGCTCCTGATGTATTTATGCCGCAATATTCGGATGGTACATGGGGTTATTATGCACCAAATGTGCAAAAAGGTTTAAACTCTGCCCGGAACCTGGCCGTTAGTGGGGTAGGCTATACCACCACGAGCAGGATTACAACCGATTTTACACTTGACCAGGACCTGGGATCGCTGGTAAAGGGCTTAAACTTCAAAGGTACCATTGCGCTGGATAATTCTTTTATAGAAGGAAACAGGGGGATTAATGATTTGTACAATGGTATTCAAAGCAAATGGATCGATCCAAAAACCGGATTAACTACTTATGAGCAGGCATTTGACGGAACCAACCGCTTCGATTTTCAGAATGGGATCAACTGGACCACAAGCGGAGGTACCGTGCAGGATTGGTCTACCCAACGCAGGTTGTTCTACCAGGGCCAACTCAATTATGCTGTAAAACTGGGTACCAACCACAACATTACAGCTATGGGACTTTTCAACCGGAATGAAGTAGCAACAGGAAGTGAGATTCCAAACTACCGTGAAGACTGGGTTTTCCGTACCACCTACAATTATGCCAATAAATACATGATCGAATATAATGGTGCGTACAATGGTTCTGAAAAATTCAGTACGAAAAATCGTTTCGCATTCTTTTCATCAGGAGGATTGGGCTGGATGTTAAGTGAGGAAAAATTTATGAAACCGCTGAAGTTCATTGATATGCTTAAATTGCGTGCTTCGTACGGAGCCATTGGTGATGATAATGTAAGCGGTCGCTGGCTTTATCTTACACAGTGGGCGTACGGCGGTCAGACCAGACTTGGCGTAACCGGCGAGGGTTCTGAATTAAGTCCGTACACCTGGTATAAAATATCAGCGCTTGGCAATCCTGATGTACATTGGGAAAAGGTAAAGAAAACCAATTTTGGTATTGATTATAGTTTCTTTAAAGGTATGGTTACCGGAAAGGCTGACTTTTTCCGCGACCGCCGTACCGACATCCTGATTCTCGGGGCTAACCGCGCCATACCTTCTTATTTCGGTGTTGATGCACCGGTGGCCAACCTCGGTATTGTAGAAAACAAGGGTTATGAGCTGGAACTGGCCTTCAACAAAAGATTGGGACAGAACTGGAGACTTTGGGCCAACCTGAACTATACCCATGCAAAAGATAAAGTGATCGAAGCTGATGATGCCCAATTGTTACCCGAATATCAGAAAAGGGCCAATAAACAAATCAGCCAGAGTTATTCTTACGTGAGTGCCGGAAATTACAATACCTGGGATGAACTTTATGGCAGCACTATCCACGACAATAACGACGGGCAAAAGTTACCGGGGAATTATTATATCATCGATTATAACGGCGATGGTATTATCGATTCAAAAGATAATATTCCTTATGGTTTTCCATCAAACCCTCAAAACACCTACAACGCTACATTTGGCGTAGATTGGAAAGGTTTCAGTCTGTTTGTTCAGCTCTATGGCGTAAACAATGTTACCCGCCAGGTGGTATTTAGCAGTTTAGCCGGCCAGAATCATTTGGTATATAATGAGGGATCTTACTGGAGCAAAGATAACCCAAATGCCGATGTACCGCTACCACGGTGGCTATCTACGGCCAGTGGTTATACTTCCGGTAACCGCTACATGTACGACGGATCATACATCAGGTTAAAAAATGCAGAATTGGCTTACACTTTTGAAAAAAGTAAAAGTTTCATCAAACGTATCGGCATGGAATCGCTGCGGGTATATGTAAACGGAAATAACCTGTATGTATGGACCAAAATGCCTGATGACCGGGAGTCCAATTTTGCCGGAACAGGTTGGGCATCACAAGGTGCTTATCCAACTGTAAAGCGATTTAACATTGGGGCTAACATTACTTTTTAATGCTACAATCATGAAAAAATATATCAAAACTTTAGTATGTTGTACCATTATCTGGTCGACAGTATCCCTTTCTTCGTGTGAAAAATACCTGGATAAAGCCGATGAAACCGTGATTTCGGAAAAAGAGGCTTTTAAGAATTTTGTTAATTTCCAGGGCTATACCGAAGAACTCTACAACTGTATTGTAAATTTTAGCACAAACTACTGGACCAACTCCTGGAATTGGGGAGAGGATGAGATTACTTCAACCGCCGGAAACTTTCATTTTATCCATAAAATAGACGATGGAAATTTCTGGGGCTGGCAAGCTGAATTTGATGGCTGGGGCTCGGGTTGGATGAACCACAATAATTTTAGCACTAATAACGATCGTTTTAACAAGGACCTTTGGAAAGCGGCCTGGTATGGGATCAGTAAAGTGAACATGGGCCTGGCCAATATGGATAAGATGACAGATGCTACGGATGAGGAAAGAAACCTGATCAAGGGGCAGCTGCTGTTTTTCCGCGGCTGGTTTCACCACAGGCTGATGGAATATTTTGGTGGCTTACCTTATATAGATACCGTTTTGCCTACCGATTCAAAACTCACTCTTCCACGCCTAAGCTATAAAGCGTGTGCCGACAAAGCTGCTGCAGATTTTAGGGCTGCTGCAGATATTTTACCGGTGAACTGGGACAATACCACAGCGGGTAAACGTAGCCTGGGAAAAAACGCATTGCGCATCAATAAAATCATGGCTTTGGGTTACCTGGGTAAAAATTACCTGTGGGCAGGAAGTCCGCTGATGAATTTCGAATCCACCGGTAGCAAGACCTACGATGCCGACTACTGTAAAAAAGCAGCAGCTGCATTTGCCGAACTGCTTACCCTTACCGAAAGTGGTACTACGCAATATGCCCTGGTAGAATTCAAAAACTATTATCGTAATTTTTACACCAGCGGGCAAAACTGGGATTTACCCGGAAGCACCGAAGCCATATTCCGTGGTCCGTTTTTTAGTGCCAATAATTCCAACTGGGGAACCAGTAAGCAATATACACCGGTAGTGATTTCAGAAGGCGACCTTAAGTTTACGCCTACGGCTAATTATGTAGATTATTACGGTATGGCCAACGGCTTGCCGATCCAGGATATTACCAAGGCCGACAGTGAATCGGGTTACAATCCTGAATATCCATGGAAAGGTAGAGATCCAAGGTTTTATAATGATATCGTTTATGACGGTGTAAAATTTGTACAAGGTGCGATGGGCGCCAGTGATGAGAAAAACAGGTATGCCAATTTATACACCAGCGGAAGTTACCGCGATGTAAGTACAGGAAGCAGAACCGGTTATGTTTTGCGCAAATTCATTCCGATTACGGCTAACAAATATGATAATGGTTATTCGTATGGCAATAGCCTTCACATTTATGTTCCTTATATGCGTTTGGCCGATATCTACCTGATGTATGCTGAGGCTGCGCTGATGGGCTACAATTCGCCTACAGGTAAAGATCCTGGTTTTTCCAAAACAGCGGTTGATGCCATCAACATGATCCGTACCAGGGCCGGAGTAGCTAATGTGGCAGCTAAGTTCCTGACTTCGGTAGATGGATTTTTGGGTGAAGTACGAAGAGAACGTGCCGTAGAATTATCATTTGAGGGCCACCGCTTTAACGATCTGCGCCGCTGGTTGCTATTGATTGAAAAACCATACACGTTGAAAACATCGGTTGAGTTTGATCGTAGCGGAACTTTCAGCACTACCGACCCTACAGCTAACCGGGTTGTTAACCTGAAAGAAGTGGTTATTCTGGAGCGGAAGTTTAGTCAGAAACATTATTGGCTGCCACTCAAAAATGCCGATGTGAACATGTATATGGAATTTAAACAAAATCCAGGCTGGTAAGGGCGTAAACTAATTCAAACGAATGAAATGAAACAGATCAAGATAATATCAGCCTTATGCCTTGCCGTTGCCCTTTTACTGCCGGCAGCAGGATCAGCGCAAACCAACAGGCAGGCCAGAAAAAATAATAAATCCGTTAATAAAAACGAAGAACGCCAGCCACAAGATACCATATTTGTAATGCCTCAGGTAGATTCTGTACAGGTTGCATTCAGAAAAGTGGCTAAACGCGACCTTTTAGGTGATGTTTCGGCCATAAATCTATCTCAAATGCTGGAAAAAAACTATACTACCTCCAGCCTTGAAGGCCTTGATGCCCTTTTGCCGGGTTTTAACGGTAACATTTGGGGAATGGGTGGCTACCTCGTATTGGTAGACGGAATTCCAAGAGACATCAACAACATTATGCCGACGGAAATTGACCAGGTTACCGTACTTAAAGGTGTTAATGCGGTAGCATTGTATGGTAGCCGTGCAGCTAAAGGCGTACTGTACATTACCACCAAAAGAGGAGGTAATTATGAACAAAAAGTAAATGTAAGGGCCAATACAGGTTTAAATGTTCCTAAAAGCTATCCACAGTTTCTGGGTTCTGCAGAATATATGACCTTGTATAATGAAGCGCGCCGCAATGACGGATTGCCAGACCTTTATACCCAGCAGACCATATACAACTATGCCTCCGGGGCAAATCCTTACCGCTACCCGAACGTAGATTACTATTCTTCAGATTATCTGAGAAACAGCTATGGACGAAACGACCTTACCGCAGAAATTTCAGGCGGAAACAACCGCACACGTTATTACACCAACCTCGGTTACTGGTCGATTGGTTCGCTGCTGAATTTTGGTGAAGCCGTAAAAAACAGTGGTGCCAACCGCTTTAATGTACGTGGAAATATTGATGTAAAACTGAATAAGATCATTTCCTTAAATGTGGATGCTACGGCCAGTTTCTATACCGGAAAAGGTGTAAATACCGATTATTGGGGCAGCGCAGCTACGGTTCGTCCGTATCGTTTTGCGCCGCTCATTCCCATCAGTATGATCGAGCCTGGTGATGTGGCTTCGCTGGCACAGGCCAATAACAGCAATAATATCATCAATGGCAGCTATCTGTTGGGCGGAAGCCAGCTGGACCAGACGAATACTTTTGCCAGTATTTATGCAGGAGGTTACAACCGTAACGTATCCCGCCAGTTCCAGTTTAATACCGGGATAAATTTTGACCTTAACAGCCTGATGCAGGGACTGAGCTTTAAAACCATGCTAGCTGTTGATTATTCAAGTGCTTTTAATCAATCGTATAATAATACCTATTCGGTTTACGAAGCAACATGGAACAATTATGCAGGCATTGACCAGATTTCGAGTTTAACAAAGTATGGTATCGATGCCAGATCGGGCGTGCAGAACGTGAGCGGAAGTGCTTATCGCCAAACCATCTCTTTTTCAGGTCAGTTTAATTATGCACGTACTTTTAAACAAAAGCATAATGTTACCGGATCATTGTTGGGTTATGGTTTTAACATCAGCGAATCTTCGGTTTATCATGCTACCAACAACGCCAATCTGGGTTTGCAGTTGGGTTACAACTATGATCATCGCTACTATGCCGATTTCAGCGGTGCATATGTGTATTCAGCAAAATTACCAATAGCTAACCGTGGCGCATTCTCGCCAACACTATCTTTAGGATGGCGTCTTAGTGAAGAAGCGTTTCTTAAAAACTCTGAAATCGTTGATCAGTTGAAGGTTACGGCTTCTGCAGGAATCCTGAATACCGATCTCGACATCAACAACTATAACCTTTACCAGGGCTACTTTACTTATAACGATGCGGCCTGGTACAGCTGGCGTGATGGCGGATTGGTACATACTTTCGACCGTCGAAGAGGAGATAACCCTAATTTAAAGTTTCCGCAGAGAAGAGAGATTAATATCGGTCTGGAAGGATCGTTCTACAAAAACCTGATCAACTTTACGGCTTCTGCATTTTTCAGTCAAATGCGCGGCAATGTAGTACAGCCAGGTGTACTTTATCCTTCCTACCTGACTACCGGATTTCCGGTATATTCTGATATCCCGTTTGTAAACTACGATAACGATCAGCGCAGAGGATTCGATTTTGGCATCAGGATGAATAAAAGAACCGGTGAGATAGATTGGACTCTGGGGGTAACCGGTACCTATTACGATACCAAAGCCACCAAACGTGCTGAATCTTACCAGTTTGATTACCTGAACCGTACAGGAAAACCACTTGACGCGCTTTGGGGGCTGCAAAGTATGGGCTTTTTTACCAGTACTGCTGATATCGCTGCTTCGCCTGCCCAGTCTTTTGGCCAGGTTAAACCCGGAGATTTAAAGTACAAAGACCAGAATGGTGATGGTATTATTGATACAAGGGATGAAGTTTACCTGGGTAAAGGTGGATGGATGGGAGCACCAATGACTTTGGGTGTTAACCTGACTGCGAAATGGAAAAATTTAACTCTGTTTGTATTGGGTACCGGCCGTTATGGCGCCAAAGCCATGAAAAACAGTAGTTATTTCTGGGTAGACGGCGAGGATAAATATTCCGTAGTAGTTAGAGACCGCTGGACTCCTGAAACGCAAGCTACAGCGACCTATCCACGGTTAACCACAGCAAACAGCGATAATAATTTCCGCTCTTCAGACTTCTGGCTGTACAGTACGAACCGTTTTGATTTGTCGAAAGTGCAATTATCTTACCAGTTTCCGGCCAACCTGTTCCGTAACGGATTCGTAAGGGAACTAGGTATTTATGCCAGTGGTATGAACCTGCTTACCATTTCTCCGGAACGTGATATACTGGAACTCAATGTCAATACTTCACCTCAAACCCGGTTTTATAACCTCGGTGTAAAGGCTTTGTTTTAACCCTGATAACAAATAGATATGAAAAAAATACAACTTCTGATCGGTTTGGCAGTACTGCTTTTCTCTGTTGGCTGCAAGGATATGTTAAAACCTGAAATCGAGAACAATCTCGATCTGGAAAGCACTTACAACAATGCAACCTATGCACAGGGTTTACTGCTGAATGGTTATGCCCGCATACCCACCAATAGCTGGTCGTTTAATGATGTAGCGACTGATGATGCCGTAAGCAATGACCGCAATAATGCTTACCTGAAAATTGCTACCGGGCAATGGACGGCGATAAACAATCCACTTTCCCAGTGGACCAATTCGCGTGCTGCTATACAATACCTTAACCTGTTTTTTTCGGTAACAGACCAGGTGAAATGGGCCGTTGAACCCAATATTAACCGCATGTTTAACGATCGTATGAAAGGAGAGGGTTATGCACTCCGTGCCATGTTTAATTACTACCTTCTGCAGGCGCATGCTGGTAAAGGAAATAACGGGCAATTACTTGGTGTTCCTGTTGTATTGCAACCAGAAGGCCAGGATGCCGATTTCAATAAACCCAGAGCCACATTTGATGCGACTATGGAGCAAATTTATCGCGATCTGGATATGGCTGAGCAACTGCTGCCTACTGATTTTGAGGATATCGCCAGTGATGCGCAGGTGCCTGCTAAATATTCGGGAGTAGGAAAAGATAACTATAACCGGGTTTTTGGCTATTATTTCAGGGGACGTGTAACAGCACGTATAGCAAAAGCCATCCGTGCTAAAGCCTCATTGCTGGCTGCAAGTCCGGCATTTAATCCTTCAACACTTGCCAAATGGGAAAAAGCAGCAAATGATGCTGCCGCTGTAATCAATTTAAGGGGTGGATTGGTAAACCTGACTGCGAACGACATTAAATGGTATGATAAAGATGCCGGTATTGATGGATTGGCATCGGGTGTAAACCCTTCTGAAATTTTATGGCGGAGTGATGTGGGCAATAGCAATGACCTGGAAAGAAATAACTTTCCCCCAACACTTTTTGGCAGCGGCCGGATCAATCCGACACAAAATCTGGTGAATGCATTCCCAATGGCCAACGGCTATCCGATAGCAGACGCCAATAGCGGTTTTTCGGCATCCAGTCCTTACGATAACCGCGATCCAAGGTTGAAATTGTACATCCTGGTGAACGGTGGTACAGCAGGAACTGCTGGTAGCGCTATTAATACAACGCTTAACGGGCCTACGAATGATGCTTTGAATAAAGTAGAAACTTCTACCCGTACCGGATATTACATGCGAAAACTCCTCAGACAGGATGTGAACCTGAACCCTTCATCAACCACCAATCAGAAACATTATAACCCACGAATCCGGTATACAGAAATTTACCTTTCTTATGCTGAGGCTGCGAATGAAGCCTGGGGTCCTTTAAATGGCGGCACCAATGCTTATTCAGCTTACGATGTAATTAAGGCTATCCGCAGGAGAGCAGGTGTAGGTACCAATAATAACGATGCTTACCTCGAATCGATCAAATCAGATCAGGTTAAAATGAGAGAACTGATCCGCAACGAACGCCGCCTGGAACTGTGTTTTGAAGGCTTCCGTTTCTGGGATCTGCGTAGGTGGAATGCCAGCCTGAATGAGGTGGCCCAGGGAGCAAGCATTACCGGAACAACATTTACCCCGATTAATGTAGAAAACCGCGTGTATCAGCCTTACATGATTTATGGACCGGTACCGTATAGCGAAATTTTAAAGTATAATAACCTTATCCAGAACGCAGGCTGGTAGTTCATCAATACCAGGATTAAAATTTAAAGAAAATGAAAAAGAAAATCCAATTTTTGCTGGCAATGGTCGTGTTTTTAGGAGCATGCAAAAATCAGGAGTGGGAATTTCCTGATTATGGGACCCAAACTGTATATTTTGCCTACCAGAGCCCTGTTCGTACCATTACCCTTGGTGAAGATTTATATGATACTTCTCTTGACAACCAGCACCGTTGCGAAATCATGGCAACCACAGGTGGCGTGTATGAAGTTAAAAATGAGGTAAGTATTGGTGTGGCCGTAGATAATTCTTTGGCCAGCAACCTTACCTTTGGCGGCGCCGGAAACGTGGTGGCCATGCCTGCAAACTACTACAGTATTCAGGGTGGTTCTATCACCATACCTAAAGGTAAAATTACCGGTGGGGTGCAGGTACAGCTTACCGATGCATTTTTTGCCGACCCGCTTGCGCTGAAAAATACGTACGTTATTCCGCTTCGGATGACTTCAGTGCAAAATGCTGATAAGATTTTGGAAGCCAAGAACTATACCTTATATGCCATTAAATACATCAACCCTTGGCATGGCTATTACCTACGCCGAGGTAAAGATGTAATTACCGGTAAAAACGGCAATACCAGTTTAAATAAAACCGTTAGCAGACACATGACATTTGTTGAAAGTGATGAGGTAAATCAGGTGGTAACTACTTCCTTAAAGTCTAATACGTTTAATGCCGTATTTAAAGATAAAGACAACAGGAATATCACCTGCAAATTGCTGCTTACTTTCGATGATTCAGGCAACTGTACAGTATCTGCTGCCGATAACACGTTTACAGCCAGCGGAAATGGTAAATTTATCAAGCGGGGAGAAAAGAACAGCTGGGGAAATACCGATCGGGATGCCCTTTATCTGAATTACAACATTGACCTTACGGACATGTCTGTAGCCACTACTGATACACTCGTGATGCGTAACCGCGGCGTAACCATGGAAACCTTTAATCCGGTTAAAAAATAAAATGTTAATCAAGATGAAAAATATTTATAAAATTGCCTTAATCATCGGTATTCCGGTTTTATCGGTATCATGCAAAAAGCATGAAGCACTTGATTTTTCTGTTGAAAAACCTACATCAATAGCCGCACAGGAGCAGATTGATGCTTATAATGCATTAAAATCTTATTTCAACTGGTCTGCCAATCCGAATTTTAAACTGGGGGTAGCCACATCACTTACCGAATACAATAACAAAGGGGTGTTGTATCGCCTGGCGAACAGCAATTTCAACCAGATTGTAATCGGTTATGAAATGAAACACGGCGCCATTGTGAAAGATGATGGCAGTATGGATTTTGATAATGTGAAGAAATTACTGGAAAATGCTAAAAATTCAAATATGGAAGTGTATGGGCATACGCTTTGCTGGCATGCCAATCAAAATGCCAAGTACCTTAATAGTTTAATTGCACCTACAGTTATTAAAGGAACCAGCGGACCGGCACTTGAGGACAACCTGATTAGCAATGGTGACTTTGAATCGGGAAATATTTCAGGCTGGTTTGGCTGGGGAAATAGTTCTGTTAGGGAGGTTTCGGCAAAGGGTGATGGCTATGGCGGCACGGGCTATGCACTCAATATGTCTAATCCTAAGGTTGTTAATTCCTGGGAGGCACAGACGGCGATGGATTTCACTACTCCATTTCAAAACGCCTCAACCTATAAACTCAGCTTTTATGTTAAAGGTAGTGTTGCCGGAGCAGCCTCAGTAGCGGCACAGGAAACCAAAAGTTATGGAGCAGATGATTTTGGCTCTTTTAATATTTCAACCGATTGGAAACTTGTACAATTGGAAAAAACCATTACCGCCGGTGACAGAACACGTTTGGTTTTTAGCTTCGGTGCCTATGCCGGCAAAATTTCTATGGATAAAATCTCCATTAACAGGGTAAATCCAAATGGGGGCGATAAGATCATTGAAAAAACAGCCGATGAGAAAAAAGCTATTTTAACAGCTGCACTTGATAAATGGATCGCCGGAATGCTTGCCGTTAGTAAAGCCAGCGTAAAAGCATGGGATGTGGTTAATGAGCCAATGTCTGACTGGCCGGACCCATCACTGTTGAAGACAGGTGTGGGTAAAACGAATATAGCTGCTGATGAATTTTATTGGCAGGATTATTTGGGCAAAGATTATGCTGTGACTGCCTTTAAACTTGCACGCCAATATGGTAATGCAACTGATATTCATTTTATAAATGATTATGGATTGGAAAGCAGTCTTGATAAATGCAGGGGATTGATTGAGTATGTAAAATATATTGAAAGCAAAGGTGCCAAAGTGGATGGTATTGGAACACAAATGCACATGGGTACCGAAAATGATAAAACGAAAATCGTTGAAATGTTCAAACTGCTGGCGGCTACGGGCAAATTGATCAAGATATCGGAACTCGACCTTGGCGTTTCGAATAAAAAGACAGCTGCTGTGACACAAGAAGAATACAAAGCACAGGCAGATATGTATAAATATGTGATTGATAAGTATTTTGAGATTATTCCGCCTGCCCAACGTTATGGCATTACCATCTGGAGTCCGTTAGATAGCCCGGCCAGTTCATTTTGGAGACCTGATGAGCCAATTGGATTGTGGACAGGAGGTTTTGTGCGTAAACCTGCTTACGTAGGTGTTGCCGAAGCCCTTAAAGGCAAATAAGCTTTTTGCCATTCATAGTTTTTATATAAAAGCATTAATAATATAGCTCTCCCCGAAGAATCGTCATTCCCAGCTTTTTGGGAATGACGATATCTTTTGAGATATATCACCCAAAAGTTAAATCGTCATTCTCGCGCATGCGGGAATCTTACTCAGCGAAACTAAACCTTGTTAACAGGGTTCAAAAGATCTCTCCGCTCCGCGTTGCTTCGGTCGAGAGGACGAACACTTTTTTTCAATAGTATGAAAAAAGACTTATTTAAGCATATTTTTATATGATTCAGCTCCTTCAATAAATTCATTTTACCCCAGTTATGAAAAACCTTGTATTTTATCTGTGTGTTGTACTTTTAAGTGGATTGTCTTATTTTACAGCCTATAGTCAGTCTGCTACAAATCCCATCATCTTTGCCGATGTACCCGATCCATCCATCATTCGCGTTGGAAAAACCTATTACATGAGTAGTACCACCATGCACATGAGTCCGGGTCTTCCGATTATGAAATCTACAGACCTGGTCAACTGGAAGATGGTAACTTATGTATATGATACCCTTGCAAATACTGACCAGCTAAATTTAACTAACGGCAAAAATGATTATGGCAGAGGATCATGGGCAAGTAGTTTACGTTATCATGAAGGCCGGTTTTATGTAAGTACTTTTTCTGGTACTACCAACAAAACCTACATCTATTCTACTACAGATATTGAAAAAGGTCCCTGGAAAAGGTCTGCCTTTAGTCCTGCACTTCACGATCATTCCCTGTTTTTTGAAAATGGCCGGGTATTTATGGTGTATGGCGCAGGCAAAATTATGCTTGCCGAGTTAAATACCGATTTATCCGGCATAAAAACTGGTACGAGCCCTCAGGTATTGATAGAAAATGCCACTCAGGTGGCTGGTAACAACCCAGGTTTGCCTGCTGAAGGTTCTCAACTTTTCAAGGTAAAAGACCAATATTATCTGTTTAATATTACCTGGCCAAGAAACAGTATGCGTACGGTAATTATCCATAAGGCTGACAAGCTCATAGGGCCATACACAGGAAAAATCGGCCTTCAGGACAAAGGTGTTGCACAGGGTGGGTTGATCAGTACCCCTGAAGGACGGTGGTTTTCGTACCTTTTTCGCGATTATGGTGCAGTAGGGCGGATTCCTTATCTTGTGCCGGTAAAATGGGAACAGGGCTGGCCGGTGCTGGGCGTAAATTCGAAAGTTCCGGATACACTTCAGCTGGCTAAAAACCAAAGCCTGATTCCTGGTATTATCGATTCTGATGATTTTGACGGTAAAGGAGAAGAGAGGGGACTTAAAAAAGTTTGGCAATGGAATCATAATCCGGATCATGCCAATTGGTCGCTCACCAAAAGGAAAGGTTATTTAACCATTCAAACCTCCAGGATTGATACCTCTGTGCTCTCTGCCAGAAATACGCTTACCCAAAGAACCGTAGGGCCGAGAAGTTCAGCCGAAACCAGCATCGATCTGAAGAATATGAAGGTGGGCGATTGCACCGGGATGCTACTGCTTCAGAAAAAGTATGGCTGGATTGGCGTTAAATCTTTAAAAGAAGGCTTATTTATCGTAGTGAATACAGTAAATGATACGCAGCCGACCGAAAGCATCAAAATTCCGTTGAAACAGCAAAAAATTTATTTAAGGGTAAGTTGTGATTTTACGGATCGTCGTGACCTGGCTTCTTTCGCTTACAGTTTAGATGGTAAATCATGGAATACCGTTGGCGAAAAACTAAAAATGGCTTACACTATTCCGCACTTTATGGGTTATCGCTTTGGCCTTTTCAATTATGCAACGGAACAAATTGGCGGACACGCGGATTTTGATTATTTCCATATCAAGGTTAACTAAGCCAGCTCGTTTAAAGATATGATGTGGATCTACTTCTGCCGGGATAAACAATTTTGAACATTATTGGCTGTATTATACTCAAATGGCAAAAAAAACCTAGACGCGTTTAGATAGTTTTGGAAATTGATTAGAATATGAGAACAAAATTCATTTTATACAGCTGGGTCTGGCTACTGCTTTTCAGTTTTTCGGCTTCTGCCAAAATTACTTTACCACAATTGGTATCCAGCCACATGGTGCTCCAGCGCGAAACCAATCTAACGATCTGGGGCTGGGCAGCACCAAAAGAAAAAATAACCGTCAGTTTTAACGGAAAAACATACAAGACTATTACCGATGATCAGGGCTCATGGGCTGTTAAAATGGGCAAAATGAAAGCTGGCGGTCCTTTTAAAATGATGATCAAAGGTGAAAATACAATTACCCTGGAAGATATTATGCTGGGGGATGTTTGGTTTTGTTCAGGGCAGTCTAATATGGCCTTACCCATGGAGCGTTTAAAAGAAGCTTATCCGCAGGTGATTGAAAAGGATCATTTTCCAATGATCAGAAATTTTTTCGTTCCAACCAAAGCAAACCTGTCAGGAGAATCTGCCGATCTTCCTCCCGGAAAATGGGTTCCAGCTACAGGAGCGGATATTTTAAGTTTTGGGGGAACCAGTTATTTTTTTGCCAAAACGCTCTTCCAAAAATACAAAGTTACTATTGGCATCATCAATTCGAGTGTTGGCGGTACTCCTATTGAGGCCTGGATGAGTCGTGATGCATTTTTAACAAATCCCGAGCAGATAAAAAAAATAAATAATTTCAGGGATTCGGTATTTATGGCCAATTACCAGAAAAAAATTAAGGAAAAGAACTTAGCCAGGCCATCAACATCAGCTACAATAGTTGATGAAGGATTATCAGGCCCTGTAAAATGGATTGATCCGGATTTTGATGCCAGCGGCTGGCGAAAATTTTGGATGCCAGGTTACTGGGCAGATCAGGGAATACGGAACATCAACGGAATTCTTTATTTCAGAAAAGAACTGCAAATCCCTGCAGAAATGAGCGGAAAGCAGGCTAAACTTTATATCGGGCGCATTATCGATGCAGATTCGGTATTCCTCAATGGTCAGTTTATCGGCAATACCACCTATCAATATCCACCCCGCAGGTATGTTGTCCCGGCAGGACTGTTAAAAGCAGGAAAAAATATTCTCATTGTTAAAGTCATCAGCAACAGTGGCAAAGGCGGCTTTGTACCCGATAAAAATTATTCTTTGTTAACGCCCGATAAAAAAATAGACTTACGTGGAGAATGGAGTTTTGAAGTGGGCTATGCCCAACCAAAGCAAAACCAGGGGTTCCGCGCCGATGCCGAAATGCCTTTGGTTGCACAGAATGAGCCAACCGGATTATTTAATACCATGGTTTCACCCGCGGTAAAATTTGCAATAAAAGGTTTTGTTTGGTATCAGGGAGAGTCGAACACCGGAGATCCGAAAGCATACGGGCAATTATTGCCGGCGCTAATAAAAGACTGGCGTGATAAATGGAAGCAGGGTGATCTGCCTTTTATTTATGCACAGCTGCCTAATTTTATGGAAGCCAACTACTTGCCCGAAGAAAGTAATTGGGCACAGTTTAGGCAAAGTCAGCTGGAGGCACTTTCTGTACCGAATACGGGAATGGCGGTAACCATTGATTCCGGCGAATGGAATGATATTCATCCGCTCGATAAAAAAGACGTGGGTGAACGTTTGGCACTATGGGCTGAACATTTAGCTTACCACGATCAGCAGATTACCTATTCAGGACCTATTTATAAATCAAATGAATTAAAGGGATCTGAATTGGCCATAAATTTTGACCACAGTTCACCTGGGTTAATGATAAAGGGAGCCGACAAACTGATCGGTTTCGCCCTTGCAGGAGAAGATAAGGTTTTTTACTGGGCCCGGGCCAGGATAGTAGGAGATAAAGTTTTGCTTTCGTGTCATATGGTAGTAAAGCCGGCCTTTGTTCGCTACGCGTGGGCAGATAATCCCGATCGGTCTAATTTATACAATAAAGCCGGTTTGCCGGCTTCACCTTTCGAAGCGGAAGTTACTAAATAGAAATAGCGATGTATACCCAAAATTTTAAATTCTCACGCTATTTATTTTCTTATCGTCGAGGCTGTATAATAAGATGCAAATTTCCACCGCTAATCTGTAAGGTTGAGCTTAGACTGTGCTTAGCTTGAAGAAGTATCGAAACGTCTTTGAAATCTTTAAAAGAGGTTTTTCGACATGCTATCAATTACAGATTTAAAGAATCGCCGTCATTTCGACTGAAGCGCAGCGAAATGGAGAAATCTTTTAACATCGTTCAAAGATTTCTCCACTGCGGTCGAAAGGACGAAGCTTGGAGATTCATACAATCTATCATTTATATTGATTTTTATAAAATAAATTATCTTTCAGGATTGACAATTTTCTAATTATGAATCTCCAATCTCGAGGAATGATATTGCTAAAAGGTAATAGAAATATTAATTTATACTATAGAATAAATTTGATAATTATAGTAATAATATGGTTATTTAGTCATCTGGTTTTTTAAAATAAAAACAAAAATTCAACCGATTGCATAAGATAATTTTTTACCTTATTTTCTCTCATTTGTAACTTTTTATTAGCCATTTTTGTGAATATATGGTGTATCTAGTTAAAAGCTAAGTCTGCTTTCTATACAAGTCTAATGATATCTTTTTTTGGATTAAAAGTGGTTTTTTTAGTATTTTAAGGCTGTTTTTAATTCGATTTTCCAATTCTAAAAGACACTCGTTTTCACTTTGGTAGTAAGTTTTTGTCTTTTAAATGACTTGCTTTTGTCTCTGTTTTTTGTGTTTTGCCTGTCATGATAACTTCCTTTCCGTTTGAACATTTATTCCATTAATATGCACAATCAAATCAGGAGCAGATGCGCAATGTAAATAACTTTATCACAGCATAAGTAAGAACTGACCAGACAAGGTATCGTCCCTTAATTTTCGGCGAGTGATTTTGACATTACACTTGTTGATCATTTCGATCGATGGAGCTGTTTTTCTTATTCTTTAACCATTATAAACCATAAATTATGAGAAGTGAAATTTTACAATTTTGTGTAACGTCGCGCTGGAAATTTTTCAGGTATCTCCCCAAAGTGATGTTATTGGCAACACTGATATTTTCGGCTTTTATTGCACAGGCACAAACTGTGGTAAAAGGGAAAATTGTTGATGAAAAAGGTAATGCAATGCCAGGTGTAGGTGTCCTTTTAAAAGGAACCAATACCAGTACCTCCTCGCAGGATAACGGAAGTTTTTCCATTACCACTACTGGTACAAACCCCGTTTTAATATTCTCCTTCGTGGGTTATACCAATAAAGAGGTTCCGGTAAAAGGTCAGAGCACTTTAAATGTAAGCCTTCAACCAAGTGCAGCAGAGCTGGGCCAGGTGGTTGTGGTAGGTTATGGTACCCAACGCAAAGAGGCGGTTACCGGGTCTGTAGCTTCTATTGGAGGTGAAAAAATCCGCGAAGTGCCTGCACCCAATATCGCTCAGGCCATTCAGGGACGTTTGGCAGGTGTTAATATTTCCCAAACTTCAACCAAACCTGGTGCAACCATGCAGATCCTGATCCGTGGTCAACGCTCTCTTTCGGCAAGTAACGATCCGCTGGTGGTATTGGATGGAATTCCATTTCCTGGCTCAATCGGCGACATCAATCCTAACGACATTAAAAGTATCGATATCTTAAAAGATGCATCTGCAACCGCCATCTATGGCTCTAGAGGTGCCAATGGGGTAATCTTATTGACGACCAACAGGGGACAGATTGGTGCTCCCGCTAAAATCTCTTACAATACATATACAGGTTTGCAAACCTTATTTGCGAAATATCCGATGATGAACGGACCTGAATTTATTGCATTGAGGAAAGCGGCAGGGCTATTTACAACACCTGGCGTTGATGAATCCAATGATGTGAATACAGATTGGCAGGATCTGTTTTATAATAAAAGTGCTATTGTAACCAGTCATGATTTGGGTGTTACCGGCGGTTCTGCAACCAGTAACTATAGCTTTGGTGGTGGGTATTATAAAAATCAGAGTTTAATTCCAACACAGCAGTACACCAGGTATTCGATGAAGGCATCGCTTGATCAGCAAATCGGTAAGCTTTTTCGTGTTGGATTTACCACCAACAACAATTACAATATCAGTGAGGGCAATCAGGTTGGTATTTATGGTAATCTGAGTAATACCCCTATTTCAAATCCTTATAATGCAGATGGTAGTTTAAAACGTACCGTAAGAATGCCACAAGATGAAGCTTTTGTTTACACCAATGGCATTGTAAAGGATTTGCATGACAAATGGTTGAATGAGACGCGTGGCTTTGCTACCTATAATTCATTATATGGCGAGGTTAAAATTCCCTGGGTGGAAGGATTGAAGTACCGCGCCAATCTGGGACTGGATTTTATCCAGAGCAATAACGGTAACTTTACTGGTGTTGGGGTGGGCAGTACTACAGCCACTACACCTTCTACTGCCGGAGTAAGTAACTCGCAAACCTACCATTGGACATTGGAGAATTTATTGACCTACGACCGCAGTTTCGGAAAACATACTTTCAATGCGGTTGCGTTATATTCTGCTGAACAAAATAAATTCAATTCTTCTTCCATGACTGCCAGGGATATCCCTGCTGAAGCTTTCCAGTTTTATAACCTGGGGCAGGCAAATGGCGAGATCACGATCGGCAACGGTAACTATAGCCTTACCGGGTTGGTTTCTTACATGGGAAGGATTATGTACTCATACGATAATAAGTACCTATTAAGCGCCACCCTTCGGTCTGATGCCTCATCGCGTTTGGCACCAGGACACAAATGGCATACCTACCCGGCTGTTTCTGTGGGATGGAACATCATGAATGAATCTTTTATGAAAGGTATTACCGTAATTGATAAATTAAAAATACGTGTAGGTTACGGACAAACTTCCAATCAGGCTGTTGCTCCATATCAAACACTCGGACTGTTGAGTACCCGCCCATATAATTTTGGCGATAATACTTATGCAACCGGATATTATGTGTCTCAGCTTCCAAGTCCGGGTTTAGGATGGGAATATTCTGAAACCTGGAACTATGGTTTGGATTTTTCAATCTTAAAAAACCGCATTTCCGGAACATTTGAATACTATGACACCAAAACTAAAGATATTTTGCTTAGCGTAGCCTTACCGTCAACTGCGGGGGTAGGTAGCTATACCGCTAATATCGGCCAAACCCAGAATAAAGGCTGGGAGCTGAGTGTTAATGGGGTGATCCTTGAAAATCAAGGTGGATGGACCTGGGATGTAGGCTTCAATATTACCGCAAACAGGAACAAACTAACCGCCCTGGCATCCGGACAGACCCGAGATGAAGGAAATGCATGGTTTGTTGGTCATAATATCAATGCCATTTATGACTTTGAAAAAATTGGACTATGGCAGGCAGGTGATCCTTACCTAAATGTGCTTGAACCAGGTGGAAACGTAGGGATGATTAAAGTGAAGTACACAGGAGACTATAATGCAAACGGGGTTCCAACCAGGGCCATAGGCGCTGCAGACAGACAAATTATCGATATTGACCCAAAATTTACCGGTGGTTTTAATACCAGGGTTGCCTATAAAGGATTTGACCTGAATGTAGTCGGGCTTTTCAAAAGTGGCGGAACATTGGTGAGTACACTTTATGGTTCAGCAGGCTACCTGAACTTACTAACTGGTCGTAGAAATAATGTTAAGGTAGATTATTGGACACCTGATAACACAGATGCCAAGTATCCTAAACCAGGAGGTATAGCCAGTGGCGATAACCCTAAATACGGAAGCACATTGGGGTATTTTGATGCTTCATTCCTTAAAATACGGACGATTTCTCTTGGTTATGATTTTAACAGGGACCTGATCAAAAATTCGAATGTAAGGCTTCGCGCGTATCTAACCGTACAAAATCCTTTCGTCATGTTCTCTCCTTACCATAGAGAGTCGGGTATGGATCCGGAAACAAATTCATATGGAGATGAAAACCAGGCAGTAAATTCTTATCAGCGAAGAATTTTAACAATTGGTACCAATACACCTTCAACCCGCAATTACGTTGCAGGTCTTAATTTAACATTTTAGCATAAACAGGATATGAAAAATATACAATTAAAAACTGTCGCAGCTGTTTGGTTACTGATGGTGATCTTTTCAGGTTGTTCTAAAATTTTGGAAGAAGAACCACGCAGCACTTTTACACCCGATTATTTTAAAACGGTAACAGGCGTAAACGGTGGACTAACTTCTATGTATGCCCACTTAAGAAATATTTATGGGCAGGCTTATTTTTACAATTCTTTAATCACCGGAACCGATGAGGCTACCTGGGGCAAAGATGCTGATGGAAACTTTAAAGATATGGACTGCTCCGGAGTGGGTTCCATCTTATCAACAAGTTTCCCAAGCAGCATATTGTGGAGTGAAGCCTTTCCAAATATCAACAATGCCAGTGGTATCATCGAAAATGCCAGTGCAGCAGGGATATCAAATGCCTTGGTGGCCGAAGCCAGATTTTTCCGTGCCTTCGACTATTTTCTTTTGGTACAAACTTTCGGTGGCGTTCCGCTTGACCTGGGTGCCGGAGAATTGAGATTTAACACCAATCCGGTTAGAACTTCCGTACGAAATACGGTACCGGTTGTGTACACAAAAGGGGTATTTCCTGATCTTATAAAAGCTATTGCGGACCTGCCTGCAACGGGAAGGGTTACCGGTGGTGTTACTAAGGTAGCTGCACAGCTATTCTTATCAAAAGCTTATTTAACTTATGCATGGTGGTTACAAAATCCAAATAATATTCCAACCTATCCTGCATCTGCCAGGACTGACCCTGATGGGCATGATGCCAATTACTATTTTCAGCAGGCTTACGATATTGCTACGGCAGCAATCGAAAACCCAGGTACATTTGGGCTGATGGATACCTATTATGATGTTAACTGGGCGGTGAATGACCGTAACAAGGAAACATTATTATATGCCGACCATACGCAAACAAGCGAGAAATTTAACGGTGGTAGCTTAACGTTTGGAAGCGGTGGTGCGCCAGATAATTTTGCAGGTTGGATGATGACCTGGAATTACACCAATATCCGTAGCGGAGGTATCAGTTCCGTTCAGCGCGAGGCAGAACAGCACTTAGGCCGTCCATGGAACCGTATGGCGCCAACCATTGAAGTATTGAAAAATACCTTTGCCGATAAAACACTCGATTCGAGATATGATGGTACTTTCACCACGGTTTACAGGGGTAACTGGCCTAAGGGTTACAACCCACCTTCAAGTGCACCCGCATCATTGGTTAACGCAAACGGATTATCTGTAGTTCCGGGAGATGCTGTACTGAGCTTTCTAAATACAGATGATGCTACAATCGCTTACCCGACAGGTGCTGGCATAAGTGGTGTAGGTGCAGGTATTCTGCCTGGAAGAGCTGATTATGTGATTGCTCCTGGCGGAATCAGCAGAATTGTTTACCCTGGGCTTTGGAAATTAGGTCCTTACCGTACCGACAATGGCACAGGTTTAGGACAACCAAACGCAGGTAGTACGCGCCCGTTTCCGGTAGCTAAATTTTCCGAGCTTTATTTTGTTGCAGCCGAAGCAGCGGTGAAAGGAGCAACAACCAAAGCTGGTAAAAGCGCACGCGATCTCATCAATGTAATTCGGGCAAGAGCTGGTAAATGGCGTTTCGATAATAATGGTAATGTGGCTAAAGTTGCAGATAACAGTGCAGCGATGGTTGCGGCTACCCCGGCTACAGTAGATATTAATTATATTTTGGCCGAACGTTCAAGAGAGTATTATGCTGAAGGTTACCGCAGGTACGATCTGATCCGTACCCAGAAATGGAGCGAGCTTGCTGCTACTTATACCATCGCAGGAACTGCATACGGCGATCACACGCCACAAACCGTAACCCGTACCATTACGCCTAACTTATATTTACGTCCTATCCCTCAGGCGCAAATAGACGGAATGCAGATGAGTGCTGACGAGAAAAAGGCTTACCAAAACCCTGGATATTAATAATACTTTGGTTTAGTTGGGTGGGCGGCGTCAATTGATGTCGCTCATTCGTTTTTTATAAAAGTGCCTGCCTTTTTTGCGACCAGAAGATTTTGGGCAAATAAAATCACTATTCCGAAATAAAAATCCCACTTGCTAACCTGTTACTTCAATAGCTTGAATACCGGCTAGCTTAAAAAAATAAAGATCAATCAAGAACCTAATTTCTTTCCCTAATGCCAGTAAATTTTTTTAAAAAAAGCCATATTTTTTTTACGTTCCTTATCCTTTTCTCTTTTCGGGTTAATTACACTAAAGCCCAGGCAAGTTTAGGTTTGGAAAAGCAATTTATTCAAGAAACCAGAAAGAATAAAGAAGATTTTGCATTGATAGAAAAAGGAACCGCAACAAATATTTTTTATGATGGGAATGATTATAAAGGCGTAATAAGGGCAATTGGCGATTTAAGTCAGGATTTTTTCCGCGTATCGGGCCTTAAGCCGGAATTAAAAAGCATGAGCCCTGCTGGCAAGTCTGTTATTATAATCGGATCCCTTGGTAAAAGCAAACTCATTGATCAGTTGGTCTCATCAGGTAAGCTGAGCAGTGCAACCATTTCTGGCAAATGGGAGAGTTTTGTTATATCAACTGTTAAAAATCCGTTTCCCGGCGTCAGTCAGGCATTGGTTATTGCAGGGAGCGACAAAAGAGGAACCATATATGGCATATACGAAGTATCAGAACAATTAGGCGTATCGCCATGGTATTGGTGGGCCGATGTTCCGCCCAAACCCCGTCAAAGTGCATTTGCGCTTTCCGGGACTTACAGTTCTGGTGAACCTGCGGTAAAATACCGGGGAATATTTATTAATGATGAAGCCCCGGCCATGACAGGTTGGGCCAAAGAGAAGTTTGGCGGGATGAACAGTAAAATGTATACCCATATGTTTGAACTGCTGCTTCGTCTGCGTGGAAATTACCTGTGGCCAGCCATGTGGAGTAACGCATTTAATGAAGATGATCCTGAAAATCCACGTCTGGCCGACGAATATGGCATTGTTATGGGCACTTCCCATCATGAACCGATGATCCGTGCGCAACAGGAATGGAAAAAACATGGGGTTGGCGCCTGGAATTATGCAACAAACCCTCAGGGGTTAAACGCTTTCTGGCAGGAGGGAATTAAAAGAAACAAAAACTATGAAAGCCTGGTTACGATGGGCATGCGTGGAGATGGAGACGAACCCATGGTTGAAGGTGGAGATATGGCATCCAATGTGAAGTTGCTGGAGAATATTATTACGGATCAGCGCAAAATTCTTGCAGAAAATATGGATCAGCCTGTAGAAAAGATTCCACAGCTTTGGGCCATATATAAAGAAGTTAAAGATTATTACGATTTCGGAATGAAAGTTCCTGATGATATTACCTTATTGTGGGCCGATGACAATTGGGGCAACTTAAGGCATTTGCCCACTGCGCAGGAGCGCAAACGGAGCGGTGGATCAGGAATCTACTATCATTTCGATTATGTTGGCGCACCCAGAAATTATAAATGGCTAAATACCACTTCCCTGCCAAAAGTTTGGGAACAAATGAATCTGGCTTATCAGTACGGCGCCGACCGTGTTTGGGTGGTAAATGTCGGCGACCTGAAACCCATGGAGATTCCCATCGAGTTCTTTTTACGTATGGCCTGGAACCCCAACGCGATAAGCCGCGAAAAGCTGGCAGGTTTTCTTGAACACTGGGCAACGCGCGAATTTGGAACCGGCCAGGCAAAAGAAATTGTAGATTTAGTGCGCCTCTACTCCAAATATACCACCAGGCGCAAACCTGAACTACTGAGTCCTGAAACTTTTAGTTTGGCAAACTTCAATGAAGCGCAGCGCGTAAGTATGGAATGGAGTACGTTAAACAACAGGGCAGCGCAGGTAAATAAGAAATTGCCTCAAAAATATAAAGATGCATTTTATCAATTGGTCTATTATCCCATCCAGGCGATGAAAACGGTTACCGATTTATATATTGCTGTAGGTAAAAACCGCCTGTATTTTAAACAGGGAAGAGCTGCTACCAATCTTCAGCGTAACCTTGCGCTCGATCTTTTTAAACAGGATCAACAGCTTAGCGATGAGTATAACTATCAATTAGCTGGCGGCAAATGGAACCATATGATGGATCAGGTAAGGATTGGGTATACGAGTTGGAACGATCCGAAGAAAAATATCATGCCGAAAACAGATGAAATCCAGGTGCCTTCAGCATCGGGCTTTGGTGTTGCCATAGATGGTTCATTTGATAGCTGGCCCTCAAGCGCCCCGGCGCCCACGCTTCCGGCATTCGAATCTTTAAATAAATCGGAGTCTTACTTTGAAGTTTTTGCAAAGGGGGCTGCGGCGATCAATTTCCAGTTAAAAGCCGATCAGTGGATCCGTTTGAAAAAGGAAAGTGTTCCCGGTACAAATGATTACCGTGTATTCGTTGATATCGACTGGACCAAACTAAACAGTGGAAAACACGAAGGTAAAATCCAGATATCTGGTGACACGACCACTGTCATCATTAATGTGAAAGCCAATAAGGCAACGCCAAAGCAATTGGCAGAAGCAAAAGGAACCTTTGCCAGTTTAGGTGCACCAATTGCATTTGAGGCTTTCCAGGCCAGTAAAAATGTATCTGGAAATGGAATCAGCTGGGAAGCCATACCGGGTTATGGAAGAGGAAAATCTGGCATGTCGGTTTTTCCGGTGACCTCTGCTTCGCTTGATCAGCCTGGTACGCCTGTGTTAGAATATCCTGTTTTCTTTGCCGAAAGCGGTGAGACTAAAATTGATTTGGTGGTAGGACCAACGGTAAATTTCTCGCCCGAAGGCTTAAGGGTTGGAATTTCTGTAGATGGCGCAGCACCTCAAATCCTGACCATTATCGCTAAGCCTAGTGCCTCAGGATCTGATGCCAGTTGGGCAAACGCGGTAAAGGATAATGCCAGAACGCTTACTTCTTCACATTCTTTTAAAAATACTGGCAGGCACACCGTAAAAATATGGATGGTTGATCCCGCAGTTGTTCTGGAAAAAATAATCATCTATAAAGATAAATTGCCACCCAGTTACCTCGGGCCGATAGAAAATGAGATATTAAGATAGAGTCTGTTTAAAAGTTATATAAAATTAATTCGTGTGTCAGTTTGAGCGTAGCAGACTATTTCAACGCATTAATAAAAGCAATCGATTTCGTTATCATTGATGGATACCAATAGAATGGTCGTCATTGCGAGGAGGAACGACGAAGCAATCTATCATACTAATAAGCCTTACTATAAAGATTGCTTCGTCGGCTGAAAAAGCCTTCTCGCAATGACGATTCTTCACGGCCTATAATTAATTAAAATCCCTGTTGTTCATATTGATTTTTATTAAATAAATTATCCCTTAGTTTGACAACAAAAGACAATTTATATTGGTTATGGAAAATTTAAACAGTCTCATGGTTATTTGAATTAACATATGAAAAATTAATATCCAGCCGAATATTTAAAACAGACTGGGTATCAATCGCTATCCAGCTGCAAAAGTAGCATGTGTATATTAATTATTTAACACCCTACCTAAATAACAAAGGCGCAAAATTTTGCAGGCTGCGTCTCCAGGTAAGCCATTCATGCGCTGTTTTCGGAGATTCATAATAAGTATACCTGATTCCCTGCTGGTCTAACATTGCCTTAAATGCGCCAACGGATTTAGGGAAAGGGGCAGGTTCTTTGGTCCCCAGTCCGAGCCAAAGCAGTTTGAGTTTATGGTTTACTTCAGTACCATTTTTAAACTTCCCATCCATAAATACATTCGGATCGACTACATCCGTGCTGGGATAATTTGAGGTACCGCTAAAGCCGCCATAATAGGCAAACTTGTCCAGATTTTTCATGACGATACGCATCGTTTGGTTTGCCCCCATTGAAAGCCCTGCAATAGCGCGGTGTTCACGATCAGCAAGGGTGCGGAAACGTTGATCAATCATTGGGATGACTTCTTTAATCAGTACATCTTCAAAAATTGAAATACCTGGTCCTTTTGAAGGTATCGCATTATCTCCTGCTTTAAATGCGTAGCCATTATCCGCAACGATGATCATCGGTTTCGCCTTATTTTGTGCAATTAAATTATCCAGGATTAAATTTGCTTTTCCCTGGTTAACCCAGCCCGTTTCATCCTCAAAGCTTCCGTGTTGAAGGTAAAGTACAGGGAAACGCGATTTGTTGTTTTCGTAATAACCTGCAGGTGTGTAGATGAAACACCTTCTCCAGGTTTTGGTTAAATCAGAGTAGTAAATATTTTCGCTCACCAGACCATGTGGTACCTTTTGCAAGGCATAAAATGCCTCATCATCAGCCGGAACTTCTATGCCGCTGCCCAACCTTCCCGCACCGTAAAAATAACGGCTGTTAGGATCCGGATTGGATGCCCCATCTACATTAAGCTGATAATAATGAAACCCTTCGTCCTGCGGGTCTGATTCACCCGTCCAAAGGCCAGCTTCATTTTTTGTCATCTCATATTTTTTCCCACCCAGGTCCAACTGGACTTTAGATGCATGTGGTGCATATAAGCTTGCCCTTACTTTGCCTTCCCTATTTACCTGCGGAAATAATTTGCCGGGCTGATTGCTTTCAGCCGGTCTGAATGTTTTTAAATCAGACGTCTGTTCAGTTTGGGCTAAACAAAAATGACTAGCTAAACAGCTGGTAAAAAGTACAATAATATTTTTGGCTTTCATGTTTAAACTTTTGGATTATACGCTTCTCCGATAAAAATTAAATCCGGATTTACTTTTTTAACCTGCGGAATTACCCAGTTCCAAAATGCAATGGGCACCATTTCGGCCATATCACATCTGAAACCATCTACTCCTTTATGGGTCCAAAAGATTAAAATATCGCGCATTTTCAACCAAACGGGTGGAATGGGATCAAAGTATTGTTTCTCGCTGTTCTGATAATCAACACCGTAATTCAACTTAATGGTTTCGTACCAATCATCATATTTTGGTTGTGCTGAAAACACATTATTACCGGTTGTCAGTTTGCGCGTAGCCGAAGACCATTTAACCTGTTAATAAAAGCACTTTTACCATGCTACTGTTGACAGACTAAAAAAAATGTCGTCATTGCGGGGAGGAAAGACGAAGCAATTTTGTAGCATGATAGATTGCTTCGTCGGCTGAAAAAGCCTTCACGCAATGACGATTCTTCACGAATTGACTTTTATGCAGGTTACCAGAATAATCTATTTAAACAATAGCGGAGCAAGCTCACGAAGGCTTCGGCGCCAGGTCTGGAATTCGTGACCTGTATTTTCCGAAACATAGGAAACGGCATTGTAGCCCGCTTCTTTTAGCGCTGCTACAGCATTTTTTACACCTTCAGGACGCTCCTTGCTTCCACAGCTTATGAAAATCAATCGCGGTTTCGGCTTTTCTTTCAGTTCGGCAGGGGTGAATGTTCCGCCACTCAACAATGCATAGTAGCCAAAAAGTTCCGGTTTGTTAAGCGTAATGGTATGCGTTTCCATGCCGCCCATGGATAGTCCGGCCATGGCACGGCCATTTGAGGTTTTTATCGTTGAAAAGTTGGTGTCGATATATGGGATCAGCTCTTCCGTTAATAAGGTTTGAAAGCCATCAATCTTAAAATCTTTCATACGTCCCCATTTAGTTTCATTGGTCATTCCGTAGGTCATCACAATGATAAACGGCTTAATTTTTCCTTCTGCAATCAGGTTATCCATAATCAGGTTCGCGCGGCCCTGATTACTCCAGGCGGTTTCGTCTTCGCCCCATCCATGTTGCAGATACAGTACCGGAAATCGTTGTTTATCTTTACCATAACCTGGTGGCGTGTAAACATATGCCCTGCGTGAAGAGTTGGTACTCTTTGATGGAAAAAGTATTTGCTGCACATTTCCATGGGCTATATTTTTATTGGCGTAAAAATCTTCGTCCCTGGCCGGGATTTCAATTCCACTTTCCCAGCGCGTTGAGCCAAAATAATTCATCGAGCCAGGATCATTAAATACGCCGCCATCAATGGTCAGGTGATAATAGTGGAAACCCTCGTCCATTGCCCCCGCAGTGGTGCCGATAAAAAAACCGTCGGCCGTTTTGGTGAGTTTGGTTCCGCCTTGTCCTCCCAAACCTAGGCTGACCCTAATACTATCGGCCTGCGGTGCTTTGATGCGAAATCTGGCGTAGCCTTGCGAATTAACCTGTGGAAACTCCTGGCCGGGCTGATTGGTTACAGCAGGTTTGAAGTCATCTTTAATCGCCTCAGGATTGTTTTGAGCCTGGCATATACCAAAGCTAAGGCTTGCTCCCAAAGCAATTATCATAAATCTGAATTTCATCATATTTGGTTGATTAAGTTGTGTAGTCCGCCTGGCCCTGTAGATGAAGCGTTATGCAGATTGCTTAAAGATAATGGATATATCTATTTGGGGTTGCGCAGATTGTTTAGTTTTATAGCAGAAATGTTTAATGCCATTCAGGTAAATGGTTAGCAAATCTTTTGCAGCGCTAAACCTGTTCTCGGCTTTCTTAACCAATAAAAAAGGCGGCCCGCAAACGAACCGCCTGAATCAAGTATAATTCCTTTTCTTTATTTGCCAAGCAAGGCAAGTGAATTTTCAGTGTTTAAACTGGTTTTGGTATTAGCGGCAACAAATTTGTCCATCGTTAACTTTTGTTCTTTGCCCATTACCAGCATATGGTCGCCGGTTGAGCCGCTTAAGGTTAAGTCAGCATGATCTTCAATCACTGTATACAATCCTTCAGTTTGTGAGTTTAAGTCTAAGGATGCATTTCCGCTTAAAAAAACCTGCAGGTATTGCGCATTGATTTTACCTTGTGTTTTTACTTTAGCATTATCCATGGCTTGGATTCGGTAAATATCATTTACATAAATGGTCAGTTTCGCAGTGTTATTGTCTGCAGCGGAAATTTCTAAACCATCTCCGCTTTGCATCACCTTAACTTCTCCGCTGTTTTCATCCGCATAGCTAATGCCTGTACGTTTTCCCTGTATAATGGTCAGCTCTACATTTCCTTTTACTTTAATGCGTTTGAAGTTCAACACTTTTGAAGCATGAACTGGTTTAAGGGTTTCAGTTGCATGAGCTGATACTACTGCTGAAGTTGATAATACCAATGCTAAAGATGATGCGAATAATGTTCTAAGTAAAGTTTTCATATGCTTTAAATTTTAAGTTTTTATAATGTTTTTATTGATTGTTCTGATTATAAGACGTGCAGACCTGGCAAACGTTTCAGCGTAAATCAGGGCATTATACCAGTCTGGGTAGCCAATCGACCAACGCCCAAAATTTAAAGACAAAAAGATGGTGGTCGCTGTGAATTTTCCTGATTCGCTTTGCAGGTAGATGATTGTATTTCTTTTTTATTTGAGGAAGATGGGTTTTATCGTTGCCGTTGTGGTGATGCCTTTCGGCTTTCGGTAACAATCAAATCCATGTTGATCTGGAGCTTAACCTAATATAGGTAAATCAGGGAAATCGCTTTTAACTTTTTACTGTTAGTTCTAGATCTTTCTGCACATGCCTAAGTGTTATGTTTGCCACGGAAGCACGACAAACACGGAAAAATTTTAATCTCCTCCGTGATTTCTGTGTTTCCGTGGCTAATTAATTTTTGCAAATGTTTTAAAAGCAATATCCCTGATAGGTAAATGAAGGAAATTGTGATTTAACACAGTTTTTCGTATATTTGTGGTTTGGTATTTGTACCAGAAAAACTTTCTCTGGGGCCGTTCTTGGATTTGACGGGGTGGCGAAAGTTATGTTAGCATGCAGTGCGTTGTTCGGAGAGCACTTAAAGTGAACGATCAAATTTTAGTTGGCGAAAATACTTACGCCTTAGCTGCCTAGTTTAGAACTAGCTTAGCTTTTGTCCCTCTAACTGCTGCATTGTTGGGTTAGAATCTGGGGCATCGAAACAACAAAGCTGGCTTTAAGGAGATACGACTTAAAGTGAGACAAAGTATCTAAGGATATAAATAAGGTCGGTTTTCAGCCCGTTTATTTCCCGAAAATTAACTGAAAAATAAGCATGTAGAAGGTATAATTTATCTCACCACTGGACAAGGGTTCGACTCCCTTCGGCTCCACACAAAAAAAAACCTCTATTTGATTGATTAGCAACTTCGCAAATTATTAAAATAGAGGTTTTTTATTCTAATCTGTTTGCAGATTTTTTATAAGCACCTTTTGATTCTAATATCGCTTCTTTTATTAAAAACATATTTGATTTATTTACGTTAACAACTTATAAACTGGACAATTATTTTTATATTTGATTTCAATATTTATAAAATGAGCGAAAAAGACATATTATTACTAATTGAGCTTGCAGAGAAAAAACTTGCTGAAGTAGAAAATATGTCAAAGACAGAAGCTATTTTATCTTTGAACGACGCTGGTATTTTGACAAAAAAGGGCAAGTTGATGAGTGCCTATTCTGAACTGGAGGAAGAACCAGCTTAAGCATTATCATTAATGTATGATCAAAGGCCTAGTATGATTATTGGCTTTCATGGCTGTGATGAAAGTAAAGCAAATCAATTAGTAAACGATCCAGATACAATTTCATTTAGTAAAGAAAACTACGATTGGCTTGGTCATGGGTTATACTTTTGGGAAAATAATTACGACAGAGCTTTAGAATGGGCTACACACAAAAAAGCTCAGGGAAAAATAAAAAATGCTGCGGTTGTTGGAGCCATTTTACAGCTCGGACAATGTTGTGATTTCCTGGATACCAAATTCATTAGGACGATTTCTGCCTATCATAAATTGATGGAAAGTCAATATCAACAAGCCGGGAAAAAATTACCAGAAAACTTAAATGCGACTGTAGATCCACATAATGATCGTTTACTAAGGATGTTAGACTGTGCTACAATAGAATTTATGCATAAAGAGATAACCCAGAAATATAACGAAGATATTCTAAACACAGGTTATTCGAAAATCAAAGTTTTTGACTCTACAAGAGGTGTTTTTACTGAAGGTGGTTTAGCATATACTGGAGCTGGAATATATGCTAAAAGTCATATCCAAATTTGCATCAGGAATTTTAATTGTATCAAAGGATTCTTTATCCCTAGAAAAGAGATAGATTTTCCTACGCCAATTAAAAATACCTAAACTCTCATTTTGCGGTATAGCTTTTGTCCCTCTAACTGCTGCATTGTTGGGTTAGAATCTGGGACATCGAAACAACAAAGCTGGCTTTAAGGAGATACGACTTAAAGTGAGACAAAGTATCTAAGGATATAAATAAGGTCGGTTTTCAGCCCGTTTATTTCCCGAAAAATTAACTGAAAAATAAGCATGTAGAAGGTATAATTTATCTCACAACTGGACAAGGGTTTGACTCCCTTCGGCTCCACGTTATTGAATATTAAAACAGAAAACCCTGCAAATCAAATGTTTGCAGGGTTTTTTTTACAAAGATCATTCATTAATCTGCAATAAATGAAGTATTGGATTATCTTTTAACAGATAGTATAGCCTAAATATCTTTATTTTTTTCGATGAGCTGCATCATATGTTTGTTGAATAGCGAAACATCATTCTTTAAGGTATTAAAAAATGCCAGGTCGGCACGCTCAATCTCAATCAAAGCTTTTTGCAAAACGCGGCCTCCATCAGTTGTTAACTTAATCGTCTTTGCTCTTGTGTCTGTTTTGTGTTCCTGCCTGGTGATAAAGCCTTTTTCCTGAAGGGTACGCAATACTTTTGATACCATCATTCTGTCTGCATTGCTTTGGTTGGCAATGTCTACCTGGGTTACTGCATCACTTTTTTTTGAAAGCCATGCTAAGGCTGCCATTAATACCAATTGGGTTTGTGTTAAATTCAAAGGATCAAGTACCCTTTTTTGCTTTCGTTGCCAAAGCATAGTGACTTGCCCTAACAGATAACCTGGACTATCTGCCGGGCTTTTAAAATGAAATTCAATTTCTTCATACATCATTCAGGATCCTCTTTTTAATCAAAATATTGATTCTCTTCTTATATCGATAAAATTAAAAATTCCGTAGTTAATTCCATATCAGATCTATTTTAATATTTGTTTTGCCGTTTATGTGAATTGCATCTGCTGGTTTATTTAGCATTCAGGAAAGTCAATTTATAGCCATCAAGATCTTTAACATGAAATGCACGGCCAAATGGCGTTTCAATGATTTCTCCCGTAGTTGTAACCCCGTTCCCAATAAATTTTTCTTTCAGTTCTTCAACATTTTCCTCAACGGCGAACCAAATGGCCACCCCAACACCCAGTTCTCTGTCTTCGAGTGGTTCAAGAGGAGTACGGATAGCGAAACTTGCTTCGCCCTGGTTATATTTAAAAACACAGGCTTGCGGATTCGAGTTGCCGACTTCGAAACCCAAAAGGTTCTCATAGAAGGCTTTTGAAGCGTCCAAATTTTTTACTTGTAGGGATGCAAATGTTAATTGTCTCATAGCTTTTATTATTTTTTGTTGTTGTAAATATAATATACACGACTACAAAATATTGACAGATTAATTATTTTTACAAATAATAGACAATTAAATTGTTAGGTAATTCAGAAGTTTTGAATGGCTAGATCTTATTTGGAAGATATCATTTAAAATCTCATACCTTATAATGAGCAATTTATTTTAAGATTAACATCGGCCTAAATTTATGGCACCATGTCTTTGCATCTACTGTAAATCCCTGATCCATCAGCGTAATAGATTCTAACTATTTCATTATAGAATTAAATGATTGTGATTAGTTATTTCAATTCTCTAATTTTAATCATCGGTTAATTTTTAATAACAGATCAGATTTTACTAAAAAAATATTATACATAATGGAAAAAGAATCGAACGATATCAGCAAATGCCCGTTCCATAACGGCAGCATGAAGAGTAATGTAGCAGGTGGTGGCACCAGAAATGGCGATTGGTGGCCTAAACAGTTAAATTTGAGTATTTTACGTCAGCATTCCAGCTTATCTAACCCAATGGATGATGGATTTAATTATGCTGAGGCTTTTAAAAGTTTAGATCTGGCAGCTTTAAAGGCAGACCTTCATGCACTGATGACCGATTCACAGGATTGGTGGCCGGCAGATTTCGGTCACTATGGCGGTTTGTTTATCCGCATGGCCTGGCACAGCGCCGGAACCTATAGGGTAGGCGATGGCCGTGGTGGTGCTGGTGCCGGCTTGCAACGTTTTGCACCGCTGAACAGCTGGCCGGATAATGTGAGTCTTGATAAAGCGCGTAGGTTGCTTTGGCCGATTAAACAAAAATACGGGCGCAAAATTTCCTGGGCAGATTTAATGATCCTAACCGGTAATGTTGCTTTAGAATCGATGGGTTTTAAAACTTTTGGTTTTGCCGGTGGACGCGAAGATGTTTGGGAAGCCGACGAATCCGTATATTGGGGTTCAGAAACTACCTGGTTAGGTGGCGATCTCCGTTATGGGCATGGTTCTGATGGCGCAGATAAGGTACACGGCGTGGTGGTTACAGATGATGATGCCGATGGCGATATACACTCCCGTAATTTAGAAAAACCCCTTGCAGCGGTGCAGATGGGTTTAATATATGTAAATCCTGAAGGACCGGATGGAAATCCGGATCCGATTCTCGCGGCCAAAGATATCCGCGATACTTTTGGTCGCATGGCAATGGATGATGAAGAGACTGTGGCTTTAATTGCAGGCGGCCATACCTTCGGTAAAACCCATGGAGCTGCTTCGGCAGACCACGTGGGCAAAGAGCCTGAAGCTGCTGATATCGAAAATCAGGGTTTTGGATGGAACAACAGTTATGGTTCTGGCAAAGGTGCTGATACGATTACCAGTGGACTGGAAGTAATCTGGACCAAAACGCCAACGCAATGGAGCAATAATTTTTTCGAAAATCTTTTTGGATTTGAATGGGAGTTAACGAAAAGTCCTGCGGGGGCACACCAGTGGAAAGCAGTAAATGCAGGTGCCATTATTCCTGATGCTTTCGATGCCTCAAAAAAACACCTGCCAACGATGTTAACCACCGATCTTGCTTTAAGATTCGATCCGGCGTATGAAAAAATATCAAGACGTTTCTTAGAAAATCCAGATCAGTTTGCAGATGCATTTGCAAGAGCATGGTTTAAATTAACCCATCGTGATATGGGGCCAGTGGCTCGTTACCTCGGTCCAGACGTACCACAGGAAGAATTGCTTTGGCAAGATCCGATACCCGCTGTTGACCATGTGTTAATCAGTGAAAGTGATGTAGCTGCATTAAAAGCAAAAGTATTGGCTTCAGGATTGAGCGTTTCAGAACTGGTTTCTACGGCATGGGCTTCAGCTTCTACCTTCCGGGGTTCCGATAAACGTGGCGGGGCAAATGGCGCAAGGATCCGTTTGGCACCACAAAAAGACTGGGCTGTTAACAATCCGCCGCAGTTGCAAAAAGTATTGAATGTGTTGGAACGGATTCAAAATGAATTTAATGCGGCGCAGTTTGATGGTAAAAAAGTCTCCTTGGCCGACTTAATCGTGTTGGCAGGCGTTGCTGCAGTAGAAAAAGCAGCTGCTGACGCCGGACATTCAATTGTAGTACCATTTACACCCGGCCGGATGGATGCTTCGCAGGCACAAACCGACATCGAATCATTCGGTTATCTAGAGCCAGCGGCAGATGGTTTCCGGAACTACCGTAAAGCTAAATCACCTGTTCCTACTGAGGAATTCCTGATTGATAAAGCCCAGTTGCTTACTTTAACCGCGCCTGAATTAACGGTATTGGTAGGTGGATTGCGTGCATTGGATACGAATTTCGATGGATCTAAAAACGGTGTGCTAACTACAAAACCAGGTCAGTTGACCAACGATTTCTTTATCAATTTATTAGATATGGAAACCGCATGGAAAGCTATTGCAGAGGATAAAGAGCTATATATGGGAAGCAGCCGTTCAACCGGTCAGCCAAAATGGACCGCAACCCGCGCTGATCTGGTATTTGGTTCCAATGCCGAATTAAGGGCTATTGCAGAGGTTTACGCAAGTGCTGATGCACAAGAAAAATTTGTGAAAGACTTTGTGGCCACCTGGAATAAAGTAATGAATTTAGATCGCTTTGATTTGAAATGATAAGTAAAGGCTAGTTTGATAAAGGGGCTTTAAATAAGCCAATTTTTAATTTTTTTCACGTCAAGCTCAGCTTATGTTGAGCTTGACCAATCACAGAAAGGCCTTATACGATATTATGATAAACAGGTATATCGTCATTGCGAGGAGGAACGACGAAGCAATCTTTCGTGCAGCGATCCTGGCTAAAAAGATTGCTTTGTCGGCTGAAAAAGCCTTCTCGCAATGATGGATTTTTTGGTTTTTTTCCCTAACTTCTTTTGTCGCTTATGTTGTCTGGGTAACATTATTTATTCCTATAAGTTGAATAGTAAGAATTATTAAAATATTTTTTATTTATTAAAACAATTCCCAAACTCATTTGTCTTATAGTCTCATTAGTTTGTTTGGTTTAGTTTTATTCTGTGGATGCAAATAAAACAAAATAATTGGCCTCATAGAAATATGAGGCTTTCTAGTTTATATACGGTGCCTATCCGGTCGCAACATTGTCGATGTTGATTACTTCTCCTTCAAAAAAAATAATAGACTTTACTCGATAAGCTAATTTTTTTTATCAAATTCTTAAAAATAGGCCTAAATATTTGAGGTTTAATTGTTTAAGATGCAGTGGTTTCTCATTCACCTGAAATATTCAGTCAAAAATTTCAGCTTTTGTAAAAGTAATTATACCGTAATTTAATTTCTACGATAATGTATTTCTAGTGTCCGAAACAATATTCTTGATTTCTCAATAAAATACTTATTATTGAATACATAAAACGATTTATGAATAACCGAATATATCGATGAGCTGATGGCTTTATTGTACCCTGTGCGCAATATATGTCTGTGTAGTTTGCTTTTGTGTAGTTTTAATCCATTTATATGGGAGCTCCTATTACAAAATTGCCTACTTAAGCCGTCTGATTGAAAGAATTGATAAAGCGTTTTAGCTGCTAGCAGTAGAAATTTTACACTATTAACTAACCATTTACTAAACCTAAACCAATGAAAATCAATCTACTCAAGATTTCGGGGCTTTCTGCGCTTTTTCTGCTGAATAGTCCTGCTTTTTCGATGAATCCGGTTGTTGAAAAACCCAAGGGGTTTTCCGGCCCTACCTTGCCTCTGGTGCATATTCAAAATCGAAAAGTAATTACAGGCACCGTATTAGACGAAAAAAATATGCCTATCCCTGGAGTTGGCATCAAAAACCTTTCGTCAGGTAAAACTGCAGTAACTGATGACACAGGTAAATTCAGCATTGAGGCCAATGTAAACGATGTGATCCGTTTTTCTTATGTTGGCTATCAAAATAAGGATGTTACAGTAGGGAGTGAAGCCAACATCAGCGTTAAAATGACACCTGCTGAAGCCAATAAGTTAGATGAGGTGGTGGTAATTGGTTATGGATCGGTGAAAAAAACCGACCTGACGGGGTCTGTTGGTGTGGTTAAAGCAAGTGAACTTCAGGAACGTCCGTCTTCATCCCTCAATCAGGCATTAGCCGGCCGTATCTCTGGGGTACAGGTAAATACCAACTCAGGCCGGCCTGGCGGACAAACCAATATCAAAATCCGTGGATTTAGTTCAATAAATACGAGTAACAATCCTCTTTATGTGGTAGATGGTGTGGCTTTGCCGGTGGGCTCGCAAACACAGAATAGTAATGCCATTGATTACATCAATCCAAGTGATATCGCTTCAGTAGAAGTGCTAAAAGATGCTTCTTCTACGGCCATATACGGCGCAAGGGGTGCAAACGGGGTAATTTTAATTACCACTAAAAAAGGAACTGCAAATGCCCAGCGCATTACCTATGATGCAGATTTTGGCATAAATACCCTAGCCGCACACCATGTTAAGATGCTTGATGCTTTTGAGTATGTAAAAGTGCAGGACCTCGCTTATGAAAATATCAAAGTTTACGATCCGGTAGGTTGGGCAGCAGGAAGTTATGCCTCAACGCCTGTTCCCAAGGCTGCCAGAATTGCTTTACCTCAGTTTTTTGATAGCAACGGAAATCCATTATATAATACGGATTGGTTAAAAGAATCTACTCAGAATAAACTTTCACAAAATCATCAGCTGGGTTTTACCGGTGGAAACGAAAATAATACTTATGGTGTTTTTGCGGGTTATCGCGATGACCAGGGACTTTTACTAAACTCTTATTTAAAACGTTATTCGGGCCGGTTTAATTTCGATAGTAAAATTAAACCCTGGTTAAAGGTAGGCGGTAATTTGAGCTACAATAACCAGATTGAAAACATTGTTGATCAGGGAACAGGCGGCTTAAATTCAGTGCGTATGATTACAGAAGCATTCCCTTTTCTTCCCATTAAACTGGCAGATGGCAAATGGGGCGATAATAAACTGATCCCATGGGCAGAAGGAGGCTCCAATCCGGTACATATTTTAACCGATCAAAAATATGGCATGGTTACCCAAACGGCTTTGGGAAGTATTTATTCTACCATTAGCTTTAGCAAAGATTTAGAGTTCCGTACCCAATTAGGAGCCAATATTGTAAGCCGTAACATTAATGAATACAATGCCAAACAATTATACGGTATTTCTGACGGGCAGAATGGAACGGCGAACGTAACCAACGATCGGGAAACCTTCTGGTCATTGGAAAACTATTTGACCTATAATAAACGTTTCGCCGAATCTCACGCCATCAATGCCTTATTGGGTATCTCGTGGCAGGCGACCAATTTCTTTAGCAATACCAGTCATGCCGAGAATTTTGTAACCGATTTTTATGGAAACAATAACATGGGCTCCGGAAGTAAATCGATTACAGTAGGCTCCAGCCGGAACAGATCGGCTTTTAACTCTTATTTCGGAAGATTAAATTATGCCTTCAAAGATAAATACCTGGTTACTTTTACAGGCAGGGTAGATGGATCATCCAAATTCGGAGAGAATCATAAATTCGCCTTTTTCCCTTCGGCAGCATTGGCCTGGAAAGCCTCAGATGAAGATTTTCTTAAAGGAAACAAAACCATCTCTAACTTAAAACTAAGAACCAGCTATGGTTTAAGCGGTAATTCAGAGCTGCCAGCCTATCAGTCGTTGGCTACATTGGTGAATAATGCCGCTATTATTAACGATAGCAGGGTGACGGGTATCGGTATTGGCCGGTTAGCCAATCCAGACCTGGTTTGGGAAAAAACAGCACAGGTTGATGCAGGTTTAGAGTTAGGCTTGTTTAACAACCGCATTAATTTAGAAGCCGATCTTTATTATAGAAAAACAACCGATATGTTATTGGATGCCCCGGTTCCGCGTACCACAGGATACGCGGTGATCAGAAAAAATATCGGATCTATGCAGAACAAAGGTTTAGATTTAGGGATCAATACGGTAAACGTACAAACCGATAATTTTACCTGGAAAACCAGTTTCAATATTTCCCTTAACCGCAACAAGGTACTTTCTTTAGCCACTCCTGATGATATTTTTGGTGTGGGTAACCCAAATTTCACCAATCAAACGGGTATTATCAGGGTAGGTGAGCCAGTGGGTTCATTCTGGGGGCTGGTACGTTTAGGCACCTGGAGCGAGGCCGAAAGGGCAGAAGCAGCTAAATTTGTGAGTTACCGTGGTGGTAAAACCTTGCTTCCGGGCGACATCAAATATTTGGATGTAAACGGTGATCATGCCATTACCGATGCCGATCGCCAGATTATTGGCAACGGAATGCCAAAAGGCTGGGGATCCTTTGGTAACTCATTTCGCTATAAGAACTTAGAACTGATTGTAGAACTGCAATACTCTTATGGCAATGATGTGTTGAATATGACCCATCACTCGGGTGAAGACAGACAGGTACAGGCCAATAGTTTTGCCAGCGTATTAAATGCCTGGACTCCGCAGAATCAAAATACACCAATTGCCGCCATCAGGGATCAGGCTGCGGGATATGTAACCAATGTAGATACGCACTGGTTGGAAGATGGCTCTTTCATCCGCGGTAAAAACCTGTTGCTGGGTTATACTTTTGATAAAGCACTTGTTGAAAAATTACGCTTAAGCAAACTACGTGTTTATACATCTGTTCAGAATTTCTTCCTGGCAACCAGGTATACCGGTAACGACCCTGAGGTAACTACCTACGGAAATGCATTTGCACAAGGTCAGACATTTTTCGATTATCCAAAGCCAACTACTTTCATGGTAGGCTTAAACATTGGATTATAAACATTAAAAAAGAAAGGATATCAACATGAAAATAAACATAAGAAATATCGCTGTTTTGTTTTTGCTGAGCGGCGCTATCATCGGGAATTCGGGATGTAAGAAGTTTTTAGATGAAACAGATCCGACCAATCTTTCACCAAATAGTTTTTACACTTTGCCCGAACACGCAGAAGCAGGTATTGCTGCCGTTTATGCAGAGCTCCGGTTTATAGGGAATGGTGCGGGTATTTATTCCAACAACTGGCAGATGCTGGATGCACCAACGGGCATACAGTCAACCGAAACCGCACAAAACTCCGATCTGAACAATTTGTATTCACTCATTTATGACGGCACAAATCTGCATGTTAACCAAAACTGGAACGGACTTTATAAAGTAATAGCACAAGCTAATCTGGTTTTGGATAAAGTTCCGGGTATAAATCCAATGGATAATGCACAGAAAAAAAGAATTTTGGGAGAGGCTGCGTTTGTCCGGGCCTGGGCCTATTTTTACCTGGTGCGTTTATGGGGCGATGTGCCTTTAATTACTAAACCGGTTACCAGTCCTAATGATCCTAATTTTGCGCCTTCCCGTACACCACAGGAACAGGTTTACAAATTGATTGTTGATGACCTGGTTGCTGCAGAAGCCGCCGGCTTGCCTTATACGGATGCCAGCGGACGTGTTTCTACAGCAGCAATTAAAACTGAACTGGCAAAGGTATACCTGACCATGGCCGGGCAACCCCTTAACAAAGGAGCAGCTTATTATAGATTAGCTGCGGATAAAGCCAAAGAGGTAATTGATTATTCAGCAGGAAATCCATCATCACTTGGCTTGTTTTCCAGTTATGGAGCGCTGCACGATGCAAAGAATGACAATAAAGTAGAGCATTTGTTCGGAATCCAGTACAATGATGCTGCCGGATCGGGGAACCCCTTACAGTCATCTTATTTACCTTTGCACCAGCCATTGGTTTCTAAAATTGATGGAATTGGAACGGCTATTCCGACTACAAGTTTTTATGGTTCGTATGAGGCAGGAGATTTAAGGGCTAAAAACCGGGAAGGTTATTTCTTTACTGATTATTATACCGATGGATTTAAAATGCCGTTGATTAACCGCGGTAAGCCATATATTTTTAAACACTTCGATCTGATTGCTAACGGAACACTAGGCGTAGAAGGTACCAGCAGAAGCGATCTGAATATTCCACAGATCCGTTATGCCGAAACCTTATTGATTTATGCCGAAGCACAAAACAGGGCAGATGGTAGTCCGAATGTTGCTGCCTATGCTGCGGTAAATGCCATACGTAAGAGGGCCCAACTGACTGATCTTGCGGGTTTGAACCAAACACAGTTTGAAGAGTCGGTGTGGAGAGAACGCTGGCACGAGCTATGCTACGAGGGGATTATCTGGTTTGATATGGTCCGTTTGCGTAAAGTGTACAATGAAACCACCAATGGTTTTGATAATTTTGTCGGACACATTAATAAAAGTGTAAACCAACCATTGCAAACCAAACATTTGCTGTTCCCGATCCCTACTCCTGAAATCAAGAATAATCCTAACCTGACGCCAAATCCAGGTTATTAGCAGTTATAGGATGGTCGCCATAACACTGACCATCAATAATTTTCAACAAAAACGGGTGTCCGATATTCGGATACCTGTTTTTTGTTAGGAGGGGCAGACTATTAAACCAAACCATATAACCAGCGAATGGTTGCGCTTATGGCAATTTGAAAAATGGGTAAAAAATAAAAAGGCCTGAAAGGATTTTTTTTAATTAATTAGGCTTATTTTTGCAGCAAATTATAGAACCACACAGGAGATCAAAAATTCCTGTGCACCTCGACAATCATTTGAAAGTTAATATTTAATCCATGACAAACGACAAAAAAGAAATATTCGAAAGCGTAGCACAACGTTTAAAAATTGAAGGTTTTAATGTAGTAAATCGCGATGAAACACGTCCTTGGGGTGGTTTCTTTGTAATAGATGAAGCGCAGGCGCAACAATTTGCAGATACTTATTTTGATGGATTAAATGTTGAAGACCTAAAAATTGGTGGTAAATTAAGTCCGAAAATCTTAATCGTTGCGCCAAATACACGCCTGTCATGGCAATATCACCACCGCAGAGCAGAAATCTGGCAAGTGGTTACCGGCACGGTCGGCATCAAAACCAGCCAGACTGACGAAGAAGGTGAAGTGAAAAAATACGCACCAAAAGATCAGATTAAATTACAACAAGGTGAACGCCACCGTTTAATCGGCTTAGAAGATTGGGGAGTAGTTGCTGAGATTTGGCAACATACCGATGCTTCAAACCCGTCAGACGAAAGCGATATCGTACGCGTTCAAGACGATTTCGGTAGATAATAAAATAATAAAACATTATCCTGTTCCACGTTTTAGAAGAGGATAATGTTTCTCTAAACGTTTAGGCCAGTATAGTTTTTGTACGGTATGAAAACTAAAAGTCTTAAAGCTACGTTTATATAGTATACACACTCATACATGATTATCCTCATTTTTTTTCTTTGCCATTGGTTTTTATCCCTGTTTAGCCAAACCTTTTTCCTTCATCGTTACTCTTCACATAAGATGTTTAAAATGGAGCGTTTTTGGGAGCGGTTTTTCTATCTGGTATTACTAATCTCGCAAGGTTCATCATTTTTAAACCCGCGGGCTTATGCCATCCTGCATAGGATGCACCATGCCTATAGTGATACCGAAAAGGATCCACATTCTCCACATTTTTTTAAGGATGTTTTCGGGATGATGATTGCAACAAAGAATATGTACATGAATTATCTGAAATATAAAATACAGCCTGAACCAGCTTTCCAGGGAAATTATCCTGAATGGCCATTGGTTGATAAGATCGGAAATTCATGGGCCTGGAGAATTGCATGTGGGTTGTTTTATATCGGTTTTTACATTGCTTTTGCCAATTACTGGTGGATGTATTTACTGTTACCGATCCACTTTTTAATGGGGCCATTACATGGGGCAATTGTAAACTGGTGTGGACATAAGTATGGTTATTCAAACCATGATAATGAGGACCATAGTAAAAACTCATTACCCTGGGATTTTTTATTGATGGGCGAGCTTTTTCAGAACAACCACCACAAAAAACCAAATAGTCCAAATTTTGCTACTAAATGGTGGGAGTTTGACCCAACCTATCCGGTAATGAAAGTTTTGCACTGGATGAAGATTATCAAAATCAGAAAGGTTTAAAAGCCTATATCCATGGTCTGTGTCTCACAGACCATTATTATTTAAAATCCCTTTCCTTTACTATTCTCTGTTAACTAAACAGCAGCGAAAATTCTTTTACCTGCAATAACTTTCAAATACCCTGTCATGCTGAGGTACGAAGCATCTGCACCCGATGAAAAAGGATATTTGCTCACAGCATAACAGCATCTCAAAAAGATTGCAGCAAATGGCAGGACTATCGCAACCGATGAGCACAGGAACCTGCTTTCCAAATAAAAATGCATTGGTTTTTTGCCACGGAAATACGGAGTATATCCCGCGCTTGATCAACCCTGGGGTATAATTTATGAAACAAAAATAAATGGCAGGAGAACTTAATAGTAAATAAAATCTCCTCTGATTATCGTCATTATAAGAAGGCTTTTTCAGCCGACGAAGCAATCTTTTATGGCAAGGATTAATGGTATGAAAGATTGCTTCGTCGTTCCTCCTCGCAATGACGGTCGTGTTAATGGAGCCTGTCAATGGTAGCGGAGTCGAAGGGTAAAGGCAAGGGTTTTACCATAAAATCTTTTTTGCCTGTCTTAACGTATATATTCCAATCTGTTTCAAAACTTAAACTATCATATGATCAACCTCCTCAAATTTATTTTCTCCGCACTGTTGGTTTTTATGTGTTATAAAGTAATCAGCACCTCGTTAGAAAGCAACCTTTTCGAACAATGGAATTTCCTGGGCAGCATTCCATGGATGCGTGCTACCCTCTGGGATTTTTATGCCAACATCTTTATTATTACACTTTGGATGTTTTATAAAGAAAAAAGCATTATTCTTAAAATCTCTATTGCTGTTTTGTTCGTATGTTTAGGCAGCATTGCAACCCTGGCTTATGTTTTAGTGTATTTATTTAAACTAAAAGATGGTGAAGGTGTTAAGGAATTACTTTTAAGACGTGAGGTGTAAGATTTAGGTTGCAGAATGGCGTAACGGTTTTTCTTAGCAAAGCTAACTGGCTTTTGGGCCTTAAACCTTTTACTTTAAACTTATGCCGCTCCAAACAGGACATCTTTTATCTATCGCACTCCTTTCGCTTATAGCCTGCTGTTTTATCATGGCCATGGTTTGGCTTTGGGCGAAGAAAATCAAAAACGCAGGTGTGGTTGATGTTTTTTGGGCACTGAATTTTCCCGTAATCACCGTCATTACATTTTTTTTATCTGAGGGCTACGAACCCCGGAAAATTTTAATCTGTGGGATGTTTTTACTGGCTGAGTTACGTTTAGGTGTTCATCTTTGGCAACGTGTTATTGGTCATCTGGATGAAGAAGAAGGCAGGTATGTACAGTTGCGTAAAGAATGGGGAGACAAAGCCGATCGAAATTTCTTTGTCTTTTTTCAATTTCAGGCCATATCAAATGTCATACTGGCCATTCCATTTTTTATCATCACCGCCAATCAGTCGCAGGCTATTTCCTTTTTTGAGTATGCAGGTGCATTGGTTTGGGTAATCGCGTTTTTTGGAGAAATGATTGCCGACAGACAACTTGCAGCCTTTAAAAAAGATCCGCTTAATAAAGGCAAAGTACGCGACACCGGTTTGTGGTACTATAGCCGTCACCCCAATTATTTTTTTGAATGGTTAACCTGGATGGCTTATTTCATTTTTGCGCTGGCATCGCCATGGGGAATTCTGGCTATTATTAGTCCGGCAGTGATTTTGTATTTATTAACAAGGGTTACTGGTGTGCCGAACAATGAAGAACAAAATCTAAGGAGCAAACCTATAGCTTATAAAAGATACCAGGAAACAACGAGCGCCTTTTTCCCCTGGAGGAAAAAGAGGTGAAATGTAATATGGATAAGGTTCATGCAAACCGCAAATCCATCAACCGTTTCACACCGTACATTAACCTAAACCTCAATCATACATTTTTATTACACGTAAACCTTCAACCTTACAACCCTTAACCTTCCAACCTCAAAATGTGGTACGATAAACTTTTAGAAAACGACAAACTTCCGGATACGGCCTTGCGTATAGGCATTAGGAAATTGTGCAAACAGCGCCTGGATGATGAAACGCTGGGCAATGAAGAATTGCAGCAGGAAAAATTTATGGACCTGGTGGCAGAGCTGAAGCAATCGCCTATTGCGGTAAATACTGCTGATGCGAATGAACAGCATTACGAGCTTCCAACCGAATTTTTTCAGTACTGTTTAGGCAAAAACTTAAAGTACAGCAGTGGTTACTGGAAACCTGGCGTTAAGGATATTGATACTTCGGAAGAAGATATGCTGGCATTAACCTGTAAAAGGGCCGATTTACAAAATAGACAGAATGTTTTAGAATTGGGCTGTGGCTGGGGGTCGCTGTCGCTGTATATGGCAGCTAAATATCCGGAAAGCACATTTACCGTGGTATCTAACTCTGCTACGCAAAAAATTTTCATTGATGAAACGGCGAAGCAACGCGGAATCCAAAACCTAACGGTTTTAACCGCCGATATGAATACGTTTACCATTGCCGATACATTTGACAGGGTGGTTTCTGTTGAGATGTTTGAGCACATGCGCAACTATAAATTTTTGCTTAACAAGGTGGCCTCATTTATGAAGCCTGATGGGAAGCTGTTCGTACATATTTTTACGCACAAAACCCTGGCTTACAAATTTGAAGTGATTGACGAAACCGACTGGATGAGCAAATACTTTTTCACCGGCGGGATTATGCCATCCAACCATTTGTTCTTCTACTTTAACGACGACCTTAAAATTGATAAACATTGGGTGGTAAATGGAAATAATTATGGCAAAACGGCTGAAGCTTGGTTAAGCAATATGGATAAGCATAAGAAGGAAATCATGCCAATTTTCGAAACGACTTACGGGAAAGATCAGGCGGTAAAATGGTGGGTATATTGGAGGTTATTTTACATGTCATGTGCAGAACTTTTTAATTACAACAAGGGAAACGAATGGATGGTATGCCATTATTTGTTTGAAAAGGTATAAGGTAAAGGGTTTAAGGTGTATCGTTTATCCGGCTCAAATCTCATGTCTCACGTCTGATATCTTCCGTCATCCATATTAAATTATCCATCATTAAATCATGAAAACACTCGCCATTATTGGTTCAGGAATAGCAGGCATGGGTTGTGCCCATAAACTGCAACATCAATATAATCTTACGATTTTCGAAGAAGCAGATTATATTGGCGGACATACCAATACGATAACGCTTGAAGAGGATGGTAAACCCATTTACCTGGATAGCGGCTTTATGGTTTTTAACTATCAGACTTATCCAAACCTGACAGGGATGTTTGCGGAGATTGACGCACCCGTAATGAAGACAGATATGTCTTTTAGCGTGCAGTTTCTCCCCAAAAAGTTGGAATATAGCGGCTCAAGCTTGAATCATCTTTTTGCCCAGCGGAAGAATTTATTCAATATTCCGTATTTAAAAATGTTGATGCAGATTAACCGTTTCAACAAACAAAGTGTAGAAATTTTGGATAAGCCTGAATACCGGGATTATTCGATCGGGCAGTTTTTTAAGGAATTTGGCTACAGTGACGATATGCTCTGGCAATACCTCATCCCAATGAGTGCTGCGGTATGGAGTGCGCCAATGGAACAGATTCTGGATTTTCCGGCAGTTACCTTAATCCGTTTCTTTAAAAATCACGGCTTTTTAGGTTTGAATACTCAGCATCAATGGTATACATTGCAAAACGGCAGTCAGGCTTACCGTGAAAAACTGATTGCCCCGTTTCGCGACAGGATCAAGATCAATACCAAAATTGTAGCGGTAAAACGGTTAGGGAATGGTAAAGTTGAAGTAGAAAACCAAAAAGGTGAGAAATTTGAATTCGATAAAGTAATTATGGCCAGCCATGCCGACCAGACTTTTGAGATCGTAAAAGATAAAACAACGCTGGAATCTGAATTGCTTTCCAAATTTAAATACCAGTTAAACAAAGCCGTTGTACATACTGATGAGAAGCAGATGCCTGAAGCCAAACTGGCCTGGAGCAGCTGGAATTACCGTGTAGAACAGCAAGGTGATAAGTTATTGCCAAGTACTATTTATTGGATGAATAATTTACAAGGTGTGTCTAAAAAGCAGAATTACTTTGTTTCCATTAATCCTACCGAAACGTTAAATCGAGATAAGATTATCAAAGAAATTGACTACCATCACCCATTGTTTGATGTTTCGGCAATGCAGGCGCAGGAGCATTTGCACAAGCTAAATGAAACCGGTCCTGTTTACTATTGCGGAAGTTATTTTAAATATGGTTTTCATGAAGATGCTTATAAGAGTGCGGTAGATTTGTGCAAACAGATGTAATTGATCTTAAATTACCGTCATTTCGAGCGGAGTGCAACGAAGTCGAGAAATCTACCAGATAGATCTCTCCGTTTCACTGCGTTCCAGTCGAGATGACGAATCGATGAAAAGATATCCACAAAAAAAAATCGTAAATTGTTACAAAAATGGCATTCAATTCAAACATCTACACCGCAAAAGTCATGCACCACCGCCTGGCGCCCAAAAAACATTTCTTTTGGTATAGCGTGTATATGTTTTATATCGACCTGGATGAGTTGGATCTGTTGGATAAAAAGTTGCGCTGGTTCAGCAGAAATAAATTTAACCTTTTTTCTTTTCGTGATTCGGAGCACTTTCAGTTACCAAAGGAAAATCCCGATCAAACCAAAAACGCACGTCAGCATGTAGAAACTTATTTAAAAGAAAATGGCGTTGATGGTAGCAGACTTAAAATAAAACTGCTTACCAACCTCAATGTGCTGGGTTACAACTTCAATCCTGTTTCCTTTTATTATTGCTTTGACAAGCAGGGCAATCCGGTTTGTTGTGTGGCCGAAATCAGCAACACTTACCGGGAAATGAAACTTTTTTTCTTTGGAAAAGACGAATTGCATGGGGATACCTTTACCAAAATCACTACTAAATATTTTTATATTTCACCGTTTATTGACCACGACGATGCTTTCGATTTTAAGTTGAGGGTTCCGGCTGATAAACTTGATATCAAAATTGACGATATAGATAAGCAGGGCAATCGCTTTTTTATCAGTACTTTGAAAGGAGAAAAGAAGCCATTAAGCAACATGGCTTTGCTTCGTAATTTTTTTTCTATCCCCTTCATTCCGTTGCAGATCATGGGCATGATCCACTGGCAGGCCTTCAAACTTTGGATTAAAAAAATACCATTTCATCCAAAAGCCGAAAACCCTGAATTGCAACGTAACGTATATAAACCTTACAAACCACAAATTAAATAGATCAGACGCTATGAATACGCTTACCGCCGCCAGAACATCAAAGGGCTTTTTCGAAAGAGCAGTATTGAATGCACTTTCTAAAATGACCTTGGGCAAATTGGAACTTTCACTGCCAGGTGGCGAAACACTGGTTTTTGGAAATGGTGAACATCAAATAGAAGCGCACATACAGGTAAATCATCCTCATTTCTTTAAATCCATCGCACTTTATGGCGATATTGGTTTTGGGGAGGGCTATACCTCTGGCCTGTGGGATACCACAAATATTACCAACGTAATTAAATGGGTCATCCTGAATATTGAAAATGCACCCTCAGTAACCGGCAGTAAGGTAAATTCCATAGCGCTGAATATTTTTAAATGGGTAAACAAAATCTACCACGTGCGCAGGGCAAATACTTTGGCCGGATCGCAGAAAAATATTTCAGAGCATTACGATCTGAATAATGATTTCTTCGCCACTTTCCTGGATAAAACCATGACTTATTCGAGTGGTTACTTTAACCCCGATAATTTAAGTTTAGAAGACTCGCAATATGCCAAATACGATCGCCTGGCGAGGCAGTTAAAAATCAAGTCGACCGATCATGTATTGGAAATCGGAAGTGGCTGGGGTGGTAATGCCATTTTCTTGGCCAAAAACTACGGCTGTAAAGTTACTTCGGTAACCATTTCTAAGGAACAACAGAGATTAGCGATGGAACGCGTGCATGAAGAGGGATTGGCCGATAAAGTTTCGATCATTATCCAGGACTACCGCAAAATTGAAGGTGTTTTTGACAAAATCGTATCAATCGAAATGCTGGAGGCTGTAGGACATCAATATTTGGAAACCTATTTTGAAAAATGCCAGCAATTATTAAAACCTGATGGAATTTTTGCCTTTCAGGTCATTACGTCTCCTGATTGTAGGTACGATAAATTGAGAAATGGCGTAGATTGGATTCAGAAGCATATTTTTCCGGGTTCGCTTTTACCTTCGGTAGCAGCCATTAACAAAGCTATAAATGAAACCGGTGATTTAACCATGGTTGATTTAAAAGATATGGGTTTGGATTATGCCCGTACACTTCATTTATGGTTTGTTGAATTTAACAAAAACCTGAATAAAGTGAAAGCATTGGGTTTTGATGAAACCTTTATCCGCAAGTGGAACTATTACCTGAATTATTGTGAAGCTGCTTTTGCCATGCGGAATATTAATGTGATGCAAATGGTTTATTCCAGACCTAACAATATTTCGAGGTAAGGATGATGTGAAATGGAGGATGTAAGATGGAGAAGTGAAATTCTCATCTTCCATTACACATTTTACTTCTTCCATGTTTTTTTGCCGATAAAAGTGTGGGCTTCGCCGGGTAATTGGTAGAGTTGGTGCAAAAAGTATAGCGTATTATTGTAACAAAATGCAATTTGCGCAGACTAATTAAAAAAGACAAACTCTTGAAATGAAAAAACTTTTACTATTAAGCTTTATCCTTGGTATATTTTTTAGTGCACATGCCCAGTTTCCTACTGGCGGACTTGGTGGAGCACCCAAAAAATCAACAGTTACCGGACGGATCACGGCCACTATACTCGATTCATTAACTAAAAAGCCAATTGATTACGCAACGGTTTCTTTGATTAGTGTGAAAAACAATAAATCGGTAAACGGTGGCGTAACCGACGAAAAAGGAAAACTTACCTTACAAAATGTTTCTCCTGATTCATATAAGCTGATGATTGGTTTTATGGGCTATAAAACAAAATCTGTTCTGGTTACCACCACGCCATCTAAACCGGATAATAATATCGGTACGATTTATATCGTGGGAACAGAAAATACTTTGGCAGATGTGCAGGTGCAGGGTACAAAGGCGGTTATCGAAAATAAAATCGACAGAATGGTTTATAATGCAGAGGCTGACGGAACAAATGCCGGTGGTGATGCAACAGATGTAATGCGTAAGGTACCCATGTTATCTGTAGATATGAATGGAAATGTTCAGCTGCGTGGTGGTGCGGTACGTGTGTTAATTAATGGTAAACCTTCTGGTACGATGGCCAGTAGCGTGGCTGATGCGTTAAAGATGATCCCGGCAGAGCAGATTAAAAGTGTAGAAGTCATTACCAGTCCATCAGCAAAATACGATGCTGAAGGTTCTGGTGGTATCATCAATATCATTACCAAAAAATCGAATGCACAAGGTGTAAGTGGTTCTGTAAATGCGTCTGCTGGCACACGACAAAACAACGGTGCTTTCAATTTGACAGCTAAGACAGGCCGTTTAAGTGTTAATACAGCGCTTGGAGGTAACTTTGCATATGCCCAGAATTCAAGGGTTGTAATTGTTAACAATACGCAGCTAAATAATGGAAACGCCATCAACACGTCACAAGATGGATACTCCAAATGGAGTAGGGATGGTTTGAATGGTAGCTTAGGTATAGATTACGATTTTAATGCATATAATAACATTAGCTCTAATGTAAAATTTAACCGTTTTTCGAATGGCGGACCAGGCGAATCAGATTTTATTTCTAATGGTATCCGTCAAAAAAATATTAGTGATATGGATATGACATTCAGTAATATGGATTGGAATGTCGATTATAAAAAAACTTCCAAAAAAGAAGGAGAAGAGTTTTCTATATCTGCGCAACTATCCACTGGTCGTACCCCTCAAAGATTTAGTAATACGTTTATTCCTGAGGGTGCTTCAACAGGGAACACTACTGAGCGAAATAATACCAGTAGAAATAATGAGTATACCGTTCAAACAGATTATACTTACCCATTTTCTAAATCGACTACTTTAGAACTAGGAGCAAAAGGGATTTTCCGTGAGATTAAAAGTCAATTCGATTTTTCTTCTCAAGATTTTGATTACAATCAGGACGTTGCTGCAGCCTATGGTGTAATCAACTTCAACTTAACCAAGAAATTAAAGTTTAAAGGTGGTTTAAGAACGGAGTATACTGCGATTAGTTTTAATACAAAAGCAAATGGAATTCAGAAAAATGATTATTTAAATTTATTCCCAAGTGCCATTATTTCTCAAACCTTAAAAGGCAACGCCACGTTGAAATTAAGTTATAACCGTCGTTTACAAAGGCCCGGTCAGAATTATTTGAATCCTTTCCTTAACGACAGTAACCCAATTAGCTTACAGCAGGGGAATCCGTATTTGGATCCTGAACTAAGCGATAACTTGGAACTGGGTTACAGTACTTTTATAAAAGGATCAGTAATTAATGCGTCCGTATTCTATCGCCGTACAGGTGGGATAATTGAAAGCTCGCTGACTACAACTGCTGCCAATGTGCCGTTAACCACTTATATCAATGTTGGTACTGGCCAAACTTATGGTTTCAATGTTTTTGGCTCATACAATCCTAAGCCTAAATGGACTTTAATGAGTAATTTTGGATTAAATACTTACGAAGTGAATAACAAAGTAATTAATTTTAATACCGGTACTTTTGTAAACTATAATCTGTTTATCCGTTCAGCTTATGGCTTTGGTAAAGGTTACAATTTTGAATTATTTGGTGTAGTAAATTCGCCAAGAAGAACATATCAAGGCAAAACAGATGCGATGGTTTTTTATGGCGCATCATTCAAAAAAGATGTCTTAAATAAAAAAGGTTCAATCGGTGTTAATACATTAAATCCTTTTACAAAAGATCTTCACATCCAAACTGTAAATAATTCTGTTACGGCTAATGAAACTGTTTTTCAAAGTCAGAATATCTATTATCCATTACGTTCTTTTGGTGTTAATTTTAGTTACTCTTTCGGCAAGCTTAAGTATACAGAGAAGAAAAAGATTAAAAATGACGATATCAAGCAAGACCAGCAGCCGGGTAACATGGGCGGTGGCGTTCAGCAGTAAAAACCAAATTCAAATATATATTAAAGTCTTTCCGTTAATTCGGAAAGACTTTTTGTCGTTAAAGGGAAGCTACCAGCTTTCAAACAGGGCTATTGGCATATGGTTTAATGATCTGAGGTTGATCAGGCGGTGTAATAACTGATAATTATTTCAATAGTGATGCGTAGATAAATTAATATCCTACGCCACATGAATACGCCCTGGATTTTCGCCAGTTTAGCCGAGTGATTGCTCAAATTATGTGTATACTTCCGTATTCTTGGTTTTTAAGATTCTATTTAGGTGTTTCTTAACTAATTTATCATTTCTAAGTGAGTTTTCACTGTTTTTGAATGCGTATTCTGCTTGTTTGTGCGAGGTACGCCAATTTGTAATGTAAAAAATACTTTAAATTAGGGATTGCTGTCTGTTTTAATGCATTTTTATTTGGTTAAAAACCTATATTGCAATCAACTAGCAATCACTATCCTAAATAATCTACATATGAAAAAACTCTTTACCTCGCTTGTTTTTCTCTGCATCTTACTTACCGGATTACCTACTTTGGCCCAGGTAAAAACCATAACAGGCAAAATCACTTCAACTGATGACGGAGGTCCGTTACCCGGAGTAAGTATAAAAATTAAGGGAACTGCAATAGGTACCTCAACTGATAGTAATGGTGCTTTTACCATTCAGGCACCTTCGCCAAGCTCGGTACTCGTAGTTAGTTTAATCGGGTATAAAACCCAGGAAATTACCGTTGGCAGTAAAACCACGGTTAATGCAGTGCTGGCTTCTGATACGCAAGAGTTACAGGAAGTAACCATTTCTACTGCTTTAGGTATCACCCGGCAGGCAAAATCTTTAGGTTATGCCGCACAAACTGTAGGCAGTATTGATTTAAACTATAATCACCAACCCAATCTGCTTAATGCATTGCAGGGTAAAGTAGCAGGAGCAACCATTTCTAGTACAGGTGGTGGTCCGGGCCAGGGGGCAAGTATCCGAATAAGAGGAGTAAACTCCATTGATCCGAACATTTCGGGCGATCCTTTATATGTAATTGATGGGGTACAGATTGATAACTCAACCTCTACTATTGGTGCAAATCCTGATGGTACAGCATTTGGTTCTAGAGGAGTAACAAACAGGGCATCAGATATTAATCCTGAAGATATTGAAACCATTAATATTTTAAAAGGAGGCGCCGCTACCGCACTTTATGGCCTAAGGGGAGCCAATGGCGTTGTAGTTATTACCACGAAAAGGGGGAAACAAAATGGTGTTAGTATAAACTTTAATAGCAGTTATGGCTTTGATGAGGTTTTGAAGTCGCCAGATGTTCAAACAGAATATACCCAAGGCGTTCTGGGGGTTTATACCAATCCACCGGGTGGTATCGGACCAGGCTGGGGACCAACTATTGCCGAGGCAAAATTAATCGATCCAACACATCCCGATCAATTATTCAATAATTACGACCGCGCATTTGGTACCGGTCAGCAGGTTAAAAATTCCTTATCGGTTACTGGTGGAAGCGATGCTATAAAATTTTTCTCTTCCATTTCGCAGCTTTATCAAAAGGGGATGATGCCGAATACCGATAACAAAAATTTCTCTGGAAGATTGAATACCGACTTTATCATCAGTCCGAAATTTAAGGCATCAGTAAACATGAATTTTACCAATTCGGGTGGTTATACCTATAGCGCAGATCGATTTGGCGAAAGCCTTGCTTACTGGTCGCCACGCTATGATGTTGCCGATTATCAGAATCCGGATGGATCACAAAAATATTTCGGAACCAATAACCCGATTTGGGGTACTGCAAATAATAGGTTCAAAGGTGATGTTAACCGTTTTATTGGTGGGGCAAGTTTGAGTTACGATCCTGCCAAATGGCTTAATTTTTCTTACCGTTTAGGGGTGGATACCTATGGTGATAACCGCGTTCGCACCGCACGTGGTCCAATGTATGCCACTGAAGCCATGTATGATAATGCGCAGGGCTTTTATGGAGAGTATAACACCAAATTCAGGACCATCAACAGCACTTTTGTTGCCACTTTTAATACAAAACTAACTGACGATATCACCGGAACGTTAAGGATTGGACAAGAAGTCTACGACCGTATGTCGAAAGATGTGGGTACTTTGGGCAGTATCCTTGGGGTATATAATTTCTTTAATTTAGCGAATGCTGGTGTGTTAACCCCTACGCAAACACTAAAACAAAAAAGATTGGTAGGTTATTTTGGAGAGGCTACTTTCGATTATAGAAATTACCTTTTCCTAACCATTACTGGAAGAAATGATATTACCTCAACGCTTCCTAAGGCAAGCAGGTCCTTTTTTTATCCTTCTGCCAGTTTAAGTTATGTATTTTCCGATCAGTTTAAATTACCCGCAGCCATTAGTCAGGCCAAATTGCGCTTATCTTATGCCAGGATCGGTAAGGATGCATCAGAATATTCTACCTTTACAGGCTATACACCTTATACTTCTTTGCCAACCGGTACCGGAGGTTTAACTATTGCTCCAAATCTTGGTAATTCCGAGCTTCGTCCGGAGTTTACCAATACTTATGAAGCGGGTTTGGAAATGTCGTTCTTTAAAAGCCGTTTAGGTTTTGATTTAACATACTATTATTCATTAAGCAAGGATCAGATTATCCAAACACAGGTGTCGTCTGCCGTCGGTTATGTAACCAAATCGATCAATGCAGGCGATATCAGGAACAGAGGAGTGGAGCTGGTATTAAATGGTAAACCCATTGTATCAAAAGATTTCAGATGGGATGTAAATGTTAATTTTTCTGCAAATAGGAATATGGTACTGAGCATGCCTAACGGAATATCAGAAATTGTATACGGTGCCGCAAGGGGGTATGGCAATGCCGGAGTAACCATGAAGTTGATTAAAGGTCAGCCTTATGGTAATATTTACGGTAGTTATTTTAACCGCTATTATGGAAATACACCAGAAGATCCGGTTGTGCTTGATAAAAGCCTTCCATTGCTGATCGGTGCAAATGGTTTCCCTAGCATTTCAGGAGGAAAGCAGAAACTGTTGGGTAACTCGCAACCGAAATATATTATTGGTATGGGCAATACCTTCAGGTACAAAGATTTTAGTTTAAATGTATTGTTTGATGCACGTTTGGGATTTGAAAAATACAACTGGCTGGAAGATTTTTATTCGGCTTTCGGATTACCTGATTATACTGCTGACAGAAGAACCATAAAAGTATTTGATGGTGTCCTGGCCAACGGTCAGCCGAATACAAAACCGGTCTACATGGGCCAAAGGATAGGGCCTGACGGCGTTGATTACGGCGAAGGATATTACCGCATTTACTACCGTAACGTTTCTGAACCTTTTGTAAGCGATGCCTCCTGGGTACGTTTGCGCTCTGCCAGTTTAACCTATAGCTTACCAGCAAACTGGTTGCCTGCAAAAACGATCAAAAATGCTTCGCTATCAGTTACCGGAAATAATTTATGGCTGTGGACGAAATATTACGGCGTAGATCCTGAATCCAGCTCTTATGATGCTGGCAGTAATAACGATGGTTCTGCTGGTTTTACTTATCCATCTGCCCGTACAATAATATTCACGCTTAATGTTGGTTTTTAAATAGAAATACGATGCAAAAAATCATAAAATATACATTGTGCTCAGCTTTGATTGCAACACTAGGTCTGCAAAGCTGCAAAAAAAGTTACTTTGATTCACTGTCCGACAACCCGAACCAGGTTCCCGTAGCTACTTTAAGTACTTTGTTGGCCACATCAACTTATAAGGCAGCAAATAACAATTACCTTATTGGAAACATCATCGCTCCTTATGTACAGTATACAGCCAATCCTGCTGCGAATGGTGCCGGCGATACTTATCAGGCCATTGATTTTACCCCCAGCTGGGATGCCCTTTATTTTGCTATGGCCGATGCCAATGAAATGAAAAAGCTGGCCGTTGCTCAAAACTCAAGCGAATATAAAGGCGTAGCTGATGTACTTATTGCTTATAACCTTACATTGGTGAATGATCTTTGGGGAGATGTGCCATTTTCGGAAGCCTTTAATATCAATAACCTAACACCGAAGTACGATAAACAACAGGATGTTTATAATCAGGCCATAGCACTTTTAGATGAAGCTATTTTGGAACTTGCCAAAACAGATGCAACTGTTAAACTGGCGCCAACCAGCGATTTAATTTATGGTAAAAGCACAACAGAAAGAGTAAACTGGTTAAAAATGGCTTATGCTTTAAAGGCCAGGTTATTAAATAAGATTAGCAAAACCAGTGCCTATAACCCTACGGCTGTGTTGGCCGCATTGGGCAGTTCTTTTACAGCTAATACAGATGATGCCACTATGGCTACCTTTAAAGAGCGTAATCCATGGGCAAATGTCGCATTATCCAATTTACAACAATCATTGGGAGGCTGGCTTTCTGAACAATTAATTGATGCATTAAATGGTAAGACATTTAGTGTTTTTGATCCCCGTATAGAAAAGATTACCGATAAAACCATCAATAACATTTATATAGGAACGATAAACGGTGCAGGTAACAGGTTGCCTGGGGCTAATACGACGAAAGATGAATGTTATATTTCGAGAAACTCCCCATGGACCAGCGATACTTCGCCAATATTCATCGTTACGTTTGCTGAATTGAAATTTATAGAGGCTGAAGCTTATTTCAATACCGATAAAACGAAGGCTTATGCAGCATATCTCGCAGGTATAAGTGCCAATATGGATAAGTTTCAGGTTACTGCAGCAAATCGTGATGCTTATCTGGCAAACCCTTTAGTGAGTGTTGGTGAGGCTGCCTTAACCAAAGACCTCATTTTTAAAGAAAAGTACATTGCAACTTACCTGAATCCGGAAGCATGGAATGATGCCCGCCGTTTTGATTATCAGTACAAAGATTTTGGTATGCCTGCTAATGCTGCGCTTCCTACATTCATCCGCCGGTTAGATTATACGCAAGGCGAAAGAAGTAAAAATGGTGCAAATGTGCCTGCCGATGTTCCAAGAACAACCAAACTTTGGTGGGATCAGTAATTCAAGCGTATGGCATTTGGCGTGAAACGCTTGTTCTTTTCTTCGCCAAATGCTTAACCCTTAAAAATACGTTTGGCAGAAAGCAGTTAATCTGACTTCTGCCAAACGCTATTCACAATGCACTAACCGCCAAACCAGTTACGAAATGAAGAAACTATCGCTTATCCTTTTCGTTTTATTTTCTGCTTCCAATCTATTCGCCCAGTCTTTCACTTTAAAATCTGTTTTATCTTATCCTTTTCCAACCCAATTGGTGGCCGCGCCTGTAGGGGCTAAAATTGCCTGGGCGGCAAACGAACAGGGAAAAAGGAATATTTACGTAGCAGAGGCACCAGGTTATAAAGCAGTAAAAATTACAGACTATATGGATGATGATGGGCAGGAGCTAACCAGCTTAGCTATTTCTGCTGATGGAAAGCGGATTGTATTTGTACGTGGGGGAGATCATGGAGGGAGAGATGGCGGGCCGGTTAATGCAAACTCATCGCCAATTGCACCTAAAGTGCAGGTATTTAGTGTTTCTTTTGAGGGAGGTGATATAGTTACTTTAGGCGAAGGCGATAATCCGGTAATTTCGCCCAATAGCGACCAGGTTATTTTTGCCAAAAACGGTCAGGTGATGGTCAGTCCTCTTGATGGAACATCAGCGGCTAAAAACCTCTTTTACGCCAAAGGAATAAACGGAGCTTATAAATGGTCGCCCGACGGAAAAAAAATAGCTTTTATTTCAAACCGGAGCGATCACTCGTTTTTAGGGATTTATACTGATCAGCAAACACCTGTTAAATGGCTATTGCCTTCATTTTCTAAAGATAATACGCCGGTATGGTCGCCGGATGGAAATGATATTGCCTTTATCAGAACGCCCGGTGTTGGCGGGGAAACCGACTCCATTTTAACCAAGAAACATCAGCCCTGGGCCATATGGACGGTAAACGTAAATACGGGTGCGGGAAAAATGATCTGGAAAGCTCCCGAAACTTTACGTGGTTCTTTCCCTTCAATTGATGGTGGTACAAACCTGTTATGGGCCGACGGTAAAATTGTTTTTACCTCTTATGAGGACGGTTGGCCGCATCTGTATGCCATCAATCCAGACGGATCAAAACGCATGCTGCTCACGCCCGGTGATTTCGCTGTAGAGAACATTAAATTAAGTGCCGATAAAAAAACATTGGTTTTTGCCGCCAATAAGGGCGAAGATGCAGATGACATGGACAGGAGGCATATTTATAAAGTTTCAGTTAATCAGGCCAATATGCAGGCCTTAACTTTAGGCAAAGGAATAGAAGCCTATCCTGTTATTGCAGCCGACAATCGAACAGTTTTTTGTCTGAGTTCAACTGCTGAAAGACCACTATTACCTGCATTGATTACTACTGGAAAAGCGCTGGAACTCATTGGAGAATCCCTCATTCCAAATGATTTTCCACTGAAAAATATGGTAACTCCTAAACATGTGAGTTTTAAAGCTGCAGATGGTAATAGTGTTTATGGCCAGTTGTTTTCGCCAAAAAAAGCGGGTAAAAATCAACCGGCGATTATTTATGTACACGGCGGACCGCAAAGGCAGATGTTTTTAGGCTGGAATCCGATGGATTACTATTCGATAGATTATGCGTTAAATCAGTATTTGGTTAATATCGGTTTTACTGTGCTGTCTGTAAACTACCGTTTAGGAATCGGCTATGGTTATGATTTTCATAAACCCTTAAAAGCAGGCGCACAGGGTGCGTCAGAATATCAGGATATTAAAGCCGCCGGCGAATGGCTGGCTGCACAGCCTGGTATCAACAAAAATAAAATCGGGATTTATGGTGGTTCTTACGGCGGATACCTCACCGCGCTCGCCCTTGGCAAAGATTCTAAATTATTCGCAGCAGGTGTAGATATCCATGGTGTAAATAACCGGTTTACTACTTCAGATCAGGAAGGAAGAAAACCAGCTCCGGATGCGGCACTTGCAGCAAAAGTAGCCGAACAAACATCACCGGCAAGCTATGTAAGTACCTGGACTTCGCCCACATTGATTATCCACGCTGATGACGACCGCAATGTTGCTTTTAACCAAAGTGTCGATCTCGCTAAACGTTTTGAAGATAAAAAGTTTGATTTTGAATTTTTGGCCATTCCGGATGATACCCACCACTGGATGAAATTTTCAAATGGTTTGAAAGTAAGCGAAGCAACGGCTGATTTCCTTAAAAGGAAGTTGATGGGTGAAAAGTAGTTTGAATAGTTTGTCATCCTGAAGGATAATTTATTGGATAAAAATCAATATGATTGACGAAAGTATTTAATGGAAATAAGCCTCTGCGAGGATCGTCATTATAAGAAGGCTTTTCAGCCGACGAAGCAATCTTACAGCAAGGATCATTAGCATGAAGATTGCTTCGCCGTTCCTCTCCTTGCAATGACGACCGTACTACTTGATCTTGTCAATGGTATTCTGTCGAAGGATCATAATTATCTAATTCCTAAGAGGTCTTCGACCAGCTCAGACTAACACAGTAATCTTTAAGTTAATAAATTACTTTGTTTAAGCAACAAAACCTATTTCTACCCCTTTTTAATCCTTTTTAAAATCATCAGGCTTAGCGGATTAAAAGAATAGCCGCTGATATTGTTCTGTAGCATCACCACTGATTGATCGTAGAATAAAGGGACAACCGGAGCGTAATCCATTACCATCTGGTCCATTTTTCGGTACAGCTCAAAACGTTTTTCATTATCGCTTTCATAATAGCTTTTCTCAAAAAGCTGATCAAATTCTTTGTTGTAAAAAGCAGTATAATTTGGTCCGTAAGGCACTTTGTTTTTAGAGTAGAACATAGAAAGGAAATTCTCTCCATCGCCGTAATCGGCCAGCCATGAGCCACGGAAAAAATTAACACTGTTTTTAGACATCAGATCCCTGAGGCTTGCGCTGGGGCTAACATCTATTTTAACTTTAATCCCGACCGCGGTAAGCTGGCCCTGAATAAACTCGATCAGATCTTTATAGGTTGTAGTGGTATTTAAGGTAACCTCTTCCATCCCTTTCCCTTCAGGGAAACCCGCTTCCACCAACAGTTTGGCCGAAAGTTTTGGGTTATAGGCATATCCACGGACGGCCAGACTATCGAAACCGGGCATGCCTTTAGGGATAAAACCAGATGTGGCTGAAACACCAATGCCATTTCTCAGGTACTTAATTAATCGGTCACGGTCTATGGCATAATTAATGGCCTGTCTGACTTTTTTAAAACGCAATGGCGATTTCTTTACAATCGAAAGATTGGTGTCAACCAAAATACCAACATATTCGGTGCATAGGTAAGGGCTTTTGGTTAGCGTAAATTTCCCCTTATATTTTGAGGTCATTTTTCCGCTTTTGGTCAGGATATCATCGCGGTAACTGCCATCTACATTATAGTAAAAATCCAGGTCCTTTTTCAGGAAACTCATAAAACCACTTTGTTTATCGGTAATGAAACTGGCTTTGATGGCGTCAAGGTAGGGTAATGATATTCCTTTCACATCTTTTTCAAAATAATGTTCGTTTTTTAACAGCACCAGTATCTCGCCCTCTTTCCAGTATTTAAATTTAAATGGGCCGGTACCCACCGGATGGCTCCTGAAGTCTTTACCGTAATGTTCTACTACTTCTTTGGGAACAACAGAGCAATATTGGGTAGTAAGTAAGCTCATAAAGGGCGGAAAAGGGCGTACCAGTTTAATTTGGAAAGTAGAATCGTTCAGTGCAATAAAATTGTCCTTGTCCTTTACCTTGTCACTAAAAATCCATCCGCCTGATGAAGCCACTTTTGGATCGATCAACCGATAAAAGCTATATACAAAATCGCTGGCAACTACTTTTCGGCCTTTTCCATTTTTAAAAATGGGGTCGTCATGAAAGTAAACATCGCTACGCAGATTAAAAGTATAGGTAAGTGCATCTTCCGAAACCGTCCAGCTTTTGGCTATGCAGGGAAGGGTTTGCAGGGATGAATCAATCTGTACCAAACCATTAAAAATCTGATTGGTCATCCAGATGGCATTCTGGTTTCGCGCAAAAGCCGGGTCAATTGAAGTTAAACCCTGATCGAGGTTGATATTGAATACTTTTTTATTGCTATGATGAGCATTTTCCTTACATGAAATGCAGATGATTACATAAAAAAACCAAAATATATATTTAAATGAGCCTCTCATGCGATCAGGAATGTTATTTTTGCACAAATTAATAAATTTAATGCAGATGTCTTTTTTTAACGATTTATTTATTGGCCTCGATGAAGCTAAACAGGAAGAATTGCAGGAGCGTTTAGATCTGGTAGAACATAAGATTAAATTTATGGATAAAGTGCCTGTAGCCTGTATCGATACCAGTAATTCTCCCGTCTACCTGCTTTCAGAAGAGATTGCTTTGGCAGGCGGAATGTTGGAAGCTGATATTTTAAGTGCTGTTTTCATCATTTATTATCAGCCTGGCAAAATGCTCAATGATTTAATGCGCGAAGTACCATCTGTATTGGATGCGAACTGGCCTGCGGTAAAAAGCAACCGTATTATTCTATTAAATGATGACGTAGAACGAGAACGGACCGCCGAAAATGTTGTTTCCCTGATCGAAGATATTGCTGAAATGCTGCATCCCGGTTCATTTATCTTCGGACATGAAGGTGATAAGTGGATCAGGTTTGGCGCTTAAGGCTGATGTAAAATGGATGATGGAAGAGTGATAATGGGCACTACCATTCGCGCCCAAATCTTTCAACTTTCCAGATTTCGATGCTTGTGCTAACTTAAAAATGTTTCTAATTGAATTTTAGCGGATGGATTTTTAACCTTCCAACTTTTAAACCTTTCAACTCCCTAATTAAAACATTGTACCTTCTGTCAGATGGTAACTCTGACAGCACGAGAAAAATTTACAACCTGCTAACCTTCAACCTTCCAACCCTCAAACCTCTTTAATCTGATACTCCTCTATCTTCCTGTAAAGTGTGGTTAAACCAATTCCCAATAACCTGGAAGTTTCTGTTTTGTTGCCTTTGGTGTGGATCAGCACTTTTTGAATGTGCTGTTTTTCTATTTGCTGCAGGTTATATTCATTTGCTACGGGTGTAAAATCAAAGAATTCAGGTGGGAGGGCAGTTGCGCTTAGTACATTGTCATCTGATAAAATAACCAAACGCTCGATGATATTTTTTAACTCCCGGATATTTCCTTTCCAGCTATGGCTGCTCAATACGGATAAAATTTTATCGTCCATTTTCGGTACTGACCGATTTACCTTATCTGCAAATTCTTTCAGATAGTAAGTCGCCAATGCATGGATATCGGCTTTACGCTCTCGGAGCGGAGGCAAGGTAATGGTAAAAACGGAAAGGCGATAATACAGGTCAGACCGGAATTTTCCTGATAAGGCATCGGCTTTTAAATCTTTATTGGTGGCGGCTAAAATCCGGACGTTTACCTGTTGCGTTTGGGTATCGCCTACTTTAATAAAAGTCTGGCTTTCGAGTACGCGTAATAGCTTAGCTTGCAAATCCAGGTTCATTTCTCCAATTTCATCCAGCAATAAAGTACCGCCGTTGGCTTCTTCCAATAAGCCCTTTTTGTCTTTATTTGCACCCGTAAAGGCTCCTGCTTTATATCCGAATAACTCACTTTCCAATAAATCCGGACTAAAACCGCTGCAGTTTAAGGCTACAAATGGTTTTGCAGACCTAAGGCTTTCATAATGGATAGACTGTGCAAAAACTTCTTTTCCTGTTCCGGTTTCGCCAAGTAATAAAACGGTAGTATCGGTTTTGCTTACTTTTTTTGCCAGATCAATAGCTTCTTTTAATGCTTTAGACTGCCCGATGATCGTTTCAAAGCTATGTTTTCTGGCAATCTTGTTTTCAAGATCAGAAACCCTGCGCTGCAGGTTAGACTTATCCATCGCTTTGTACAAAAGCGGGATGATTTTCTCATTATCGTCGCCTTTTACAAGGTAATCAAATGCGCCGTTTTTAATAGCCAGAACCCCATCAGCAATGGTTCCATAAGCGGTGAGGTTAATAATTTCTACGTAGGATTTTATAGCTTTGATATCTTTAACCAGTGCAACACCATTTACGTCGGGAAGTTTTACATCGCTGATGACAATACTTACCTCATTGCTTTTTAAAAGTTTGAGTCCTTCTTTTCCGGTATTGGCCTGTAAGGTTTTAAAGCCTTCCAGTTCTATAATCCTGGAAAGTAAACTGCAGATTTTCTTTTCATCATCGATGATGAGGACCATCCCATTCATAGGTTAAAATTATGCTACAATATTAACAATAAATATACCGAATAATTAAGGTTTGTAATAATTCGGTCTTTCCGGTTTAGCTCAAAACTGAATTGATGAAGCAGGGAACAAAAATAACTTTTCAATATGATAAAAAGCCTTTCAAAATGGTAGGAACTTATTTATGCTTAGCCTGGTTTTATTTTTATTTTTTTGAATTTTAACTTTGATAAACAGTGTTTTATGTTTTTTATCTCTCTCTGGGTATCGCTTTTGATGACTGGCAGATATGAAATTTTATTAAAATGAACAATTCAATAATTTTTGTCAGGATAGCAACTAGCGCAGATGCAAAATATGCAGATGAAATTGTAGCAGAAACACAAAGCTCCGCATTGTTAAGGGGTTCAGGCATTGCGAAGAGAACACCTGCTTCTGTTGTCGAAAAAATAAACGCCGGGAAAGCCGTTATTGCCGTAACTGCTGCTGGCGAATGGGTTGGCTTTTCTTATATAGAAAGCTGGCAGAAAAATACCTTTATTTCCAATTCAGGGTTAATTGTTGCGCCTAAATTTAGAAACTCGGGTGTTGCCAAAAGCATTAAAAACCGGATTTTTGGTCTATCCCGTCGCTTGTATCCCGAAGCCAAAATATTCAGCATTACCTCTGGCGCAGCCATTATGAAAATGAACAGTCAGCTGGGGTTCGAGCCCGTAACCTTTGCACAAATTACCCAGGATAATGCCTTTTGGGAAGGTTGCAAAAGCTGTGTTAACTATGGTATCCTCGAAAGCAAAAATAAAAGTAACTGTTTATGCACGGCCATGTTGTTCAGCCCGGCACATATCGATCAAATTATAGCCAGTGCAGAAAATACCCTAAAATTGAAACAAAACCTAAATCTTAAAAGCATTTAATATACTGCTATGAATACTGTAGTAAAACAACTGAACATCAGCCACCCTGATTTAAATCAATTATATAACGAAGCCATAGAACTTTTGTCTGCTTTAATCGCCATACCATCTTTTAGTGGCGCAGAGCAGGGAACTGCCAATGAAATAGAAGCGCACCTGGCTAAACATGGCATTAATACCATCCGCAAGAACAATAATGTTTGGTGTTACAATAAATTTTTCGACAACGCAAAACCTACTATTCTGCTCAATTCGCATCACGATACCGTAAAACCAAATGAGCAATATACTTTAGACCCATTCAATCCCATCATTGATGATGAAAAAATACATGGCTTGGGCAGTAACGATGCAGGTGCTTCATTGGTGTCGCTTATTTCTACCTTTATTTATTTTTACGAATCGACTGATCTTGCTTTCAATTTGTGTTTGGCAGCTACTGGCGAAGAAGAAAATTCGGGCTTAAATGGCATCAGGAGTATATTGAATGATCTTAAACCCATTTCTTTTGCCATAGTTGGGGAGCCAACAGGTATGCAAATGGCCATTGCCGAAAAAGGTTCGATGGTAATTGATTGTGTAGCCAAAGGCAGGTCAGGACATGCTGCACCCGAAGAGGGCGATAATGCCATTTATAAAGCCATTAAGGATATCGATTGGTTTTCACATTTCAAGTTTCCGATTGAAGACCATTTACCAGCTCCGGTAAAAATGACGGTTACAGAAATAAATGCAGGTTTGCAGCATAATATTGTGCCGGGAGAATGCCGTTTTACGGTCGATATCCGTTTCGATCACAATTATACCCCTCGTGAGATCCTGAATGTCATCATTAACCACACCATAAGCAGTTTTAACGTACGCCCTAATGTGCTCCATCCTTCCAACATCGATGTATTACATCCGCTGGTCGTGGCCGGACAGGTACTTGGCAAGAAAACCTATGTTTCCCCTACCAGTTCCGATCAGGGTTGGCTTACGATGCCTTCTGTAAAAATGGGACCGGGAGAATCAGCCAGATCGCATACGGCAGATGAGTTTGTACGGATTGAAGAAATTGAAGAAGGGATTACACTCTATATCCATCTGCTCGAATCTGTTTCTAAAAGATTATAATGCGAAGAAAGACCATTTTTGTACCTTTTTCGTTTCGGAAGCACTAAAATAAAAGCTTTTTGAGCATATTTGAATTTTGCAAAACAAATACTATGTTCAAAAGATTAACTGCCATACTCACCCTATGCTTACCGGTAATGTTTTGTTTGGCGCAACAGGTTCGTCCATCAAAATCTTCCGAGATTTACAGAGAACTTAAAACCTTAAAACACCTGCCTAAGGTTTTATATTTAGCAGCCCATCCTGATGATGAAAATACAGGTTTGCTGTCGTGGTTGATTAACGATCAGAATGTAGAAACAGCTTATTTATCGCTAACCAGGGGAGATGGAGGGCAGAATCTTTTAGGTACCGAACAAGGCGCAGCATTAGGCCTGATCCGGACACATGAACTTTTGGAAGCCCGTAGACTAGACGGTGCGCAACAATTTTTTACCAGGGCAATTGATTTCGGATTCTCGAAGAATACCAACGACACTTTTAAACAGTGGGATGCCGATAGCATTACGGCCGATGTGGTTTGGGTGATCAGAAAATTCAGGCCTGATGTGATTATCTGCCGTTTCCCGCCTACCGCTGCTGCGGGCCACGGACAACATGCCGCTTCTGCAGTTGTTGCAGAGAAAGCATTCAAAGCGGCTGCCGATAAAAATATGTTTCCGGAACAGCTGAAATATGTTTCCGTTTGGCAGCCAAAAAGATTGTTATGGAATACTTTCAGGTTTGGTGCTGTGAACACAACAGCCGAAAATCAATTAAAGGTGGCGGTTGGACAGTATGATGCCCAATTGGGCATGGGTTATGGTGAGCTGGCCGGATTAAGCAGAAGTTTGCATAAAAGTCAGGGGGCAGGAACACAGTCTGTGGCTGGTATACGTTCCGAATATTTTGTCAATGTTTTGGGCGATCCTGCCAAAAGAACTCTTTTTGATGGCTTAAATATGAACTGGTCTGATAAAGGCGTAGGCGATATTGATGAACTCATCGATATTATATTGTTATCATTTAATTACAACCAGCCTGATAAAAGCCTGCACGGACTATTGATGCTGAGAAAAAAAATTGCAGAATTGCAGGATGTCGCATTAAGAGCGGATAAACTTGCTGCGATCGATAACATCATCTTAAGCAGTGGAGGGTTTATGGGCGAAGTAGTAACCAATCAGCCCGAAGCACTTGCCGGTAACAGTTATAATTTCCGTTTAAACTTAATTTCAAGATCGGCTACTCCTGTAAAGGTAGAAAGTGTAAACTGGCTAAATCAGACAGATCATTTAAACAGAACGCTGGCCAATGATTCGCTGATTACCATTGAACGAAAAATCCAGATTCCGGCAGATGCTGCGCCAACTGAACCTTATTGGCTGGCCAAGCCTGCAAAAAACGCAGCAACATTTAGCGTACCGAATGATACGTTGATCGGACTTCCGGAAATGCAATCGCCAGTTAATGTATTGTTGACACTGAAAATAGAATCTGAAAAATTCGCGGTCAGTTTGCCTTTATCCTATAAAAAATTAGATCCTGTTAAGGGAGATGTGGTAGAAGCACTTAGAATTGTCCCTGCATTAGACTTAAGTTTTAGCGAACCTGTTTATTTTGCAAAAGAAAAAGAAGCTTTAAATGTCGGCCTTCGCTTAAGGGCTAATAAGAATATCAATTACGGCAGAATTACTTTTAAAATAGGGAACCAGGTTGTAAAAACCTTCCAGGGGATTAACTTGGGCGAGAATACGCTGAGCACGATGAATTTCGTTATCCCTGTTGAAGATTTAGCTAAAATTAAAACCAGCCAGAATAAATTAGAAGCAGTTTTTTCATCAGAAACAAATGAATATTCAAAAGGGCAGGTATTGATCCAATACCCGCATTTACCAACCCTTCAGTATTTTGTTCCGGCCACTACCTGGTTAATTAAGGGAGACATCAAAGTATTGGCTAAAAAAATTGGCTATATTGAAGGGGCTGGCGATCTTATCCCCGAATTTTTAAGACAGGCCGGTTTACAGGTTGATGTGCTGACAGAGGCAGATATCCTAAACCCGGTTAAACTGGCAAGCTATGACGCCGTGGTAACCGGCGTAAGGGTAATCAATACCGAAAAGAGAATTAAAAACTGGCAAACTGCTTTACGCAGTTATGTAGAGTACGGCGGAACCATTGTCATGCAGTACAATACTACACAGGATATGGCACTTCAGGATTTTGGTATTTATCCATTTAGCATTAGTGGTAAAAGGGTAACCGAAGAAAATGCAGCGGTTAAGTTTTTAAAACCTGACCATAAATTACTGAACTATCCAAATAAAATCACTGCTGAAGATTTTAAAGGCTGGGTGCAGGAACGTGGTGCTTACTTCCCTGACCAATGGGATCCCAGATACGAAACGCTTTTTGAAATGCACGATACGGGCGAGGAGCCACTTCAGGGTTCAACCCTTTATGCTAAATACGGCAAAGGGAATTTCATTTATACACCTTTAGCATTTTTCAGGCAGTTGCCAGCAGGTAATGTTGGCGCAGCCAGGTTGTTCTTTAACTTTTTATCAGCCGGAAAGTGATGAAAAATCAACTTAAAAACTGGAATACCTGGTATGTATTACTCGCTTTGGCGCTGGTATTTCAGCTTGTGTTTTATTATTTGTTTACCAAATTCTGGGCATGAGTAATATCGATTGGGCCGTATTGATATTCACTTTGCTTGCCGTGGTAGCCTATGGCGTTTTTATTGGTCGTGGGCAGAAAAGCAATGCCTCCTATTTAAAGGCAGATAATAAAATGCCCTGGTATATTGTGCTGCTTGGTATTATGGCCACACAGGCCAGCGCCATTACTTTTTTGTCAGCGCCAGGGCAGGCCTATACCGACGGTATGCGTTTTGTTCAGTATTATTTCGGCCTGCCTTTGGCTATGATCGTGATCTGCATTACCTTCATTCCCATTTTCCAGCGGTTAAATGTATATACAGCTTACGAATATTTAGAAAACCGCTTTGACAAAAAAACAAGGGTATTAACCTCATTGCTGTTCCTGTTTTCGCGGGGATTATCAACCGGCATCAGTATTTATGCACCAAGTATTATCCTTTCCAGTGTGTTAAACTGGAATATTTATTTAACCAATATCCTTACCGGGGGCATTTTATTGATTTATACTTACGTGGGTGGTGCAAAGGCCATTGCGCATACACAGAAGTTACAGTTTTTGATCATCTTAGGCACCATGGCTTTTGCTGCATACCTTTTGGTGCAGAATATGCCTGAAGGAATCGGTTTTAAAGACGCGCTTTACCTGGCCGGAAAATCCGGAAAGTTAAATGTAATTACCACAGAATTTGACTGGAAGGATAAATACAACATCTGGAGCGGTTTAATCGGTGGGTTTTTTCTGGCGCTTTCTTACTTCGGCACAGATCAGAGCCAGGTTGGAAGGTACATTACGGCGAAAGATAATACCAATGCCAAAATGGGATTACTGTTAAATGGGTTGGTTAAAATCCCGATGCAGTTTGCGATCCTCTTAATCGGCGCATTATTATTTGCTTTTTTCTCTTTAAAACCGGCTCCGATTTATTTTAACGAACGATCCTATCAGCATTTAAAAGAAACTCAGCCACGGCAGGCCGCAGCTTTTGAAAAAGAACAGCAGGCCTTAGCACAGAAATTTAACCAGCAATCAAAAAATATTCTTCTGGAAAAAGAAAAGCAATCGCCAACGCTAAATTCTTCCATAGCAAATTTTAAAGCAACCCAAAAACAGGTTAAAGAGTTACATAGCCGGGTAGAAGAAGCCATTAATAAATCAAATTACAATGCAGAGAAAACCGATACCAACTATATTTTTCTGTACTTTGTGAAAAATACACTTCCGGTGGGGATGATCGGTCTGCTTTTCGCTGTCATATTTTTGGCCAGCTGGGGATCTATTTCAGCCGCATTAAATTCGCTGGCTGCCTGTTCCTTAAAAGATGTACACCTTATTTTTGGTAAAAAAGAAGTAGATGACGAAACGGAATTAAAATATAGCCGTTTGCATACTTTAGCATGGGGTATCTTTTCAATCGCAGTAGCCATGTTTGCTACACAAATGGGTTCGTTAATCGAGGCCGTTAATGTACTGGGCTCACTTTTTTATGGACCAATTCTGGGCATTTTCTTAGTGGCTTTTTATTTGAAAAAGATAAACGGGCCAAATGTGTTTATTTCGGCTATCTTATCAGAAATTGCCGTTGTAGCAATCTATAGGTTTGATATAGTTTCATTTCTTTGGCTTAATGTAATTGGCGCGGCCGCAGTAATCATCTGCTCAATAATCGTTCTGTTGTTTTCAAATCAAAAAGTTGCGACTGGCAAATCAGCCTGATTTTTTACGCAAAGCAGATATTTTTCCCTGGGCGCAGGCCTGGAAATTTAATACCTTATTTTCTAAATAATAACGACATGGATGATGCCTGGGTTGATAGGTGGAATGACCGCTACAGTACCAATGAGTTTGCTTACGGGGAACAACCGAATAATTACTTAAAAGAACAATTGACACCTTTGGGTACCGGAACGATACTTTTTCCGGCAGAAGGCGAAGGCCGAAATGCGGTTTTTGCGGCTAAACTGGGTTGGAAAGTTTCGGCCTTTGATATCAGTACTGAAGGAAAAAACAAGGCTATTCAACTCGCCATTCACAATCAGGTTAGCATCGATTATCAGGTGGGCGAACTTCAGGATCTTAACTATAAAGCTGGGCAGTTTGATGCGATTGCTTTGATTTATGCACACTTTCCTTCGTCAATCAAATCGACCTATCATAAAACACTAAGCCATTATCTATGCAAGGGCGGTTTGGTTATTTTCGAAGCTTTTAGCAAGAAACACCTTCATTATATTGCAGCAAACGAAAAAATTGGTGGGCCGAAAGAAATTGATATGCTGTTTTCGATGGAAGAAATAAAGGCTGATTTCGAAGATTACGAGATCATTGTGTTGGAAGAAAAAGAAATTGAACTGAATGAAGGCTTGTTTCATAACGGACTAGGTTCGGTAATCAGATTTGTTGGGAGAAAGAAATAAACCTCCTTCAACATCCGGAAATGGCGTGGCGCTACGGATTAGAGAATGGATAAGCGTCTCTGACTCGCTTTTAAGCATTGAGTAAACCCATTCTTGTTTATTGATCGTAAAGGCCTATTCTTAAATTCGTGGACAATATATTAAGCTACCATAGATACCTGACCTTTACCGTCATTCCCGTATCAATTTATTCAAGGGTATTGTTTTATCGTGTTAAAGCCATAAATTCGTAAAATAAAACAACAGAAACAGATAATATAATACTATGAAAACGATGATTAAATCAATCACATTGCTGTTTACGGCAATTACCATTTCAGTGAGTGCAATGGCACAAGATGCGCAGCCTAAACCAAGTCCGGCGGCAACTGCAACAGGAAAAGTTAAAGGTGCAACCATTACGATTAACTACAGCAGTCCGGCGGTAAAAGGTCGTAAAATCTGGGGCGGTTTAGAAGCCTTTGATAAAGTATGGCGCGCTGGTGCAAATGAAGCTACCACTTTCGAAACCGATAAAGATATCATGGTAGAGGGTAAACCTTTGGCAGCAGGAAAATACAGCTTCTTTTTAATCCCTAAAGAAAGCGGAACCTGGACCGCTATTTTTAACAAAGAACCAAAACAATGGGGTGCCTACAAATATGAAGAAGCTAAAGATGCTTTACGTGTAGATGTTAAAACCAAAGCATTAAAAGCAACACAAGAACGTTTGGTTTATAAAATTACCAAAAGCGGTTTTGCTTTAGAATGGGATAAAATTTCTGTTCCGGTAAGTATTAAATAATTAGATTAAATTCTTGAAAGCCGTTCCAGTTTAATACTTGGGCGGCTTTTTTTTGTCCTTTTTTTCGGGAAATGAACGTATAGCAATGCTTGGAGGTTAACAGGCCGCTTTGCGCTTACTCCGTTGCACTTCGTGTTCACTGTAATTGAGTTCAGGAAAAGGAACTTCTGGTCGTGTAGGGGCTTGTGCTTTACATGATATTTGTGTTTAGGATTAGGAAATGAGTGGCCTGTAGTGCTTGGAGGTTTGCAGCCCCGCTTTGCGCTTTACTCCGTTGCACTTCGTGTTCGCTGCAATCGGGTTTAGGAACAGAGGTTTGTGCACTCCGCAACCCAACAAATGAAAGGCTACTGTAGCCATATAGCCCCGGTTGCAGCGTTTACCCTACAGCAACGAGGTACGAGGCAATAGAGCGTATAAACGGAAAATGGGAAGAAATTTAGTGTTTTTATTCCCTGGTCTGTGTCTGCACAGACCAATAGATAGATTATCTATACAAGCAATAAATACTCAATAACATATTTGAGTTCGGAAATGAGTGACCTGTGGTGCTTGGAGGCTGATAGTCCCGCTATTCATTTCAAGTCCTCGCTGCGCTCCGGGCTTTACATTTCTATCGGGTTTACGAACAAAGGTTTGTACATATTGCAACCTAAAAAATGGAATGCTGTAATAGCCATATAGCCCCGGTTGCAGCGATACCCTGCAGCAACGAGGTACGAGGCAGCGAAGCGTAAAAGCGGAAAACGGGAAGAAACTTCTTGCCGTGCACAGGCATTGCGCTCCAAATCATCATATATTTATTGTTCAGTAAACTATACTTACCCTTTCTACCCTTTTGTAACGAACCTAAAACATAATATCTACTTCTTATTAAAGTGCTATTTTAGGCCGATTTAAAAATAAACACAAATAATGAAGTTTTCCTTTAAACTATTGGTCTTATTGCCGCTTCTTTCGTTAAACGTTTTAGCACAGCAAAAGGCGCAACTTTTTTCCATAAAAACTGCAAAACCTGTTGATCAGGTGAATGTTTTTCTAGGGTCTTCTGGCGATCACGGACAGATGTCGCCAGCTGCCTCCGCGCCTTTCAGTATGTTGAGTATAGGTCCGCAGACTTACCCAAAAACGCATACCGGTTACGAATACCTGGCCAGGAAATTTGAAGGCTTCACCCACAATCGTTTTGAAGGAGTGGGCTGTCAGGGTTCGGGTGGCAATATCTTTATCAAACCATTTTTAGGTAGTGATCCGGCGGCGTCTGAATTGATTAAGGTTTCTGAAAAAGCGAGTCCAGGTTATTATGAAGTTGGTTTTGAAAATAAAATTAAAGCCAGTTTTACCGTATTGGGTAAAGCAGGTAAACATGCCTATCAATTTCCGAAAGGAGCAAAAGGGTTTTATATCGACCTGGCTTATGCTTTTAACGGTGCTTTTGTAGATGAAGCGCACGAAGTAAACGCCAATACCGTGAGCGGGTGGATTAGCTCGAAAACAACTTGTGGAGCAGGAAAATATAAGTTGTTTTACTATATGGAGATTGACGATAATGTATCGTGGAAGGTAACCGGTGATCATAAAATGATTGCCATGCTGAAAGGAGAGGAAACTTCAACAGGAATCAATATCGCTCTTTCTGCCGTTAGTGTTGAAGCAGCAAAATCCTCTATCAATAAAAATTCATTCGTTACTGTAAAAGAACAAAGCAAAGCCGATTGGAATGCAAATCTCTCCAAAATTGCTGTGAATGGCGATCTGGAGAGTGCAAAGCTTTTTTATTCGCTTTTGTACCGTACCATGCAATCGCCATATGTCATATCTGAAGCTGATGGTACATACCGCAATACAAAGGGTGAAATTCAGAAAGATAAAGAGATTCGCTACAACGGTTGGGCCATTTGGGACAATTACCGTACGCAGTTACCTTTGCTTTCAATTATTGAGCAGGATCGGTATGCCGGAATGGTAAGTTCTATTGCAGATCTGTACAACTCGGGTAAAAAGGATTACGCCGGACAGCATGAGCCTTCAAACACCGTGCGGTCTGAACATGCCATTGTGGTTTTGCTTGATGCTTACCGTAAAGGTTATCCGGTTGACTTTGGGAAAATAGCTGATTCACTGGTGAAAGAGGTGAATGGTTTGGATTACAGGTCGCCGGATAAAGCTTTAGAGTCAAGTTATGATAACTGGGCACTTGCAGAAATATTTAAGATTTTAAAGCATAAGGAAAAATCTGATTTTTATCTTAACAAGGCGCTGGAATACAAAAAATATTGGAACAAGGATTTTAAAGATATGACCAAAAATGATGTGGACCGGATGCAGGCCCGTGGTTTATATCAGGGTACCATCTGGCAATATAGATGGTTCGTACCTTATGATTTCAAAGGATTGATCGAACTAGATGGAGGGGAGGAATCTTATATGGCGAAACTTGATGAATTTTTTGCCCGCGATTTATACAATCATGCCAATGAACCGGATTTACAGGTTCCGTTGATGTATAATGTGACTAAGTCTGGTTATAAATCGCAATATTGGATGGACCAACTGGCGGCTGATACCGTTATCCAGAATTACTTTAATGACAATAGCCGTGGAATTGGAAGTTACATTGGCAAAATTTACAGAAACCAGCCAAATGCCTATCTGCGCACCATGGACGACGATGCCGGAGCGATGAGCGCCTGGTACGTGTTTGCAGCAAGTGGTTTTTCTCCTGCCTGCGTAGGTTGGCCTATTTATTATCTGAATGTACCTTTGTTTCCATCGTTAACCTATAACTTGCCAGAAGGAAAGAGCTTTACCATCCAAACCGAAAATTTTAACTTCAAAAATAAATATATCAAGGCTGTTTTTCTTAATGGAAAGCCTTATAAAAAGAACTTTATCACGCAGGAAGATATCAATGCAGGTGGGGTGCTGAAAATCGTTGCTTCAGCCATGCCAGTTAAAATTTCAGATACGGAGAACTGGATTTCAAGTCTTGAAAAATAATTTAAAAAATTAACTAAATATGGCAAACTAAATCCCATTATTGCTGTTGTTCTAGTATAAATTCAAGATCATGGCACCGTTAAAATTAAGCGAAGAGCAACATGCTACATTAAGCAATAGAAACACATTAGAACAAGTTAACGAACAACCTTTAGAACTTCATCCGGAAGCTTATAAAGTAAAAGGCCCATCGCCGGATAAAATGAAGACGGTATCATCCTCTTTAAGGAATTATGCACATGGCCTTTACGGATTGTTGTAAAAACGCTTCCCAAAAAACTACACATAACAGATGATATAGAGCAGCAGACTTAATAAAGGTCGGCTGCTTTTTTATGGAAAGAAGTCAAGTTTTAAAAACTTGACTTCTTTAGGTATAAAAATAGTATAATAAATAGCTGAGGCATATGATACTAGCTTTGAATTTATAATAAAGCTTAAGTCTTGAATTCTATAGCGATTATTCGATTTGATAATTGTTGGTGTAGAAGTACTGACTTTGAATTTGATGTTGTTTCACAAAGCTATCTTTACCACCAAAAAAATCTAATATTTTTTCTCTTTGCAAAATTGTCTTTTTCTCAGATAATATAGTTTGATAGGATGACCATTTGTAATTTTTAAATTCTTTACAGATACCATGCTTTAGTGCATTTGCATGGATATATATAACCAATTGGTGTAAGTGAATTTCGTCAATAATTCTTACTCTTCGAAAAGGGTTTACAAATAAAGATCCGGATCTGTTATTTTTCTTATTAAATGCCATAGCATAAGCAATGAAGAAATCTTTCATTTGAAATTCAACAGCTTCGCTATAGCATATTTCATTAGCTAAATATCTTTTCTGGTGTGTTTTTAACGAATCCTTACTCAAAGATTTCAAATATGATTTAAGCTCATCTGAACTTGTATTTTTTATCAAGAAGTGAGCATGATTATCCAATAGGATATAAGCATAGGTGTTTAAATATCCAGTAGAGTATTGTGAATATTTGAGAAGAAAATAAAGCCTATTATCATCATTTTTAAATAATTTCGACCCACTAATGGATTTACATATAATGTGCATAAATCCATTTTCAGTAAAATCTTCAATGTATTTCTCATTAATTGGCATAAATGAATTTATTGATTTTTTTTAATAGCGTCAAATCATATTGATTCAAATTTAAAGAAGTCAAGTTTCAAAAACTTGACTTCTTTGTATACAATTCATAACTTAAGATAATGAAACAAAGCGCAGGAATACTACTTTTCAGGAGAAAAGATCGGCAGATAGAATTTTTTCTGGTTCATCCCGGTGGACCATTCTTCGCCAAAAAAGATCTTGGATTTTGGACTGTGCCCAAAGGAGAATTAAATGAAGGAGAGAATGCTTTAACCGCAGCAATCCGCGAATTTAAAGAGGAAACAGGTCAAAGTTTGACCGGCAATTTCATCGAATTAACACCTGTTATGCAGAAAGGAGGTAAAAAAGTTTGGTGCTGGGCGTTTGAAGGCGACCTTGACCCCTCAGCCATTGTCAGCAACACCTTCGAAATAGAATGGCCGCCAAGGTCTGGTAAGAGGAAAAGTTTTGCCGAAATAGACCGGGCTGGGTGGTTCGGTTATAGCGATGCCATTACACATATTAACGAAAAGCAGATTGCTTTGCTTGACGAATTGAAATCAAAATTAGGCTGTTAAGTCAAAGTTTAAAATGTTCTTTTCTGCACCGTTAATAATGATCGAGATCTGATGGTCGCCCAAATGAAATTTACGTGTGGTAATCAGCACAAATTTTTGTTTCCTGATGATGTTTATTGTTGCGCCGGCAGGATAAATCCTTTCCGAAATTTTATATACTTTTTTAGTGTTCTGCCCATGTTGCTTTTTATAATAAATGGCGTATTCCAGCCTCACTTTTTGTTCAGCAGGATTGCTATTAAGAATAGTAAACGAAAACTCCAGGCTTTCGCCAATCCTGACTTGGGGCGTTAAGATTTTGAAGTCTTTTAATAAAATCCCTGCATCATCTAAACCATAATGTTTAAGGATATCGGCATGGCCTTGTTTAAGTAATGTACGGCTGCCGTGTTTAATAATTGCAGCTGTTTCGGCACCCAAACCCGACCAGTTTTTAGCCATATTTAAAACAACCTCAGGATGATCTTTTGCAATATCATTTAAGCTGTTGGCAACACTCCGTCTTACATATGCTGATGGATCTGTTTTAAGATTTTCCAGTATCGGTAAAATGGATGTCGGGTCTTTTTTCAGAAAGGGAATACCCATGGCCCATGGTAAACGCGGTCTGCTGCCCTCGCTGGCGAGTCTTCTTACTTTGTGGCTTTCGTGCAGCGACCATTGCTGCATCCTTAAAATCATCTCATTTTCGTATTTTAAGATAAAAGGACGCACTGCAAACTCACAACTTACAAACTGGGTAATAAACTCAAGCGCATTAACTGAGTTTTCAAAATCGTGTATGCCATAAGTTTCGATATAATCTGGCAGGAACATGTAAGCCAGTCCGTCCTCTCCGATTCCCTGGATCCTTAATTGCGTAATTGTTTTTTTGATCAGTTCAATACTTTGTAGATATTCTTCGGGTAAAAAATCATGTAATACCTTCGAAGTGTGTTTCATCCGCTCTTTAAGTTCCTTTGATTCAAATTCAGGGGTAAAAACCGCATTAATAAATTTCCCTTTATCAAATTTTGGAATGCTAATCGCTAAGGCATTGCTCAAACGATCGTAAAAAGCAGGAGAGTATAAATCTTTCAGTAGGCTGGCCATATTTGCAAATTGCTTTTGTGCTATCCAATTTTATTAGCGACCAATTTACTAATTTTATTAGTATTTTGGTTCTTGTAACTCGAAATAAATCATTTTGCGGTAGTATTTTTACCAACTGCTAAATAATTTCAGCTTTTTCTTTACCACATTTGTTTATCATAAAAACAACGACATGAACACAACAAAAATAGGCTGGATCGGCTTGGGCAATATGGGAATCCCAATGGCAGAACAATTGATAAAAGCTGATTACGCAGTTACCGTTTATAACAGGAGTAAGGATAAAGAAACTGCTTTGAAAGAAATGGGTGCATCAACTGCCGAAACACCCCAAGAGTTGATCGAAGCTACTGAAGTGATAGTTATTATGGTAGCTGATGATGCTGCCATTGAGCAGATTTTTAACGGAGCAGGAGGCCTTTTCAGCGCAGAAATTTCAGGCAAAATCATCATTAATATGAGTACCGTTTCTCCTGCTATTTCAAAAAAAATGAACACGCTGTGTAAAGAAAAAAGAGCACAATATTTAGATGCACCGGTTTCTGGAAGTGTAAAACAGGCCGAAACCGGTCAGCTGGTGATTATGGTGGGGGGTGATGAAGCTGCTTTTGAGCAGGTAAAACCTATATTCGAAAAAATAGGTAAAATGGCGGTACGCCTGGGCGATACTGGTGCAGGTAATGTGGCTAAACTGGCCATTAATTCACTACTGGCTTTGTATACCCAGGGTTTGGCTGAAACGGTAGTATTTGCCAATCAGCAGGGAATTAAAACTGAAGATCTGCTTAATCTGCTCAATAATGGCGCTATAGCTAACACCTTCACCAAAATTAAAGGCGATGCCATTATAGCCGATAACTATAAGCCTGCTTTTGCCCTTAAACATATTGTAAAAGATTTAAACCTGGCCAAAGCAATCGGACTTGATTCACCTTTGGCCAAAACCGCGTTACATACTTTTGAGGCAGCAACCGCCAAATATGGAGAGGAAGATTTGATTTCCGTAATTAAACATGTTAAAGAGTAAAGAGCGCTTTTTAATGCTAAAGGAATAACCATAGGAAGTTTTGATGCTTTCTTATGGTTATTGTATTTGAATAATTTAATCTAACTATGTTAGTTATCGCTCTGTTGAGATAAGAATTCGAGCAGGTTTTTCTGTATTATACCGTCTTTGTTTTGCCCAAGTAGGATATCATTTAAAGTAATAACATATTTTGGATAGTTGTCTTCTATTTTTAAAAGATTTCCAAATTCCCTGGTCGCAGTGTTCTCACTCTGTATGGTCAGGCAAACTTGTATGTACATCTTTTTGCCGTTTTTTTCTGCCATGAAATCAATTTCGTTGTCGCCGAGTTTACCCACAAAAACATTAAAGTTCTGTTGTCTTAAGTGTAAGTAAACTGCGTTCTCCATTAATTTATGGATATCTGCCAATTGATTAAAACCGATAATGGCATTTCGGAGGCCTAAATCTTCAAAGTAATATTTTTCTCCTATTTCAAATATTTTTAGCCCGCCCACTTCAGAGCGCTGAACTTTATGAACAAAAAAAGTATTGCTTAATGCCCGTAGGTAATTTATGGTTAGCTGTGTAGAAATATCCACCTTTTGGGATTTTAGATATTTGCTGATATTGTTGGCGGAAAATAAACTCCCCATATTATCTGCGAGATAGGTAACCAGATTTTCTAAAAAGGAGACATTACGGATGTTCTCTCTGGCTACAACATCTTTGAGCAATATTGTAGCGTAAACACTTCGAAGGTATTCGTATGGTAGGTTCTCTTCCAGCCCAATATTTGGTAAAAATGGCATTCCCCCATACTTAAGATAAAGCATAAGTGAGTCTGATTTATTTTCAAGTTGATGAAACTCAAGAAATTCGAGAAAGCTTAAAGCATGGATCTGAAAAACCATGTACCTACCTGATAAATGAGTAGCAAGTTCACCAGAAAGCATATTGGCATTGCTACCCGTACAATAAATATCGCAGGTATTTTTTGCCAGTAAACTCCGTAAAGTCCGTTCAAATTCTTTTACTTCCTGAACCTCATCGATAAAAAAATAGTTGTTTTTATCTGACGGGAATTTGTCTTTAAGGTAAGCAGATAAATCTTCATGTGTTTTAATGCGCGAAAAATCATCCACCTCCATATTGATGTATACAATATTGGCATCTTCATCGGTGGCCTCTATGTTTTCAATCAACTCAAGCATAACATAACTTTTACCTACCCGCCTTTGACCAGTAAGTACTTTAATTACTTGTTTATTGATAAACGGTATAATCCGATTTGTATAGGTTGGCCTTTTTATGAGTTTCATGTATATCGTATACTTTTACCAAAAGTACAAAAAGTTTCTTTTATACCGTATACTTTTATTTAAAAATTAAAAAGTTTCATGTATACCGTATAATATGGGAGGCTATATATTTAATCCGCCAAAAGTGCTGCCTAAAATTATGGCTAGTACAATTAAAGTAATCACAACGTAGAGTTTATCTTTTTCCAATATAAAAGCGAACAGCGAGAATATAATCCGCAAAATTGGTGTGATGATTAAAAGTAATACCCCAAACTGGATAATAGCCATTGGTTTAAAAGTAAAAAGTCCTTTAAAAATACCATCAAAGGTGATAAAGTCGGTTTCTTCACCTTTAAAAATGTGGTAGTCGGGCCGGCTTTGCGCTCCGTGCTGTACCAAAAAAAGCAGGCCGCCCAATAACACCACCAGGCTTGCGGTAATTACGCCAAACCTTAATAGCTTGCCTACAATTTTTTCTACATCGCGGTCTTGTATAAGATGAGTTGAGATCATATTTTTCATTTTATTTTAACTTAAAATTTGTGATGATAGCCGTTATAAATCATTTCCAGTGCAACGAAAGTAATGGCGATACAGAAAATAATCCTTAAAGTGGAAGGATTGATTCTGGTTAATAATTTAGCGCCTGTAAAAGCCCCGCCCAATACGCCAAGCACTACAGGGAATGCAATTCCCGGATCCATGTAACCACGTTGCAGGTAAACTACAGCACTGGCTGCTGCCGTAACACCTATCATGAAATTGCTGGTGGTGGTACTTACCTTAAAAGGAATTTTCATGGCTGTATCCATCGCCAGTACCTTTAATGCGCCCGAACCAATCCCAAGCAAACCCGACATTACGCCTGCTACCGTCATGATGGAAAAGCCGGCGCCAACATTTTTAAGCTTATAATTAACCGGGCCGGTTGGCGTGGGATAGCTGCTATTGAGTTTTAATACGGCAGAAAGTTTGCTGCCTTCTGTTAAAGCTTCCTGATTCTTTTTTCTTAAGGTCATTGCGGCAGAAAAAAGCAGAACACAGCCGAAAAGGATGGCGATGGTATTGGTAGGTGTATAAATAGCAATTACTGCACCAAGTACTGCACCTAAGGTAGTTGCAATTTCCAGAAACATCCCCAGGCGGATATTGGTAATCCCTTCTTTTATATATGCACTTGCGGCGCCAGATGAATTGGCTATAGAAGCGAGTAATGCAGCTCCGATGGCATATCTGATATCAACATGAAAAACAAGGGTAAGTAAGGGGATTACGACTACACCTCCGCCGAGGCCCGTTAGCGATCCAATCAGTCCGGCAAGGTAAGCGCCGAGTATTAAGATCAGGGTAAAAGTTAAAATGGTCATGATATTAATGGTTATTGTTCAAAATGGTAGTGGTTATGGAAAGGGCCGCTTCCGGGTTACCAGCTTTTATGGCATCAAACAATGCCTCATGCAGGTGGTGGCTCATCGCGAAATGAGTGATGCCGGCAGATGCACGTTTAGCAAAAAAATCGCGGATGATCACCGTAAAGCTTTCATAAAGATCGCTCAGTACATGGTTGCCAGATGCGCGGGCAATAGCCAGATGGAATGCGATATCAGCATTGGCACAGTCAGTTCTCGATTCTTTTTCAATGGCAGATTTTCTTTTTTCAAGTGCTTCGCTAATGGATTTCAGGTCTGATTCTGTACGGTTTTTACTGGCCAGGCGAACAATTTCCTGCTCGAGCAAAGCCCTGACCTGATTGATTTCTTTAAAATCAGCACTTCGCAAACGCTGCTCAATAGGCTCTGAAGGGGTAGCATTCACTTTTGTTCCAAAACCCTGTTGTACTGTGAGTATTCCTGATAAGGTGAGTGATTTTATAGCTTCCCGGATGGTAGAGCGGCCTACACCATATAGTTCCATTAACGCTGGTTCAGAAGGAATTTTTTCTCCTACTTTAAATTTACCTTCTTTAATGTCTTTCCTGATTTTGGTAGACACCTGTTCAAAAAGTCTGCTTTCTTTTTTCATAATATGAAATCAACAATACAAACATACGATGTTTATTTTAAACATCGGATGTTTTGTGTCTGGATTAGATCATTTTATTTTTAGCCCGCTAGTATGCTCTGCTTAAAATATCTCAATGTTAATGTTTACACTAAACAAATCCAGGAAAAAAAGACTTGTGATGCCTTAATGAAGAAACTGCATTGATTTAATTATCTTAAAAACAATTACTTAAATAAATTTTTAAAAAATAAACTACCTAATGTTTGTATCGTACGAAATTTATCGTACCTTTAAAATATGAAAAGTAATCAAGCTGAAAATAATCTTCCCGAACCAACCAAAGCTGAACTTGAAATTCTTCAGGTGTTATGGGAATTTGGACCTTCGACCGTTCGGTTTGTAAACGATAAGCTGAATGAACTTAGAGAGGTAAATTATACCTCTACTTTGAAACAGATGCAAATTTTAGCTGAAAAAGGAATTTTAAAGCGTGATGAAAGCCAAATGAAACACATTTATATTCCGGTTGAAGCAGAGGAAAAAACAAAAGATCAGTTATTGAACCGTTTCGTAAACACCCTGTATAAAGGTTCTGCATCGAAATTGATGATGCAGCTGTTGGGCAATGAAAAAACATCAAAAAAGGAAATAGAAGAGATTAAGCGGCTATTGGATAGCATGGAATAATTAACCAGATCAAAAGCTACAGAACCACCATAATGGAATTTAAATTAATCAATCTTTTACCCGAAAACTGGCTTCATGCCCTGGGTGCTACCTTGTTCCACTCTTTGTGGCTTGGTGTAATTTTAGCTTTGTTAGCTGGTTTGGTAATGTTTACCTCCCGCAAGGCAAGTGCTACATGGCGTTATAACTTGCTTACCTTATGTTTAGGTTTCTTTGTTGTGGCAATAGGATACACTTTTTATCAGCAGCTTCAGCAGCCGGTTAATCATACACAATCGCAGGCCGCTCATCAGGTTGGAATTAACTTGCCCAGGGTAATTGCAGATCAGGAAGCCGTTACAGAAGTACAGCACGACATGTACTCAGGAATCAATCGCATCTTCTCTTTGTGGAATGCTTATGCCTATCAGATCGTATTGGTTTGGTTCCTGATCATTTGCGGAAAAAGTATCCGGTTAATGGTGGGCTTAAACGGTGTTTATCATTTGCGTAATTATAAAATCTATGCGGCGGGTAAAAAATGGGATGAAAAATTAGATGAACTCGCCCAAAAACTAGGCTTAACACAAAAGGTTAAGCTAATGCAATCGGGTATTGCGCAGGTACCCCTGGTAGTGGGGCACTTTAAACCTTTAATCCTTATTCCTTTGGGGTTGATCAATGGTTTATCCAATGCCGAAGTAGAAGCCATTCTCTCTCATGAACTGGCCCACATTAAACGGAAAGATTACCTGGTGAATATATTGCAAAGCTTAATCGAAATTATATTTTTCTTTAACCCGGCGGTACTTTGGGTATCGCAATTAATAAAAACAGAACGCGAGCATTGCTGCGATGATTTGGCCATCGCCTGTGTAAACGATCGCAAAAATTACGTTCAGGCCCTTATTGTGTGTCAGGAGTTTAAGCAGCGTGCACCTGCTTATGCTATGGCCATGAGCGGGACTAAAGGTAACCTGCTGCAAAGAGCAAGCAGGATGTTATTCAATACCAATTCAACTTTAAACAAAATGGAAAAAACGATATTAACCATCGCCCTGGTATCAGTAGTGGTTTGTACTGCCGCTTTTAAAAGCGTTGGCCATGCAAAAACCGTTACCAGAAAAGAAACATCCACAACAATTGTTACGCTACAGGATACAACCAGGAAAAAAGCTAAAGCTACAGAAGGAAAATCTGCAGACCAAATGGAAAAAGAGATCAATGCAAAGGTTGACAACGAGCTAAAAAGGATGAATGAAAAACAGCAGCTGCCAGAAACTAAAGAAGATAAAAAGGCCAGACTTGCTGATGAAGAAGCCAGGCAAGCGGATGAAAAAATACGGCAGAACGATGTAAGGCAGGCGCAGGAAGATGCGAAGCAAGCCGTTATTGATGCTAAAGTAGCCGAAAATGACAGGAAGCAGGCCATCATTGACGCCAAACAAGCTATTGAAGATGCCAAACAAGCTATTGAAGATGCGAAAGAATACAAAAATTCGGCTAAAGTGTATAAATCATATGGCTATGCGATGGTACCAGGGATTCCTCGCCCGCCTAGAACACCAAAAGTACCTAAAACACCAAAAGTACCCGGAGTTGTATATGCAGTACCAGCTATACCTGCTGTCCCTGCTATGCCTCCAACCCCACAAACTCCAGCTGTTTATGGCGAAAGAAGTAACACTAAAACCAGCTCACAGCGTACAGTTACCTCAAAAACGGTAACCAATGGCGATGGACATGATTATACCAATGCAATCAATCAGGAATTGATGAAAGATGGCATCATCAGCAGCACCAATAAACTTTCATATAAACTCAATAAAGATGAGCTGATTGTAAACGGTGTGAAACAAAATGCCGAAGTCCAGCAAAAGTACAAAAAGCGCTTTTTAAAGAATGATAAACACTCGCTGATGTATAATTTCATGATTGAAAATAATTAAAATCAATTTCTAAAAGCGCTAATCCAATTCACATCATGAAATTTAAGCTCATGGCTTTTTTAGCCGTATGGATGAATATTGCCCTAACCTTTGCCCAAGCCCAATCCCCTCAATCCAGAATTTATGGCCGTGTATTGGATGCCGAAGGAAAAAATATAGAATTTGCTACAGTGGCCCTACTCAAAGATTCTGTATTGGTTAAAACTACTTTCACTGAAAAGGATGGACTGTTCAGTTTTGATCAGCCCGGTTATGGAAAATTTCTGATTAAAATATCAGTGGTCGGATCGCCCGTATACCAAACTGATACATTAGTGCTGACAGCAGGCCAGTCGGTTATTACATTGCCAGATGTTAAAATCAAAACGGGAGCAACCAATTTAAAAGAGGTAACCATTTCGGGACAAAAAGCTTTTGTAGAGCGAAAAATAGACCGTACGGTTGTTAATGTGGATGCTTTGATTTCGAATGCGGGTACAACGGCATTGGATGTGCTCAGCAAATCGCCTGGCGTAAATGTAGATCAGAACGGGGTAATTTCGTTAAAAGGCAAAAATGGGGTGACTATTTTTGTTGATGATAAACCGACTTATTTATCGGGTTCGGATCTGGAGAACTATTTGCGTTCCTTGCCTTCCTCATCGCTTGATCAGATTGAACTGATGACCAATCCACCAGCCAAATACGATGCTGCCGGCAATGGCGGTGTAATTAATATTAAAACCAAGAAAACCAAAACCGCCGGGTTTAACGGTGGGGTTAATCTGAGTTTAAACCAGGGCGAATTAAGCCGTTCGAATAATAGTTTCAACTTTAATTACCGAAAAGACAAGGTTAACGTTTTTGGAAACCTGAGCTACAACCTCAATAACAGCTTTACCGATCTTGATCTGAACCGGAAATATAAAAATGCTGATGGTAGTGCCAAATCCTATTTTAATCAAAATTCTTATTTCCGCAGGCATGGCAATACCTTTAACCTGAAAACCGGGCTTGATTATTACGCATCAGAACGCACCGCATGGGGTGTAGTACTTACCGGCATGAACAGGATTTCCAAACAGGTGAACAACAATACCAGTAATTTATCTAATGCCTCCATGCAGTTAGATTCGATAATCAAGGCTGAAAATATCGATCAGATCAAGTACCAGAATGCAGGTGTAAACTTAAATTACAGACATAAATTTAAGCAGACGGGGCGTGAATTAACCTTTGATGCAGATTATCTGCTTTATCGTAATCAAACCGATCAGACCTATAATAATTTTAGTTACCTACCCGGCGGAGCTTTAAAATACCAGGATGTTTTGAGCGGGAATCTACCATCAGATATTGATATTTATACTGCTAAAATGGATTATTCGCATCCCTTGGAAAACAAATGGAAGCTGGATGCAGGAGTTAAAACTGCTTATACCAAAACGGATAATATTGCCGATTACGCTAATACCGCAAATGGAAAAACGAGTGCTGATTATCAGAAGAGCAATCACTTTTTATATCAGGAGAATATCAATGCGGTTTACCTGAACATGAGCAGGGAGGGGAAGCGGTTTTCGCTCCAGGCCGGCTTGAGGTATGAAAACACGGTTTCTAACGGGCATCAGTTGGGGAATCTGATTAAACCTGATTCCAGTTTTAAAAGAACTTATAACAGTTTGTTTCCAACGCTTTATTTCTCTTATAAACTTGATACAGTAGGTAATAACGAACTCGGACTGAATTACGGAAGAAGAATCGATCGTCCGTATTATCAGGACCTTAATCCCTTCTTTTCTCCATTGGATAAGTTTACCTATTATGTTGGTAATCCGTTTTTAAAACCCTCTTTTACACAAAGCATCGAACTTTCTCATACCTACAAAAGTAAGATTACGACAACATTTAGTTACAGCTGGGTGAGAGATGAAGTGAATGAAACCATCGAAATTTTAAATGGCACCTATTATAGCCGACCAGCCAATGTAGGCAAAACAAGGGTAGCCAATGTTTCGGTAAATGCAGAAATCGACATTACGAAATGGGCAAAATTAAATGCCTATCTAGAGTTTGGCAAAATAACCTCAAAAACAGATTTTTATACTGGTTTTTTGGTGACCAATGGTAGTTATTTTAGAACAAATCCTAATCTACAGTTTAAAATCAGTCCTACCTGGAATGCAGAGCTGAATATGAGCTATCAGAGTAAACTTTCAAACGTTCAGTTTTTGCTGGCCTCGGTGCATGATTTTGGCGCAGCAGTGCAGAAAAAGCTTTCGGCTAAAAGTACTTTGAAATTAACTGCAAATGACATTTTTAGAACCCGGATCTACAATGGGATAATTAATAACCTTGCGGCTACAGAAGCTGGTTGGAGAAACAGGCAAGATTCCAGGAACTTTGTTTTAAGTTATAGCTATCGCTTTGGAAAGACTTTTTCTTCTCCTGAAAAACACGAATCTTCTGGTGCCGATGCAGAGAAGAACAGGGTAAAGAATTAAGGTTTTAGATCGTTCGTAATTATAAAGTACAGACTGCCCCTGATTTTCGGGGAAGCAGTCTTTGAAAGAAGGGCAGAAGCAATAGGTTAAATTCCGCTCTCGCTTTGATCCTGCCTTGGGTTGTGGTGTATGAAGGCAAAGATTTCCGTGCTTTTTCCGGCGGAAATCTGCGAGGCCGGGGAGCAGGGTGCAGGCAGCAGGGTGTGTAAGATAGTTTCTAATATGGTATTTGTCCCATCAATAAATCCGTCATTGCGAGAAGGCTTTTTCAGCCGACGAAGCAATCTTACTACTATGGGTAATCTGCGATTTATACCTCAGCTCGGGCTTGCCTCGGTTAGCCACCGAAAGGCTCTTTCTTTTGGCTTGGCCCAAAAGAAACAAACCTGAGCGCAGCGAAAGCATGCCTGCCATTAAAAATAACAAACACAAAGGCATAACTGAAAGGCTTGCATCCTTCCTTGTAAAAAGCTACGGAAATCTTAATTGCGGCAGCATCGAGGCTCTTAGGCCTTGCTTTGTTCCACCGCGCTCGCTTTGATCCTGCCTTGGGCTGTGGGGTTATGAGGGGAACTGCAAAGATTTTCGTGCTTTTTCCGGCGGAAATCTGCGAGGCCGGGTAGCAGGGTGCAGATAGTATGGTGTGGAAACAATATTCGTGTATTGATCATTGTGAAACTATGAGGGGAACTCCCCTCTTGATTTAGGAGGGGCGGGGGTGGTTATGAATAGAATTTTTTTTAGTCCTTTCCCTTTTAAGGTGCAGGTGATTAAAGGGTATTATAAGGAGTTTTTTGAGGGGTTTGTAGAGGGGGTGGAGCGGTGGTATGAGGTGAAGAGGGATAATTTTTGTTTTATAACTATGGGTGGGAGCTCCCCTCCTACAGGAGGGGTTGGGGAAGTTTTGCCCTTTGCTCTGGCTTGCCTCGGCTCACCGCCGCCGAGGGGCTCTTACCTTTTTCTTGATAAAAAGGTAACCAAAAATCAAGGCTTGGATCTGATGTCGGATAAATTCGTCAAAGCTTTGAGGTCGCCAGCACAAGCCCCGATGAAGACCTAAAATCCGCATGTCTGTCGTAATCTAAATATTACTAATTTATAAAGATGAATATCACCTGATTTTATTCGCCGATAATTATATTTTTAGCCTCAATTTCATTTTTGATTTGAATTTTCGAACAGATCTGGGATCCAAATTCTGTTTTGGGCATAAAAACGGTAATGAGATCTCCTCCCGGCGATATACCAGGTAACATATTGGCGCTATTATTTCTTTTTTTGTTGCTGAACCTATGGGTAGCGGTGATCCATCGAGTAGATTCTCAGTTTTAGCTGTCTGCCCTGTCTGACCCATTTGGCCGGCCGGATGATGAACCTGAAAATAAACTTTTTTAGTCTGAAAGATGGCTTCAGCGTTTTTACCTTTTGTGAAAAATAATCAATGATCTTATTGTATATGTTTCGGCAGACCGCTGTAAGATATAGGAAAACCAGGTTTTTGTCCAATGCGGAAAAAGGCATGTTGTTCCATCCAAAATCATTTTTGAGGATATCAAACTGCCGCTCCATGCCTCCTCTCTGGCCATAAAAACGGGCAATGGCTACAGTATCCGTTTCGAAGTCGTTGGTCAGGATCCCCCTATATCCATAGGCATCCTGGGTGATCAGGTCGACCTGGCCATCTTTTTTCAATCTCCTTTTGGCAACCAGCCTGTATGTCTGCGGCTGCCGGTCCTGTTCCCTGGCCTGAGTGGCAAAGGGAAGGATGTCAATGTATCCTACTTCCAGCGGGCCATCTCTGTCCTCCATCACTTTCCAGTTACGGATCTGGGGGAAATATTTCTCGACATAGCTGTTTCTGCACCCTATGTAAAAATGTTCCACTTTCTGTTCCAGGAGGGCAACCACGTCATACTGGTACGATGCTGCATCTGCCCTGAAGTTTCTGATCTTTTTTACCTTCTTTGTTTCAAGTAGATCAAAAATCCTCCCGAGCGTATCCCTTTGAAATGACTTTGCATCAGAATTCCCGTTCCTGTTTTCGATATAAAGTATAAACTGCTCATTGATCGTGCAGACACCCGGCTGATAGCCATAATCCCTTTTGTAGGTCATTTGGCTGTCCTGTTTCTCATTGAAAATGATCGTGTTGTCATAATCAAGGGTAAGTTCACCAGAGTCAAGGACCCCGATCTTTTTTAGGACTTCAAGGTTGAAGTTTTCAAGGGTCCGGTTGGTACAGTATTGATGTGTGACCGCCCCCCGCTTGGTTGCACAGGTTCTTGCCTGTTCGGCCAGCCCGGAGAGCCTTCTCAGAACAGTATCGGGACTTGCAAGCCTGACATAGGGACTGTCTGTAAAATGACCCCGCAAGTGGGTATGGAGATCTTCTACACAATCGCCGCCACAGAGAAAAACAGATTTGAGAGAGTAGAAGACATCCTTCCAGGAATACCTGCTCTGGGCAGCAACGCCAGGCAGATGTGCATGGCAGAGCTTATCGATTTCCAATCTGTTTAAGTAATCAAAAACAAAATTTATGCCTCCGAAAGCGGATATTGGGTCTGAATTTATTATTTTCACAGCAGTAATATTGGTCAACACTAATTTAAGTGAATATTACCTTGCTGCAAAACATTGTTTATCAAAGTTTTGCAGCATTTTTTTTCCTAACTTGCGGATTTTAGGAACTATCGGATCCAGCAAGGTGGCCCGCACAGCCTTCGCACATCAAAAAAACAGCGGCGCTTCGTTTAATCAGTTTTTGTTTACGTTTTCTATGGGCTGATTGAGCCCTCCGGGGTTTGTGTTCAAATTTTCAGAAGAATTTAAATATCACTTATGAAACACAAAACCACTGCGTTTAAGGCTTGGTAGTGCAGTCTTTTCTTTTGTGCACCTGTTTTTTGATTTCCCCACCACTTGGGATTGACCGCGTTCTTCGCTCCAGGCTGTGGTTGTTTAAGGCAAGCCTAGCATGACGCTAAAAACTAATCCCGAATATGAATCAACGAGGTCGGATAATTACACAAATTAGCAAGGAAACATAAATTCCGGTCTGCGAAAATCTATTTGATCTGCGGGAACATGACTCCGTCATTGCGAACTGAAGAAAGGGACTTCGCGTTGGAGTGAAGCAATCTTTTTTGACTATAGCCACGGAAACACAGAAATCACGGAGGAGATTAAAATTTTTCCGTGTCTTCGTGCTTCCGTGGCAAACATAACGCTTAAACATGTGCACAAAGAGCAAGAATTCACAGCGAAAAGTTAAAAGCGATTTCCTAGCGCCAGAATCTATTTCTAATAACATTTTAACTACTTTTGCCCTTAAATGAGTTTAAAAAAGAAATTTGCCAGAGAAAGTTTTACCATCATGAACGAATTGGTATTACCCAACGATACCAATACCTTAAATAACCTGATGGGTGGGCGTTTGCTCCACTGGATGGATATTGCAGCGGCAATTTCGGCTCAAAAACACTGCAACCGTATCGTAGTTACCGCTTCGGTTGATAATGTTTCTTTTAAACAGCCCATTAAATTAGGAGATGTCATTACCATCGAAGCCAAAGTAACCCGGGCTTTTAACACCTCGGTAGAAGTTCGTTTAGATGTATGGGCAGAGAATATTCCGAGTGGTGCACGCCAAAAAAGTAACGAAGCTTATTATACCTTTGTAGCGCTTGATCAGAGTGCACGTACCATCCCTGTGCCCGAACTGATTCCGGAAACGCCCGAGGAAATCGATTTATATGATGGCGCCCTCCGCCGCCGGCAATTACGCTTGGTTTTAGGCGGAAAAATGAGTCCTGATGAAGCCAGCGAACTCAAGGCACTTTTCTTTAAAGCGTAATTTTTTTCAACAAATTCCTTTCTGCTTGGTTTGATTGTTTTACTTTAGTGTTTACCTTACGCTGAAAAATATGACAACCTACACCATACTTATTATTTTAAGCGGATTAGTTATTTTCTCTTATCTGTTTGATTTAGTGGCCAGTAAAACCAAAGTACCATCTGTTTTATTGCTGTTGTTACTGGGCATTGGCCTCCGTTTCCTGGTCGATTACCTCAAAATACAAACCTTTAATTTCCTCTCTATTTTACCCACACTCGGTACTGTAGGTTTAATCCTCATTGTTTTTGAAGGTTCGCTCGAACTGAAGTACGACCGCGAAAAAAATAAAGTCATCAAAAGTGCTTTCTTCTCTGCATTAACCATTCTACTCGCCACAACATCCATCATCACGCTGATTATCTACCAGATTACGCATAAAGATTTATATACCTGTATATCCAATGCCATTCCTTTTAGTGTCATCAGTTCGGCCATTGCCATCCCCTCTGCTGCTGCATTGGGGAAACAAGACCGGGAATTTGTCATTTATGAATCTTCCTTTTCCGATATCCTTGGCATTATCATTTTCAACTTTGCCATTACCAACCACTCCATTACCACATCGGCCTTTATAGGCTTAGGCCTGAGCACTTTTTTAATTATTTTATTATCGGCCATTGCCTGCGTGGTACTGCTTTATGTAATGGGGAAACTGGTACACCATATTAAATTCTTCCTCATTATTTCGATACTCATCCTGGTTTATGCCATCGGGCAATCGTACCATTTATCGTCACTGGTGTTGATTTTGAGTACCGGATTATTTTTGAACAATGCCGATACCATCCAGAATGCATGGTTCAGGGGTGTATTTCTGTATAAAAACCTTTCTGCAGATTTATCGCAACTCTATCAGCTCTCTGCCGAAAGTGCCTTTATTTTAAGAACGTTTTTCTTTGTTATTTTTGGTTTTACCATGAACATTAGCGAGCTGAACGATAAACCTGTACTCGCCAATGGTTTTTTCATTTTGCTAACCATTTTCGCCGTTAGGTTTTTCTTTTTAAAGGTATTTAAAAATGGCGCACTTAGCCCAATCGGTTATATTGCACCACGTGGTTTAATCAGTATTTTACTTTATTTTAACCTGCCTAAATCGCTTAAAATTGCGGAGGTTGGCCCTTCTTTCCTGTTTTTGGTAGTGTTAGGCACCAGCCTGGTAATGACTTTGGGTATTACTTTAAGCAAAAATAAACCCGAAGAAACACCTACGGTTTAAATGAAGCCGAAATTGTTTTTATTTTCTGTAGTTCGGTAATTGGGTTGGTATTTTGCTGATAATAAACCGAGAAATAATCAAGGTCAGTTTTATGCTGTGCATACTTTGATGCATCGCCATTAATTTTAAAGTTTGCAATACTCGGATTAATCGCTTGTATAGGTGCAGCGATAATGTTACCGGTAATATTGACTACGGTTGCAACCACATGTCCGCCTACCTCTTCGCCTAATGTCGGGTCTTTTTCTCCCCATTTCCGAACGATGGCGCCATCTGCCCGTTTTTCATAATTATCGGCATTCCAGGGGTCATATTTCAAAAACTGAATAATACTGGCCTCCTTTTTCGGAGTTCTGATTTTAATCGTCTTAATCTCGTCCACCGGTAAAGTAACGGGACTACCGTCAACAATCATTACTACACTGGCAGAATCTACTTTATACAGCACCCCTTTTACAACATCGGCTTTCGTTTTTACAATGGCAATGTAGGGCTTAATTCCCTGCGACCTGCTTTCGCTTACGAACAGACAAGCGGCCAGGATCATGATCGCTGCAATGATTTTAAACTTCATAAGGAGGATGTTAATTGTAGATAAAACTATTCATAAAAACTGAAAATTGCTAACTGCATACTGAAAAATCCCAACTGAAAACTGTAAACTGCCGACTGAAAACTTTAAAACGTAGCATTAGACGCTCAGTAGGAAAACTCCAAACTAAAAACTCCCAACTCCAAACTAACTACGTAGCATTAGGCGCTCAGCAGGAAAACTCTCAACTCCAAATCAACTCCAAACTAACAACTTCCAACTCCAAACTAATCAGCGCTCATTTCCAATATCTTATCAAATTCATTAGCCTTAAGCGGCATGACCGATAAACGCCCCTGTCTGATTAACGAAATATCAGCTAAGCTTGGTTCAGCCTTAATCTGCTCTAACGATACCGGGTTCTTCAACGTTTCTACCGGAGCCAGATCTACCACCACCCAATTCGCATCATCAGTAGTAGGGTCCTGGTAAAACTCTTTTACAACTTTGGCAATACCCACTACGTTTTTACCCTCGTTACTGTGGTAAAAAAGCACCAAATCGCCTTCTTTCATGGCCTTTAGGTTATTACGGGCCTGGTAATTACGCACACCATCCCAAAAGGTACGGCCATCTTCGTTAAATTTTCCCCAACTGTATTTAAAAGGCTCTGATTTTACTAACCAATGGTTCATGCTGCTTTGTATTTATTTCGATTATTTTACCCTCAAAACTAAGAAAAGGGAATGGATTAGGAAATAGGTTGGAGAGATAAGCGATAACGTAAATAACGCGGTATACTTAATTATGTGTAATTATGGTTTCCAGTAATGTTGGTTAAAATTAATTTTATATTTTAGACCATATTTAATAAAATGTTTTAAAGGATTTTAGCTTCGTATATTTAAGAGTTGGCAGTATTTTTTAGTGACAGTAACCAATGTTCAAATTCTATACAATACCTTCAGAAGACATAATAGATAAACTTATTGGAGATGAAGCTACAATTAAGCTGTCTTCTGCCTTTAATCTTAATGACCCTTATGAACTTAAATTTAATTTGGACATAGACCCTTTAGCAGAGGGGCACGAAAAAGAATATTATAAAAATAATCCAGGTTCTTCTATTCAAGATTTTGAAGATTGGAAAAAACACGCGATAGAACACGATGGTTATACGTGGTACACAGAACAACAGCAAAGAAATTCTGTTGCACAGACGATTGCTTTATGTTCATTTACGGAGAAAAATGATAATAACTTAATGTGGTCACATTACACCAACAACCACAAAGGGATTTGTATTGAATATAAACCAGAACTATTTGAATACTTAAAAACTCTAAAAGGGTACCTTATCTTTTGGAAGGTAAATTATTCTGACGAACCGCCAATAGTTAAAGGGCTTGACGACATTAACTTGAAAGTCGAAAAAATCATGTTTAACAAACAATCCGAATGGAAATATGAAAGTGAGCACCGAATTGTTTTCTTAAGCGATAAGGACACGGAGTTTATACCAATTGACAGAAAATTTATTAAAGCTATTTATATTGGTTCACGAGCTGACATAGATATTGACCAAAAAATATTATCTGTATGTAATAATACTGACATCGAAGTTTACTACGGAATAAGTCTTGGAAAAACATATAAAGTACATTTTGAAAAACATAAAAATGGAACTAGTTATTCCAGAGCATTTTGGAGATAATCTAATCCTAACAAGGTATTGCACCCAAGCTAAGACTTGCGCTAGATGTGGTTTAGTCGCTATCAAAAATCACTAACAAATGGTATCTACATATACGCTTGATGACCTTAAAAACTATCACCACGAAGCTATAAGTTTCTTTGGATCTGAGCTAATGCTTTTGAAAGAAGTTATTCCGAAAATTAAAAATGAAAGAATTGCTAAAGCAGGGGTTCTATTAATAAGCTGTGGACAGACCGGTGCTGCGCTTCTTCAATTGGCTAGTCAAACGGATTCTTTCACAACGCAAGCGGGAATGCTTGCTCGTGCTTTCATGGAAACAATAACCAACTTTTGTTACGTTGGAGTTTGCGATGAGCATGAGTATCGGGCATTTATTCTACATCCAATCTACAAGCAATATCATAATATAGACAGTTATAGAATTGCGGATGATTTAGATTTATATATACAGAATATATCTGCAAGGAAGGATAAACAATCAAAATTCAAAGAAATTCCTATTGTAAAAGAAGCACTTGAGGTTTTCTCTGAAACAAAACCAAATTTGAACTGGACAAAAAAAACATTGTACCAACGAATCGGGGTATTAAAAGAATGGGGTAAGTTTATGGATGCGTTCTTTACTATTAATAAGATTCAATACTATTCTGATGCTTCCGAGGCTCTTCATGGTTCATTATATGGCTGTACTTATCAAGTTGGCACATTCGATCCAGAATTTGATTTTAGCAAGAAAGATGAATTAGAAAAGAAATTATATAAAGAGAGTTCATGCATTTTACTACATCTCGGCATGCTCATTCATGAATCATTTACTCTTATATCTTATTCAGACGATATAAAGGACATCTGGGATTATTCCTATAAAAATAGAGGGCAAGCATTAAACTTGTTGTTCCGTGTTTTAGAAAAGAAAGATAGCAAAACGACCTTTCAATAATTGGACTAGTCTTGTAATCCTTAACAACATAAGCTATATTTGGAAAAAATTACTTTCAATAAAATTAACGCCTCCAATGAATAAATTAGTAATCTATGCTGTATTCTTAACAGCACTTTATAGTTGTAGTAGTTAACCGAAGGAAACTTCTCGACAACGACTCCAAAAACAATTTTGGGAGCAAGAAAGTCTGAGCAACAGAATAAAGAGAGGCAACTAACGGCAGAATCTCAAGAGATTTGAATAGCTTACCTGCTTATAAAAAAATGAAAAAAAAGAGTGGAAGAAAAAGCTCGCTATGAAGCTCAAAAGATACAAAATCAATCATCAAGCTATAACGATTTAGAAAATAGAGTTCAAGAACTTGGGACGAAAATAAGAAACTTAAATCAAATGATCAATAATCTAATTTACACGCTATGGCATTACCATTTTTTCAATTATTAGCACAACAATCTGATGCAAGTGGTTCTAGATCGACAATACTTAAATCCTTAACATGGTTTCTTGCTTTGCTTTTCATTCTTCTGGGGGCTGCTATGACAGCAAAAGCTGATTCCTATATAACAATATTTATAATAGTTTTGATATCAATCACCTCATTTGTATTCTTATCAGCTTTTGTGTATTGTTTATTTACCGACAAAGATGCTCTAAGAAGTGAGAGCTATTCAATCAAAAAGATGCAGATTGAAAAGGGGATAATTGGAGATAGTACAACAGGAATTTTGCCAGAAACAGCTACTAGTATTATTGATGTTGAATCGGAAGAAGAATCTGCATAATGAGAAAGAAATACGTAATATCTATTAATAACTCGACAAAAGATCAAGAACAAGCTTTTGTAAGATACATTCAGGATAAGAACTGGGCATGGTGGCATAGGCTAACAAATACATGGCTGATAGTTGATGCTCGAGGAAATTCAAGCGCTGCAAGTATAAGAACTGATCTAAAAGAAATATTTGCAAACGAATATTCATTAGTTATTGAAATTAATGGGAATATAGATACTTGGGCAGGTTTTGGCTCAACTAGAGACGGAAAAAGCATGTTTGAATGGTTGAAAAGGAATTGGAAAACCTAACTTCACTAAGAAAGATATTCATGGAAAACAATATAGACCCTTTAGTTGAATGGGCCGTTTGGGGCCATCTTGATTCCAAAAATGACCTAGAGCTATTATTGCTAAAAGGACATTTGCTTATTGAAATAATTCTACAAACAGTACTTAAGCGTAATAATATTACAGAAAGTGAAAACTATTCATTTCACAGAAAAATAGTTGCTCTTGAACGAATTACAGTAGTAGATAATGAAGAAAACAAAAGATTAATAATACAGTATCTAAAATCCATAAATAGAATAAGAAACAAGATTGCTCATGATTTTCACTTCGACATTAACAATGGAGAGTTTGAAAAATGGGCTTCAGATATTCTAAATAACTTACAGGGCACGAAATACACTAAATACACATATAGAACTAGATTGGTTCATTCGTTCTCAATTTTATCTAAAAATATTCTTGAACTAACCGATGAGATTTAAGTAATTTAAAGGACTGGCGCATGCGTGCCGCGTGTGCATTTGATACTGGTGCACCTTAATATTTATTTCACACGCAGTGCGCCAGCACATTGTCTGAACTATCGACATTAATGAATGAACTAGCGACTCAACGTCTGAAATATAAGCCTAAAGTACAAAACTATCCCCATTACAAGCACAAGTCTCCTCGCTGGCGCACGCTTGTATCGATGCATTGATAGTCGTACATCTTAATATTTTATTTCACACGAGATACGCGTGCGCAAGCGCATTAGATTAATTTTATTGTTTTTCAGCATAAAACATCTTATCTTCAAACCAAGTTATTTTTAATAATCGAATATTATATTAATGCATCTTAATTGTCTCGAATGTGGTTGTGGAATTAGCCCACAAGTACATAATTATTCACACGATTACTTCGGAATACCACTTTGTATGCCACATCAAAAGTGGGTTAAACAGCAAGAATTAGTTAGCACTGTTTCTGCGATGTCTCTATATTTTGCTTTGAAAGATCGTGGTGTGCCGGCCCAATTGGAAAAGTTTGATGGCTATAAACACATAGATATTGCAATACCACAAGCGAAAGTTAATATTGAGGTTGATGGCGGTCATCATAATTATAGTGACAAGCAAGCATTATCTGATTTGAAAAGAACATATCATTCTTTTCTTAAAGGCTATCTTACACTTAGAATTCCAAATTCATTGGTTAAATATCACTTAGATGACACAGCAGATCATATAACTGAAATGCTGAATATAAACAGAGAAAGAATTGCAAGAACTAAGTCTACCTTTAAACAATTTTAATTTAAATAATAATGGCCGGCCCTCGCTGACACATGCATGCGCCAGAGCATGGAGTATTATTGATTATTTTATACTAAGCTGCTTTCACGAATGGTTAAAGCTAAAATTAAATACAAATGGATGACAGGAAGTTAATTTTACTGATCTTTTTAATCGTAGGATGCAGATCACCATTCTTAGATTCATTTAAACAGATTCGTTCATCGATAGAAAAGTCAAATGCTATCTTACAAGTCTCAAACCGAAAGATACTAAAAGAAATTAAAGCAAAGGACATTAACGCTATTTCGAACAAAGCTGATTCTATACAGTTTGCTAATCAAGATCTCAACGATTTGATTGACGAATACAAGAAAGAAATTGAAAACCTTGATTTAATTGGATCTGATGAAGATATTGCATATGAGGTTCTTGCTACTCCAGATTTTATTAAAGGTGCTTTAATGTCTGCAACCTCTACTCTTGTTAAGAGAGTTTCAAAAGTTGAAATCGATCAATCAATAAAGGCCCATCTTGACAGCCTCATTTCCGAAGTTGCTCAAGCTCATACAAACTCACTATATTTTGAGCAGCATTTCAAAGGCATCCCTTCTTCCAACGCCTTGGCAGAGCTTGCTAAGCTACAATTACAAAGTTCGGAAATGACAAATATTAGTTTAGTGGGGTTACTTAATAAAAAGTTTGAATAACCTACTGCAACGTCTTATCGACCGCAACGTCTGAACTATCAACCGCAACGTCTGAACTATCGACTGCAACGTCTGAACTATCGACCGCAACCTCTGAACTATCGACCGCAACATTTGAACTATCGACCGCAACGTCTGAACTATCGACCGCAACGTCTGAACTATCGGCTGCAACGTCTGAACTATCGACCGCAACGTCTGAACTGCCGACTGCAACGTCTGAACTATCGACCGCAACCTCTGAACTATCGACCGCAACGTTTGAACTATCGACCGCAACGTCTGAACTATCGACCGCAACGTCTGAACTATCGGCTGCAACGTCTGAACTATCGACCGCAACGTCTGAACTGCCGACTGGCAAGACGAAACCGCCCTAATTTATGCTTATTTGAGCAAAAAGATTTTGTAGATTGATATATTGTATCTATCTTGCCTATGCAGATTAATAAATAACATATTTTTTTCACCCAACAGAGAGAAAGCAATTTCAAAAATTAAATTTTAAAAATATTCCTGGACGAGCGTTTAAGAAACGTATTTTCTAATTTCTCTGAAAAGAGTTATTTGTTAGTCTGCAGCGTCCAGGAACTTTAATTAAATGTTATGCAGACTAACAATTGTAAAAACCCAGACACACAGCTCCCAAATGAGGTAGCAGCTGTAACCGAATTCCGGAAACTGATTGAAGCCTATTTCGATATGATTGGTTTATCGGATGTGAATCAACTCCTTACTGAAATGCTCAGCGCCTGTACCGGCCCCGATCCACGTTCCGGTAAACACAAACCCATTACCATTGCCAACACACTTTACGATGTAAACAACATCATCAAGCTATTAAGCAGAGCAAAACTTTTGGCCAATGAAAGCACCTTTAAGCAATATGCCCAAAACCAGGCTGATCAATTGTTAGCCGTTGGCCATTTCGATATAGAACACCTGACAGAACTGTTATACTATGGCTTAAATGCTTACATTTTTCAGGAAGAAGATTTTGAGGGTGCAAGCCTAAATTTCTCTGCCGAGATTACCGCAGCCTATAAAATGATTTTTGATTGGTTAGCCGCTTGCGATGCCTGGCGTAACGCTTTTGAGCATGATGAAAGTAATGAAACGATCCATTTAGCAGCCACAGCATAAACGTTTAAATTTTAAATGGCCATTTATCTTATACAGCTTTGAGGGGCCACTCCCCTCCTTTTTAAGGAGGGGTGTCCAAAGGGCGGGGTGGTTAAGGTTTTTAACCACAGATGCACACAGATCAACACGGATTTTTATAGCTGTGTGCATCATTTTTATCTGTGGTTAAATTTTTTCACCACTAGCGCAGCTCTTAGTGTATAGGCTAGCGGACTGCTGACTTATGCTTTTAAGTAATTAATTGAGCGTCTTCTTTAAAACTAATCAGGTCTTACTCCTGGCTTATGAGCTAAGACTTGAGCTAAAATGAGGTATTTAAATCATAGCTTAACCTTACATCATATGCGAACTTTACTAAAATGATCTTTGTTAATACTTGATTTTGTACGTATACTGAATTATAAGTATTTACGCGTTTTCATATCTACCAGTGCTTTTTCTTTTTAACTTAGTGCAGTAATTACAATCACAAGTAGAGTCTTCATTTATGGCTGTGATGTTAAGACTTGTGATAGATGCGGTCTAGAGATTTCATACATAACCAAACAATCCAATATAAGCTATGGATCAAAAATCAGAAAATGTTAACGAATTGGTTAAATACCTTGAAAAAGAAGCAAAACAACATCAATCGGCTTGTAGAATCAAGAATGTTTTAGCTCAATTATTGTTTTTAATTACAATTACATTTAGCGCACTAGGCTTGATTAATACAGGAACAGACTGGTTTAACTTAAAAGAAATGTCAGCAATTGCTGCTATGCCAGGAATTATTTTAATTTTTTCAAATACTTTTAAGTTCGAAGAACGTTCAAAATGGAACAAATTAAAGCAAAGAAAGTTAGAAGGATTACTTTTCAAATTGAAATTTGAAAATGCTATGGTCGAAGAAATTTCCAAAGAAATGCGAGAGGAGCTAGAAAAACTTGACGAAATGAGAGTTCAATTAGAAAAGCCGACTACAAAATAAATTCATTACTAGCGCAAATTTTAGTTTCTAGGCTAGCAGTTGGCAACTACGTATTTAAAATAGAATACAACTAAACATAGATCAAATCCGGTTAGTTAGCATTTAAATGCTAACTACAATATCTATATTTGCGATAAAAGTAACGCCTTTAAATATGTCCAACTTAAAGACTCTCATTCCGACTTTCGCATTTCTGATACTATTTAATTATGCAAGTGCACAATCTGCCAATTGCAGAAAAATGAGAGAAGGTGTCTTTAAAATGGTTACACAAGGCATTCCCACAACAATTAAACGGTATAAAGACTATCAACTTGAGTATTTTAATAACTCCAATAAGCCAGTATCTTTTAAAGTTCAATGGATAGACGATTGTACTTACACGCTCAAACCCAATGCAAGCGCCTTCCTTAAGTACCCGCAAATCCCAAAGAATGCTTTACTAACCGTCAAAATAACTAAAACATATGAAAAAGGTTACACTATGAAAACCACAGCCAACTTCAATGATAAAACTATGGTTGGGGAAGTAACCAAAGTGAAATAGAATCCGAACACAACTATACATTATTAGCAAAAGTTCTAGTGTATAGACTAGCGGGATGAGTGACTCGTGCTTTGATTATTTATCTTTTTTATATTAGTTACGGTGATTATTAAAACCTGCTAATTAACCGCTCTTCATCAATGAGGGGATAAGTGGTTTAACACCTAACGCTGAGGTAAGGGAGAAGGCAATAATGATATTGTTTACATCAATTTGATTTACGTTCTAGAAAACAATAAAAGGCAAGATTAGCAACCATTATTATCATGCGACAATACCTCTATATCCTATTTTTTCTCCTTTCAAGCTGCTCATCAAGCGATCCAAAAGCGATTTTTGAAGACAGAACTGGTTTATCAATTAGTGATTCTATTAGTAATGTCAAGGCTACCGATAATTACGAATTGCTGGAAGGAGAGTTCAGCATCGTGTTTAAAACAACTCAATCTCAAATTAACTCGTGGCTAAAAGGTAGTCCACCGTGGAATAATCTAAAATGGCACAAAGGGAGAATCCCACCTGAAATAGGCGTTGCTGCTCAATTTAGCTTTACAGAAGTATCTGGTTTAGAAGTCATTAACGATGACGAAGCCACTTATTTCGGTGATGAGAATCTAATAAAACTACTTAATGACACTACAAACTACTACAGTTATGTGGAAGATTGTTGTGCTGCTGAAAAAGATTTGAGATTTCATGATGGAAGACTTTTGATACTTCAACCACATACCAAAATGATTTATTACGCTGTATGGGATTTCTAAGATAAAGGTCGCTAACATCCATTTAACTATAGGTCACTGTCTTACCAAACGAAATGATAACAAAACAAATTAAGCACTTACTTGAAACTTAGGCGCTAAGATCTGTGCCAGAATTAATATCTTGTTTAACAGATACCAGGTTTAACCTCTCAGCTTACCCGGCGTTACTGCAAACTTCTTTCTAAAGGCATTGCTAAAGTGCTGTACTGATGAATAACCGAGCATAAAGGCGACTGATTTTATGGAAATACCATCCAGTAGTAGCTCTTTTGCATGGTTAAGCCTGTAATCGCTTAGGTAGCCAAATATGCTGTTATCAAATAATCCTTTAAAACCTTGTTTCAGTTTAAATTCGTTAATGCCGCATATTTTAGCCAGTTCTGCAACCGATGGTGGCTGGTGGATATTTTGGATCAGGTAATCTCTGGCCTGGTAAATGCATTCCCGATCATAATTAGAAGATAAAGCCGCAGGCTGTTTTTGGTTAATGGCCCGTTCAAAAGCTTCAGCCTGGAGCACAAGGAGTTCGATACATTTTGATTCGATAAACATCTGTTTCAGGCCTTCCGGGTAATCACAATCGAGAATATCGCGGATGCAGTGCTGCATGGCCCATGAAACCGGGAGGTTTTGCTCCGACAGTTGTGCGTAACGACCAGTATCAGCATGATCTGCTAAAATCTGTAATGCTTTGGTGGAGTGCTCTGCCAGCTGCAAAAACTTTTCCTTAGCAAAATGTACCTCAAAAAAGCGGTAGCTATTGCTGGTATCATATTGGCCTGTACCATCAAGTTCAGGCATGTAAATCATATTCTGCTGGTTAGCATTAAAGGTGTACTGCTGTTTATTTACATCGTTAAAGATGGTGCCATTGCCAGAGAGTGTAAAACGGAGTTTAATCATATCCGGCACCTCGTATGTGGGCCTGAAATATACCTGTTGTTGTTTAAACAGGATATCGCCATATACGATGTAAATGCCAGGAATATTAATCTGTACCAATTCGGCATCGCTGAAAGAAAAACTATATTTATCCTTTCTTTTGGTAACCAATCCCCCCTGTACGGGAAGATCATCAAAGCTGCCCCCTACCTTTTTCCAGGCACCATAATTCTTACCAACATTGATTCCCATAAGCGCAATAATCACAAAAAAAGCCGAGATAACATGCTGGGATTATCCACATTTCGGTTTTTTGTAAAAGAAAATCCTTTTTGTGTAAAAGCATGAAGCAGGTATTTTTCAATTTTGCCCGAATTGCGAAATGCACCGCAAGAGATTACTTATGATATTATGGAAGAGCAAGTAAACCCGATTACCTTAACGTTTGATGAAAAAATTGATGTTCTCCCACCTAAAAACACGCTAATTTTTAAGCTTTTACAGGATTTACCTTTAAAAAAGGAAGAAAACATATTGGAAATCGGTCCTGCAGATACCGAACACCTATCGTATCTATTGCAGAAGGCAAAAAATATCACTTACACGGGAACTTATTTCTCAGATGCTGGAATAAAAAATGTCTTTTCCGCTTATAAAACCGATGGCAACAATGTAGAGTTTGCTAAAATAACGGATAATGAACTCGATTTACAGGATAATTCCTTCGATTGGTGTTTTACAGCCGATACCATCTATTTTTGGCCCGATCCATTAAAATACCTATCTGAAAGCTACCGGGTATTAAAATCAGGCGGAAAAATGAACCTCGCCTTTGTTGAAAAAAACTTTGGCGCCCACCTACCCTGGACACAGCTCGATTTTACCTTTTACGAAACTGATGAAGTTAAAAGCCTTTTCAAGCAATCGGGATTTGTAAATATTGAAGTCAGGAAAATGACAGAAACGATAACGGATCAAAATCGAAAGGAGATCACCAGACCGTTTGTTATCGTATCAGGCCAGAAAAAATAGTTGATCTGGTTTAAATTCACATGCTTGTGGAATTAAATATCATTAAGTTAGGAAAAATTAAAGATTCCTTCGACTACAATTCTGAGGGATCGGTAAGCTCCAATAGAATGGTCGTCATCTCGACCGTAGCAACGCGCAGTGGAGAGATCTTTGAACTATGTTAAAAGATTTCTCCACTGCGGTCGAAATGACGCCTCTCGTGTATCCGTGTCTATCCGTAGCCTGCTGCGGACAGAGCAAAAAAATCCGGACCGCCGTTGTTGTTTCTTCAATGGAGCCGCTCCGACACAATTATACATCAACAATACTTTAAGATAACTTCCACTTTACCTTTTATTCAGCTATTATTAACCTGCCGATCTAAGGTGAGTCAAATCTTTGATCTACCTGATCTCCATCAGCTGTATCACTTAACCAAAGCAAGGGTTAAGCAGTGTGAAGGCAGGTGTAAGGCAAGCCTGGGCGGAAGGTGGCTAAAACGTGGGGTAAAGGTGGCGTAAAGGTGGACTTAAAGTAATGTTTTTAGGAGGGCTTCAATCAGACGGATTGATTTGGGTTATCATCGCTTTTGATTGACCTAATATAAAAAATTATGGTGAAATGGGCAAAAAAGAGCTTCGTAATTGCAGGTAAGGGCAGCAGAAATGCAATTTGTTCGTGTCTGTCCGTAGCGTTCCGAAGAGTTCTACGGATTAATAATAGAAAAGAGTCTGTGATTCGTTTCTATTAAGTTTATAAACTCAATTTATTCTTGTATCTATCGAGATGCTATACTTAAACCACGGACAGAACCGCAGGCCAATGATCAAGGCAATGTTCGCTAAGACTTGCGCTAGAATACGAAAAGACAATTTCACTTGAAGAATCGTCTTACTGAACTTGTTTCAGGATCTTATTGTGATAAATTTAGAACAACATTCGTCACAATAATTCACAATAAAAGAAAAACGGCTTACCTAAGAAATGAGTAAGCCGTTTCTACAAATTCAAGGTTGGTGGCTAACCAACCTATCTGAACATTATGTCATGCTGTTAAATAGCGCTATAATAGTCGTTTATATATCTGCCCGAGAAAAGATCCTTCACAGCGTTCAGGATGACAAAAAGGGAAGCCTAAACAACTAAAAATAAACATATAAGTCTTAGTTATTTAACCACCTTCATCTGGCCTTTCATCACCATATAATGGCCCGGATAGGTACAAATAAAAGGATATACACCAGGTTTGTTAGGCACAGTAAAATAAATCGTATCCGATTTTCCGGGTTGTAACAATGAGGTATAAGCCAATACCTTCGGTGTTGCCGGAACAAAATCATACTTTTCGCCATCAAGGCCCATTTTCAAGGCCATTTCTCCTACTGCATTACCTGATGCCGGCATGGTAAGCACAAAATTGTGCAACATATCATCCACATTTTTAAAGGTTAGTTTTACTTTAGTGCCGGCTTTTAGCGTAATATTGGTCAGGTCAAATTTCAAACCTGGTTTGGTACCCAATACAATCGTTTTATCTGGTCCTTTAGCCCAGGTTTCAGGCTGCTGGGTAACATGTTTGGTAACATCGGTATTGCCTTTAACTGCGCCACCCGCTGCAGGCATATTGCCCATTTGGTGATGCTCCATGCCTTCCATATGGTGTGCCGCCTGTGCGTTGCCTGTAGGTTTATTTTCATCAGTTAGCGCCAGCTTTTCTCCATCCGGAATTTTGTTCATGGTATAATATCCATAATCGTGCAATAAAGGGATTTTTCCATTCTCACTTCGTAATCCTTCCATTTTAATTTCGTGGATATAACCTTCTTTTAAACTATCCAACACCAAACGTACCTTTTTATGATCAGGAGAAACCACAATGGCTTTTATGCCGCGCGCCGATTGGTTAATTACCGGACTGCCGTAAATGTGGTGGTATTTATAGGTAAAAGTAGAGAGTTTATAAGTGCCTGCATCGCGGGCAGTTTTTTCGTCAACCGGCATGGTAAACTCCAGCTCGAAACCGTCGGGCTGGGCCTTTACCGTTTGTACCTCAAAGGGCATAATACCCGACCAGGTTAAACGCTGCAGTCCGTATTCGGCTTTGCCTGTTGATGACCATCCTCTTGAAGTCATCCCCACCAACATGCTCCCATCTGAGCCCCAGTTCATCCTGAGGATACCCGAAGAAAATCCCCTGCGGAATGGAAATACCACCCCCTGATACACCCCTTTAACTTTTTCTAAAGATACCCTGTTGATATTACTCTGCGATTGATCGCCCACAAAAAGCTGCCCTTTAAAAGGCCCCATATTGCCATTATCGGTATAATTAAGAATACCTGATGTAGAGTTGCCCATAATGGAATGCGGAATCCACACCGCAGGCGTTTTTAATCCAGGCACTCTTTTGGCCACCTCAAATTCAGGTTCTCCGGTATCAGGAATATCCTTTTTGTGAAGTTTAACCGGTGAGCCAGGCTCATCCGACCATATTAAGCCGGCAGGATTGCCCACAAAATCGCCTTCCTGCACATGGGTAATGCTGCCCGAGCCTACCCAGTCGCCCTGGTTTTCGGCATAAAATATCTCTCCGTCGCTATTCAGCGCCATTGCTGCAGGCGAGCGGAAGCCGGTTGCGAATGGCTTCATTTTGAAATCAGGCGTAAATTTGAGCATCCAGCCGTGCCATTTAGATAAACTGGCACCGTAACCGATCCAGCCCAGGTTCAATGTAACCACCATATTGCCATCTTTATCCAACATCGGACCATAAGCATATTCGTGGTAATTGCCCGATAAAGGCCAGGAATACATCGTGCGGTATTCATCAGCTTCGCCATCACCATCCAGATCGCGCAGGCGTGTAATCTCGGCACGCTGGGTTAGGTAAATATCTCCCTTAATATAGTTTAGGCCCAATATTTCGTGCATGCCATGTGCAAACAAGCGGTATTTGGGCTGTTGGCCGTCTTTCATATACGGATTGGTAATGATCCAGACTTCACCTTTACGGGTGGCTACTGCCAGCTCATCGTTAGGTAAGAAAGTCATTCCACCCACTTCAAGTGAAATTTCTTTGGGTATGGGAACGGTTACGATGGGATAAATCTGTTTTTCTGTTTGTGGTTGTGTTTGTGCTTTTACCGTTACCAGACCAGTGCCCAGCAACAAAAGAGACAATAAGTATGTTGATTTTTTCATGTCTTGATTACCAGGTGATGGAATAGGTTAACGAATCGGTGGCATTGGCCAGTTGTACCAGCAGTTCTTTACCCTTTTGGGTTTTCCTGATGAAAGCTTTTGCACCATCAGCTACTTTTATGGTATAAGCTTTTTCGCCAACAATATAACTATTGCTTTTATGTGCCTCGATGTTCGGGCCTACTGCAATACGACAATAAAGTGGTTGCTCGCTATTTTTGATACTAATGGTACGGCTGAGTCCTGCGCCACCATCTAAAACGCCTATTTTATCGCTTACATCGGCACCGTTAGCCGTATATAAAAACGTAGGCATTTTGCTTTTATCTAAAACGTAGCCCTGGGTTTGCAGATCGTCAAAAGCAATGGAATCTGGCCATGCGGCATCCTTATCGGCCAGTGAAGCAAGGGCTGGGCTTGCAGAAAGTGGTAAAACCGTACCTAAAGGTTTAGCAAGTTGAGGCTCCCCCCTATCTTCCCACATTTCTCTGGCATCTATAAAATCTCCACGCCATACTTCCAGCAAAGCACCCTGTTTTAAATCATAAGCATAGTTTACCTTTTCTGGCGTACCTACAGAAATTACATGGGTACGTTTTTTGCCTTCAAACATCAGGAAACTTCGTAATAAACAAGGTTTAGTTGTTACATTAATGATGTAAGGATTGGCATTTTGTGCCATAGAATAAGCTGCGCAGCTGGTCAAGAGTGCCAGGCAGCACATCATTCGTTTGTAGATCATAATTTTGATTTGGTTAAAGCGCAACAAAACAATCGGTTGCATAACAAATATATCATTAGCAGATCAGTTTACAAAAACAATCGCCCATAAAGCATACAATAAGTTAATTTACAACCAGATAAAGTTAAATTTTAATCAGACAAACGATAGCATAATCAGGCCATAAATTAGTAAAACCTTTTACTAAAAATGTATACATTTAACTTAATCATCCATTAGGTTTTACTTTTTAGGTAAGGGCAAACCGTCATTTCGCAGCTGGCAAAAAAAGCAAGATCAATTATTAAGATTTAGCACAGATAGATCTGCACTACGCTTGAAATAATAATTAAAGAAATGTTTCCTGAGGCTTAATGGACAATCTTAAACACCAGTTCTTTCAAGAGTTCTCCATCATCAACGTTGCCTGTGCTATCCAGTCCTTTGCTTTTTAAATCGTATTCGCGAAGTAAGCTGATTACCTGAAAAACTTTCCCTGTATTGTAATTTCTTGCTGCTACCTCATAATCTTTAATGAAAAACGGAGGCACACCCAAAGCTGATGCAGCATCGGCTTTATTGGGGATATAATGATATTTGAGGAGCTTGGTAAAATAACCACCTAAATTGGCCAAAACCATTACAGTTGGGTTTGCTTTAGGATTGCTGGAGAAGTAATTGATAATTTTATTACATTTTAACACATCGCGGATGGCCAGGGCTTTCTGTAATTCGAAAACGTTATATTCTTTACTAATGCCGATGTTTTTCTGAACCAGATCAGTATTGATAGTTACTTCCTTCGAAACATTGAGCATCAGCTTTTCGATCTCGTTGGCAATTTTGGAAAGATCTGTACCTAAATACTCAGCCATTAGCGCCGAGGCCTGCTGATCGATCTTATACCCCTTCTCTTTAACAAATTCTTCGATCCAGGGCACCAGCTTATAATCGCGAACCGGATCAGACTGAAAAATCAGTCCGCTTTTATTGATGGCTTTGTAGATTTTTTTACGCTTATCGAAATTGGCATATTTATAGGCCAGTACCAGAATGGTACTCGGTAGCGGTTTTTCGAAGTAGTTGAGTACAAATTCACCCTCTTTTGAACTGTCTTCCTTACCCCACTTTAAATCCTGCGCTTCTTTAACAATCACCACCTGGTAATCAGACATCATGGGATAACGCTTGGCAGCCCCCAAAACCGTTGCCATATCGGTATCTTTACCATACAAAACCGTTTGGTTGAAGCCTTTTTCGGCATCGTTCAGCAGCTTATCCTCAATATAATCCGTTATTTGATCGATATAGTAAGATTCTTCACCATGCAACAAATACACAGGTTTGAACTTTCGGGCTTTGATATCTTTAATAATTTCGGCAGCAGTCATGGCCTGTAAAATTACAATTTAGGTTTAAGGATTTGGTAAATGTTTATAAATTAAGAGATGTGAGAGGATAGATGTGAGATTTGAGACACGAGATTTGAGACTTCATTGCATAGCACAAAATTAATTAACTTTGGGGTCACTGAGTTATAATGGATCAGGATACTGCAAAATATATTGTGAATTATTTTTCTAATCTTCTCTCTAAAGAAGAGAGGTTAGCAATTCGGCATACCCATTCTGTAATTAAGCTGGGATTAGATTCGGGCCAAGTAAATAACCGGAAGGTCATTAATGTATATAAAAAAGCTGGCTGGCTAAGCGAAGATGAGAATATCTTAGTGTTGTTGCAAGATGGATACGATTCATTCGAACTCACTGTTGCGAAAAGAATTTTACTACAACATCCAGAGGTAGTATCCTTAAATAAATGTCCCAATTGCGGTAAACTTGCAAGGACACCATTAGCTAAACAATGTAGATTTTGTTCACATAACTGGCATTAAACATCAAAAAGTGCTAATAGATTAATAATGAAATATACGCACTAAAATAGCCCAAAAATTGTTCTTTTATTACCTGAAAACTGCCAACTGAAAACTGCCCACTGAAAACTGAAAACTGCCAACTGAAATGTTCACTCCTACTCCGCTTAACCTGCCGCCATACCCATTTAAAATCACCAAAAAAGATGGTGTGGTATTTATTTTCGATGAGTTGAGGAAGAAACACCTGGTGCTTACACCCGAGGAATGGGTGCGTCAGCATTTTATTCAAAGTTTGATCCTGGAAAAGAAATTCCCACGTACTTTGATCCAGATTGAAGGTGGTTTGGTACTAAATCAACTGCAAAAACGAAGTGATATTTTAGTCTACAATACTGCCGGCGAAAAACTGATGCTGATTGAATGTAAGGCACCAAAAGTAAAAATTACACCATCGGTTTTTGATCAGGCTTCACGATACAATTCGATTCACCAGGCCAAATGGATTGTGTTAACCAATGGTCTGCAGCATGTTTACGCCAAAATGGATCTGGAGAAAGGCAGCTTTAACTTTGTAGAAGAAATGCCGGATTATTTGAAGTTGTAGTTCAAATTGTTAAAAACTGGAGAATAAAATCCGTCATTCCCAGCCTGTCTGGGAATCGTAATGCCCTCGCTGGGTTCAATGGTTGGATTTGCGACATTATAACTTTATCTTGCTTTAAGATTCACTTTTTCAAGAGAATGACGATTCTACCTAAAAAAATCCGTCATTCCCAGCCTGACTGGGAATCGTAATGCCCTGGCTGGGTTCAAATGGTTGGATCTATGACACTATAACTTTATTTCGCATTAAGATTCCCTTTTTCAAGGGAATGACGATTCTACCTAAAGAAAATCCGTCATTCTCAGCCTGTCTGGGAATCGTAATGCCTGGTTGGGTTCCAATGGTTGGATTTACGACATTATAACTTATCTTGCTTTAAGATTCCCTTTTTCAAGGGAATGACGATTCTACCTAAAGAAAATCCGTCATTCCCAGCTGACCGGGAATCGTAATGCTGTAGCTAAATCTGTAAATAAGATTCTTCCTAATCACGTGCTCTATTTTTTCACAGATCACTTTAAACATTCCTTTTCGTGCTTCGCGAATACAATTGATTATGGTAAAAGTATTTTTATTATAGGGAGCGCAGGGTTAATGCAAAACACTAAATTTCTTCCCGTTTTCCGCTATACGCTTCGCCGCCTCGTACCTCGTTGCTGCAGGGTATTGCTGCAACCGGGGCTATATGGCAAAAATAGTATTCATTTTTTAAGCTGGAGTATGCAAAAAACCTTTGTTCCTAAACCCGATCCGATGGCTATCGGATGCAATGGAAAGCCCGGAGCGTAGCGAGGACTTGTATTGGAAAGCGGGGCTGCAGACCGCCAAGAACTACTGCATGCTCATTTCCAAATACCAAACAAGAAACAAACCAGGAATACTCCACACGATGCGCTCACCTGATTGGCAGAATTTAACTTTTTGTGTTCCCATACCTGATAAAAAAATTAAACGCTTTTACCACATCACTTTTTGCTGTTTAAATTATATTCTTCAATGCGCCGATTGTTGAATTAATAAATAAAACACCAACAGGAGAAAAAAATAAATGTACATATAACGTTTATTATGTTAAATATTTTACTTTTACTTTTAGAATCTTCCAGATATAAAACCGTATGAAATTAAATTACCCAATAAAAAGTATCTTCTCTGCATGTATAGCTTACGCTGCCATCGGAGCTGGATACACTACAACAGCGCAGGCACAAACTGCAAAAGTAATTAAAGTTAAAACAGACCAGCCTATTGCTAAAGTGCAACCTAATATGTGGGGTGTGTTTTTTGAGGATATTAACTTTGGTGCCGACGGTGGTATTTATGCCGAACTGATTAAAAACCGCTCTTTCGAGTTTACAAAACCGCTGATGGGCTGGAGCATCCAGCGTAAAAATCCAAAGGAAGGAGAAATATTGGTGGTAAACCGCAAAGAGGTAAATACAGCCAACCCCAGATATTTACAGGTAAAAAAACAAACTGACGATTTTGAACTTATAAACGAGGGATTTAAAGGTATCGGCGTTAAAAAAGGATTGCGCTATGATTTTTCATTGATGTACCGCCAGTTAACTCCGGGGGTTAAACTGGTATTGATGTTAAAAGATGCGAACAATAAAATCATCGGGCAAGGCACTTTGACTCCTGATCAAACAGGAAACGACTGGAAAAAACAATCAGCAAGTTTTATCGCTACTGAAACAGATCCTAAAGCTAAATTTTCCATTCTGTTTCAGGGAAATGGAAATATTGACGTGGATATGATCAGTCTTTTCCCAGGCGATACCTGGAAAAACCGTCCGCAGGGATTAAGAGCAGATATGGTGCAGTTATTGGCCGATATGAAACCTGGTTTTATCCGTTTTCCGGGCGGCTGTATTGTAGAAGGCACCGACCTGGCAAACCGTTACCAGTGGAAAAAAACCATTGGCCCGATTGAAAACAGACAGCTGATTATCAACCGCTGGAATACTGAGTTTCCTTACCGTGCCGCACCAGATTATTTTCAAAGTTTTGGCTTAGGCTTTTTTGAGTATTTCCAACTGGCTGAAGATATCGGCTCAGACGCCCTGCCGATATTAAATTGCGGTATGGCCTGCCAGTTCAACTCAGCTGAAGTTGCTTCGCTTGATGAACTGGATCCTTATGTACAGGATGCTTTAGACCTGATTGAATTTGCCAATGGCGATGTAACAACCAAATGGGGCAAAATGCGTGCTGATTTAGGTCATCCAAAACCGTTTAACCTAAAAATGATGGGTGTAGGAAATGAAAACTGGGGTCCGCAGTATTTAGAAAGACTTGCCATTTTCACCAAAGCCATCAAAGCAAAATACCCTGATTTTAAAATCATTAACAGTTCCGGAACGGATCCGGAAGGCGACCGTTTTAACCTGCTTAATACCACATTGAGAAATAATCATGCTGATTTTATAGATGAACATTATTACCGTCCGGCTGATTGGTTCTTAAAAAATGCAGGCCGGTATGACAATTACCCGCGCAACGGCTCGAAAGTTTTTGTGGGTGAATATGCGGTGCACGCCGATAGTAAAATTGAAGGCAGCAATAGAAATAATTGGGAAAGTGCATTGGCTTCGGCTTCGTTAATGACCGGCCTGGAACGTAATGCCGATGTGGTTCAGATGGCTTCATACGCACCACTTTTTGCAAATGTCGACGCCTGGCAATGGGCGCCGGATATGATCTGGGTAGATAATTTAAAATCGTATGGCACACCAGATTATTATGTTCAGAAACAGTTTTCTACCAACAAGGGAACGGATGTGGTTTCGATTACACTTGATAATAAAAACATTATTGGACAGGATGGACTTTACGCTTCTGCCGTAACCGATCAGGTAAAAAAAGAACTCATCATTAAAATTGCCAACAACGCTAATCAACCCCAGCAGATCGATTTCGACCTTGAAGGAAAATTGAAATTAAAAAGCAAGGGTACCAATGAGGAAATAGCAAACAGCAACCTTAAACAGGTTAACTCATTCGAAAATCCTGAAGCGGTAAGTCCGAAGAAAAGCACGATTAACCTAAAAGGCAAGAAATTAAATATTTCGTTAAAACCTTATTCTTTTAACGTCATCAAAATTCCATTTACCACATAGATTTAACGAGATCAACATGAAAAAATTTGTATTATCTGCGGCTTTATTCTGTAGTTCTATTTTAGCACAAGCCCAAAACGAAACCCAGCTCACCATTAAACCTGCAGGCGACCAAGTGGTGAGCAAACACATTTATGGCCATTTTTCAGAACATCTGGGCCGTTGTATTTACGATGGGTTTTGGGTAGATGAAAATTCGACCATTCCAAATAAAGGTAGAATAAGATTAGACATTGTAGAGGCATTAAAAAAAATAAAAGTTCCGAACCTGCGCTGGCCCGGTGGTTGTTTTGCTGATGAATACCACTGGAGAGATGGCATTGGCCCCAGAAACCAGCGCCCAAAAATGGTCAACACCAACTGGGGCGGTGTAACTGAAGACAATAGCTTTGGCACACACGAGTTTTTAGACCTTTGCCAGATGCTTGATTGTGAACCATATATTGCCGGGAATGTAGGCAGCGGAACCGTTGAAGAAATGGCTAAATGGGTTGAATACCTAAATTTTGACGGCGTAAGCCCGATGACCGCCATCCGCAGCCAAAATGGAAGAGAAAAACCATGGAAAGTTTCGTTTTGGGGGGTTGGTAACGAAAGCTGGGGATGTGGTGGCAACATGACACCGGCCTATTATTCTGATTTGTACCGTAGATATGCCACCTATGCACGTAATTATCCGGGCGCTCCGTTAAAAAGAATTGCCAGTGGCGCTAATGCGGGAGATTATAACTGGACTGAAACCTGTATGAAAAATATTGGCGACCAAATGTGGGGATTAACCTTGCATTATTATACGCTTCCAACCGGAAATTGGAACGCAAAAGGGTCTGCCACTAAGTTTGATGAAGCTCAATACTTTTCGACCATGAAAAATTGCCTGCACATGGAAGAACTGGTAAGCAAACACGCTGCAATAATGGATAAATACGATCCTAAAAAGAAAGTTGCCCTGGTGGTTGATGAATGGGGAATCTGGACTGATGTGGAGCCTGGAACCAATCCTGGTTTCCTGTATCAACAAAATAGTTTACGCGATGCTTTAATTGCAGGCACAACCTTAAATATCTTCAACAACCATTCTGATCGTGTTAAAATGGCTAATCTGGCCCAAACTGTGAATGTACTACAGGCTTTAATCTTAACCGAGAAAGATAAAATGATCCTCACCCCTACTTATCATGTTTTTGATCTTTACAAGGTACACCAGGATGCCAAATATTTACCAATTGCTTTTACCAGCCCCGATTATGTATTAGGAGACCAAAAAATACCAGCGCTGAATGTTTCTGCTTCGCAGGATGCCAGCGGTGCGATCCATATTTCATTGGTTAATTTAGATCCAAATAAAAAAATTGCAATCAGTACGGTTTTAGATGGTTTGAAATGGAACTCGGTTACCGGGCAGATTTTAACCTCTGCTAAACTTACTGACGTAAACACTTTTAACGATTTGAACAAAGTACACAACGCTAAATTTACAGGCGCCAAAAAATCGGGTAATTCATTAAAAGTAGAGTTACCGGCACAATCTGTTGTGGTTCTGGAATTGAAATAATTTTATAGGAAAGATAAAATTTTCTGACTGAAGTGAAGTTTTTGAACGGCTTGTGATCGTTGTTAAATAAATTAAAATTATGAAAAAAATAGGATGCCTTTTTGTATGGTTGTTATCAGCATGTTTAAATGCTGAAGCGCAATCTGCAAAAGGGCCATACCTTTTTGCTTATTTTAAAGATAATGGCCAGGATGGCTTGCACCTTGCCTATAGTAATGATGCCTACAAATGGAAGGCACTGAAGAATGATCAATCATTCTTAACTCCAACAGTAAGCCAAGATAAGCTGATGAGAGATCCTTGTATTATACGAGGCACCGATGGCCTATTTCATATGGTGTGGACGGTGAGCTGGAACGACAAAGGCATTGGTTATGCCAGTTCGAAAGACCTCATTAGCTGGAGCGCACAACAGTTTTTACCTGTAATGCGTAAAGAAGATGGTGCCAGCAATACCTGGGCTCCTGAAATCACCTACGATAGCGCTACCAAAACCTATATGATTTATTGGGCTACAACCATTAAAAATAAGTTTAATGAAACGGCCTCTACGGAGGAAAACGGATATAACCACAGAATTTATTACGTTACGACAAAAGATTTCAAAACTTATTCGGAAACCAGGTTGCTTTACGATCCGGGATTTAACGTAATTGATGCCACTATTGTAAAAGATGGTAAAAGGTTTATCATGTTTTTAAAAGACGAAACCCGCCAACCAGCTCAAAAAAACATTAAAATAGCGTATGCCGATCAGTTGACCGGTCCGTATAGCCAAGCAGGAAATCCAATTACCGGAAATTACTGGGCTGAAGGCCCAACCACCTTAAAAATCGGCAATAAGTGGTTGGTGTATTTCGATAAGTACGTCGACCATAAATATGGGGCGATAGAATCTGCAGATTTAAAAAACTGGACTGATGTTTCAGACCAAATCTCCCTGCCAAAAGGCTTAAGGCATGGCACCATATTAACCATTAAAGAAAAAGAACTGAAAGTCTTATTAAGGCAATAAAATAAGGCTAAAGCAGTATAAAATTTCTCCAACAAGATCCTGAACCATGTTCAGGAGGACGATTGAATTTAAATAGCGCTAGTGGTCTGTGAGGACACAAACCACGGAATAGTACATTCCATTAAATCAACATTCCTTTGTCTGTGTCTCACAGACCATTATGATAAATCTCCACCACGTACCATGCTGAACTTGCTTTACGGTGCAGCTTTCTGATTCGCTACAGCAGGGGATCTGTATCGTTGGTGCAATTCGCTCCAAAAACCTTCCTCATAGATCCTAAAAAAGTTAAAGAAAAGCCATCATTGCAATAACGATTATTGGAGGTAATTTATTCCTTTAAATCCTGTCACTCATATTTATTTTATATAAAAAATTAGTGCTCAGGATGAACAATCGCATTTGAAAATGCCAGTGGTCTGTGAGGACACAAAACATGAACAAGAATATCGTCCGACCGGAGCAATGCGAAGAGGAGAGATCTTTAGATCTGATCCGTGGTCTGTGAGGACACAGACCATGGAACAAGTTAAAGAAAAGCCATTACTGCAATAACGATTATTGGAGGTAATTTATTCCTTTAAATCCTGTCACTCATATTTATTTTATATAACAAATTAGTACTCAGGATGAACAATCGCATTTGAAAATGCCAGTGGTCTGTGAGAATACAGAACATGGAACAAGAATGTCGTCCGACCGGAGCAATGCGAAGTGGAGAGATCTTTGGATCAGACTATAAGAATTAGATTTAATCCGTGGTCTGTGAGGACACAGACCACGGGAGTGAAAATTTACTTCACCAACCTGACTTCATAAATATTGGCAATCGCTGATCCCTGATCGGCAACAAATTTCACTTCTAAGTCTGCTTTCAATAGTGCTTTTGGAATCTGATATTGCTGGGTGTAAAAAACAGTTCCCTTGCTTCCATCTAACTTCACATTTTCAATTTTAACTCCATTGATCAGAATAGCGAAGCTTTTATCCTTTTCTTTTCCAAAATAGGTTAAACTCAGCTTATTTCCAGATAAATCTTTGTTTTTAAGCATGTAACTAAACCATGCTTTCCCATTTCTAAAATGCCTTTCCTGGTAGGTTCCGTTATCCGTTTGTTCACCTTTAAAATTATGATCAGATTCTGGTTGTTGTTCACCAGGATTAACCAGATCAACTGTTTGCTGTTCAATCTTCATCTTTTCTTCTTCAGCCAGTTTAATCGCCTTTGCACGTTCCGGCAAAGCCTGTTCACTGCTGTAAGGAAAGTAAACTACATAACGCTTTTCGGCAAGGGTGTAAAAAGGAACCAATTTTAAGGATTTGTATCTGGGCTGATAGACCGCATTACGGGCACTAAAGGTTAAAGTTTTTTTATCGGTCAGTGTAATTTCATCGGCAAGCGTATTTTTCGGCCCGGTAACCAGGGGCGCATCACTAATCGGCAATAAAGCACCAGAGGCGATATGTCCCATCCGGCTACCATCAGCGGTTAAATTAGGTTGATTCAAAGTATCCATCTCTGCAGCAAGTACAATTGGTCCACGCAGAAAGGCAACCCAATCAGAACCATCAGGCATAAATTCTGTTGAGGTATGCATCGGCAAGGCTATATCAACTACATCGCCCGTACTCCAGGTGCGATCAATACTGGCATAACCATTTGCTTCACTTTTAGCCATTACCTTTTTTCCGTTTACCATTACAACCAATTTCCCTTGTCCTACCCAGGAAGGCTGACGGAAATGTAAGGCAAAACGTTGTTTTTGCTTTAGCTGAAGTTTGACCGTTGTTTTTTCTGCATCTGGAAAACGCGTTTGCTGTGTAAGCTGAATACCTTTTTCTTTCCAGTTTAGGGTTGAGGGGATAAAAAGATTCACAAATACGTCATTCGCACGGTGTGCATAAATCAGTTCCCCATATTTGCCATGGTTTTCCAATCCCGAACCTACACAGCACCAGAAACTTTCCTGCGGATTCGAATAGGTACGGTAATGCCCCGGACGCATCGGCGTAAAATATACAAAACCACCTTCCGGCCTTTGCGATGAAAGGATATGATTATACAGTGTACGTTCATAATAATCGAGATAGGTGTTTGATGGATCTGCAAGAAACAGTTGCTTGGTCAACTTCAACATGTTGTAAGAATTGCAGGTTTCAGGTCCCTCCCGCGATTCTGTCATCGAAGAAAAGTCATTTGCGGGATGAAAATGCTCTCTAACGCTATTTCCTCCGATAGCTACTGTTCTGTGATCGACTACTGTTTTCCAAAAGAAAGCAGCGGCATCAGCCCAGGCCGGATTTTTATCCAACAGCGCAATCTGCTCAAAACCAATCACTTTCGGGATCTGTGTATTGGCATGTAAGCCATTTAAGGCATCGGTATTTTTTAATAGTGGATTGAGAAGAGATTGATCTGAAAACCGTTTGGCCAATTGAAGATACCTTTTATCGCCTGTGATTGCATAAACATGGGCAAAAGCTTCATTTAATCCACCATGTTCGCTCTTTAATAATTCCTGTACCTGTTGATCGGACAAATTGGAAACCAGATCTACGCACCAATCTGTTAATTTGATCAGCATTTGCTTCGATTTTGCATTGCCGGCAACTGCATAGGCATCGTACAGGCCTGCATAAATTTTATGAATATTGTACAAGGGTACCCATTTTCCATTGAGCGAAAAACTGGATGATTTGATGTTACCGGCTTTAATCTCTTTCCAGATTTCTTTACCTCCGGGGATTCCGGCAAGATAACCATCACCATTTTGACGCTGGCATTTGTCCAACTCGGCAATCATATAATCTATCCGGTCCTTCACCTTTGCATCGCCGGTAGCAGCATACATTAACGAAAGGGCCGATAGGTAATGTCCGCCGATATGCCCGTCTAAACCTGTGTTTTCCCAATTACCATAGGATTCAGCTTTAGGTTTCAACCCTGCTTCTCTTAAATAGGGTGCCAGAAGCCGATCTGCATCCAGCGATAGTATATACTTTTTATCAGTTTCCTGTGCCTGTTTAAAAGGCCCATCAAGCAGGCGGACTTCCATTAAACTAAATGGCTGCAAGACAGTTTGCCCCAAAACAGTTCCGCATAAAGCGGATAACAAAACGGCGGTAATTATTTTTTTCATTTTTAAAAACTTCTTCATAACAAAGATGATTGATCATAGTTAGTAAATTCAGGTAGACCGTTAATAACCTTTGGCAATAAATAATGTGTTTTACGTGCCTTCTATTGATGATTAAACCCAGGATAAAAAACGGCCTGGTATAATTTCAATGCTCATAAAATTAAAGTTTTAGTAAACCATTGGCTAGTGGATTATACCGTCTAAAAGCAGCATTTATAAATTTGGTTAAAATAAACGTCCTAAAGACATTTATAAAGCGAAGATATAAAAAAGAATTGCCAATCAGGTCATGATTGAAACAAATCATTTAGCGCCAGTGGATTTTTTATCAATTTCAGAAACATTAAAAAAAACGTTTGAATGCCTTCCAACAGATTACCCCAGTGCATTTTGTTCATTTTTTATTTTTTCAATAAAAAAACCGTTACATTCCATAACTTAATAAGGAATTTTAAAATCAAACACTTTGCATCCAATACTCATCAGAAATAATGTAAAAATACTTGGCGAAGGCAGCCAGGTACTTCTGTTTGCTCATGGCTTCGGCTGTGCGCAAAATTCCTGGAAATATATTACAGATGCTTTCCTGGAAAATTACAAAGTGATCTTATTTGATTACGTAGGCTCTGGTGATTCGGACCTTAGCCAATACAACCAAAAAAAATATGCTACATTAGAAGGATATGCCTGTGATATAATTGATATCATACAGGCACTTGACCTCAAGAATATCATATTTATTGGACATTCAGTTAGCAGCATGATTGGCATGATTGCCGCCCTGCAGCTTCCGGATGTATTTAAAAAACTGGTTTTTATCGGACCATCACCAAGATATTTAAACGATGGTGATTATATCGGCGGATTTAACACCGGAGATATAGAAACCATTTTTACCCACATTGCCCAGGATTATGTAACCTGGAGTAAACAATTGGCGCCACGAGTGATGGGCAGCCTTTGTAAACCTGAACTATGTGATTTTTTACAGGAATGTTTTGAAGCCACTGAGCCAAGTGTGGCCCTTGCCTTTGCAATGGCGACCTTTAAAGCCGATTACAGAGACCAATTGAAAAAACTCGAAGTACCAAGCCTAACGCTGCAATGTACAGATGATGAAATAACCCCAATATCAGTTGGAGAATACATTCACAAAAATACGCCTGACAATTTCCTGGTTGTAATGAAAGCTACCGGGCATTTCCCACACATCAGTGCGCCCGACAAAACCATCAGGGAAATCAAAGATTTCATCGAAAATGCCGGTTCGAAATCAGCATCAGATCACCTCCATACTTCAGGAAATTTTGCTCACCAATAACCTATTTTTAGCTTAAAATGTAAACATTGAGCACAAAAATGCTTTTTCAACCGTCAATCGTCATAAAACAGCGCTGACCGAGCAACAATATTTTATTTCATGAAAAGTAAAGGAACAGTTAAATGTTAAGTTGATAACCATTAAAAACGCGCCATGTCATTTATGACTAACAAAGCCATAAAATAACCAAAAAGGCAGATAATTTTGAAAAAACTTATTTATGATATATATTAAGCGGTACAACCTGTGAAAGAAAGCTAAGACATGAAAAACGCATCCGTTATTGCATCACCTATTGGCCAGATTACCATTCTTGCCGATGATGAGTTTGTACACGCCATCACTTTTGCTGAAACAGATATTACAGGACTTACTGAAAATCCGCTCACACTAATAGTTGCTCAACAATTAGGTGATTATTTTGATGGCAGGTTACGGCAATTCAATTTTCCAATTAAACAAAATGGCACCGAATTTCAGCAGGAGGTTTGGCGGAATTTATTAACCATACCTTTTGGCGAAACCATTTCGTATGCTAAATTTTCTGCCCACCATCCATTAGCGATACGGACTATTGCTGCCGCAAACGGAAAAAACAATATCGCCATTATAGTGCCTTGCCATAGGGTTATTGGCAGTAATGGCAAGCTGGTGGGTTATGCCGGCGGTTTATGGCGTAAACAATGGTTACTGCAGCACGAACGCGAAATTGCCAAAAGAGGACAGACTGAATTAAAATTTTAATCCATATTTTTGAAGATGAATAGAGATCAAGCCGTGACACCAAAAAATTACCTTAAAGCGATCCGTTTAATTAATATCGAAGGCGACAAATGTGCTTTCGAAATTGGCAAAGTCCCTATCCGCCAGCACATCAATGCCAATTACTTTTTCGCCCAAACAGATGTATCTAGTTTAGAGCGAATCCCCCATCCTGCCCCGCGCCGTCAATATGTAATTACTTTAAAAGGGAAACTCCGTTTCACCGTGAGCAATGGCGAAACCTTTATCATTGAGCCGGGAATTATACTCATTGCCAATGATACCGCCGGAGAAGGGCATACCTGGGAAGTTGTGGATGGCGATGAATGGGAAAGAATTTATATTCCGCTGGAAGATAGTGTTGAGGATTATTTTATAGCTGACTACTAGTATTTAAATTTGATTTCTAATACGTACTTTGAAAATACTTTTTTAATTTTGAAAGATACCAAACGCTCAATGACCTATACCCCTGGATTACACATTTTAGCTGAATTTTCTTCTAAAAAAGCTGAACAACTTTGTTCTTATCAGTCTTGTAAAGCTGTTTTTAACCAGCTAATTAACCAAAAAAACCTAAAAAAAGTTGGCGAAGTTTACCATAACTTTCCCAATGGGGGTTTTACAGCCATTATCTGCCTAACAGAATCTCATTTATCCATCCATACCTGGCCAGAATTTAAACTGGCTACTTTCGACATTTTTTTATCTAATTACAAGAAAGACAATACCCAAAAAGTTAGAGAGATCTATGAAGCCGTACTTCACTTTTTTGAAGGCGAAGAGATACAGAAGACTGAAATTGTACGTTAATGAAAAAACCGGCTCAATCATTTTTCAAATTATCAGAAACAATTCCCTGCTCAGTATGCAAACAAAATATTGTTCTTTACGATTCAGCTAAGAGTGAGTACATAGCTTGTCCTTCATGTTATTCCTATTTACATATTGTTAACCGGGTAGAATGCAGGTTAAATAAAAAATTAAATCAGCCAGAAAAGGTTGTTGTATTGAAACTGGGTTCAACGGCAAACATACATGGTACTGACTTTCAGGTTATCGCCTATTTAGAAAAAAAGGAATCGAATACGATTTATGCCTGGAGGGAGTATATTTTAAACAGCCTTGAAAAGGGCTACGTTACTTTATCCGAATTTAACGGCCATTGGAATTTTATTGCAGGTAAGGAGTTTCTGACTGATTACAAACAGCCTACCAACTGCGGTCAAAATGTCAATTATAAAGATATTGAATACGAACTTTTTAACAAATACAGCCCCATAGTAACAGCTATGCTTGGCGAAGTGGATTGGGATGTTGTTAATGAGCGGGTCAAAGCTACCGAATATGTTGCGCCACCATTTATGATTGTAAAGGAGGTGATGAATAAACCTAAATACCATACTGATTACTACATTGGCGAATACCTTAGCAGCGATGAAATTGCTACCGCATTCAATCTTAATAAAAGTAGTCTTCCGGAACAGATTGGTATAGGCGCCAACCAGCCATCTCAAGCTTATGACCGATGGATATCCTCTTTAAAAGCAACTTGTATTGCCACAATTGTAGTCTTACTTTTGCATGTGCTCTTTGGTGTAGTAAAACCAGAAAAGGAATTAATAAATGATAATTTTTTAATTACATACGATGCCAAGGCGGGTGCCGATGCTTTCAAACCCTTCATCACACCTTCATTTGTTATGGAAGATGAATCATCAAATATTGAATTTGACATTGCTTCTGGTGTTGACAACAACTGGCTGGAAACGACCATTGTATTGGTCAATGAGGCTAATAACCAAACCTGGGAAGTAAGCAAGGGAATAGAATATTACCATGGCATAGAAGATGGCGAAAGCTGGCAGGAAGGCTCAACCGAAGAATCGATTCTTCTATCCGATATACCCAAAGGCAAGTACCACTTAAATGTATATCCGTCATCCGGGGATACATACCGAAATAACTTGTTTATCAGGGCAACCGCAAACGTAAGCATGCTGCGCAATACATTGATTACAATAATGATACTTTGCCTATTCCCGGCAATTTGCTGGTATCTGATGCGGAATTATGAAAAAAGAAGATGGGATAACAGTGATTTTTCACCTTTTGTAAAAGCAGATTAAATGGATTTAAAACCAATTAAATATTACCTCATTCTGCTACTCATTATTTTGGGTTTTTATGGCTATAGTGGCCTCCACGGGCATGCCTATTACCAAGACAAAGTAGAAAAAAACACCGAGTTCAATGGAAACCAAGGCCATGGCGGCCATGTAAACAGATTTTACCATAAATAAAAAATTATGAGCTTAAACGAATTAATCAACATCAAGTACATTATTGCATCTTTGGTTTACTCTATATTGGGTATTGTTGTTCTTTTTATCGCCTTTTGGGTTATCGAGAAAATTACGCCCGAAAACCTGTGGAAAGAAATTCTGGAAAAACAAAATTTAGCCTTAGCCATTGTTTTTGCAGCCTTTATTATTGCTATCGCGATTATTATAAGTTCAGCCATTCACAGCTAGCATGAACAAAAAGTTACCAGCACTTTTATTGATTTCAGTTTTTGTTGTAGCAACTTGTGGCTTAATTTACGAGTTAATAGCAGGCACACTGGCCAGCTACCTGCTTGGAGATTCGGTAACACAGTTTTCTACCATAATTGGAGTTTACCTATTTTCGATGGGTATAGGTTCCTGGGTTTCTAAATATTTTAACAAAAATATTCTTTCCTGGTTTATACAGATTGAAATTCTGGTTGGATTGGTCGGCGGTTTTAGTTCAACTGTTTTATTCCTGGTTTTCGAGAGCATTGCCTCCTTCAGGATTGTGCTATATGGCTTTGTAAGCTTAACCGGTATTCTTGTAGGTTTAGAAATCCCTTTACTGATGCGCATCCTCAAAGATCGGTATGAATTTAAAGACCTGGTCTCTAAAGTTTTTACTTTTGATTATATTGGTGCATTACTGGCTTCTTTAATTTTCCCATTGCTGCTCATTCCACATCTGGGCTTAGTAAAAACTGCCTATTTGTTTGGAATGCTCAATGTTGCTGTAGCATTGATTGTTTGCCTGAGCTTTAAAAGAGAGATTAAGGCTGCAAAATACCTGCAAGGCGGTTCTTTTATCAGTATGATCGCTTTACTTGCAGGTTTTATCTATGCCGACAAAATAACGAGTTTCTCAGAAAGTCAAACCTATAGCGATACCATTATTTATTCGAAAAGTACACCTTACCAACGCATTATCCTGACCAAAAAAAATAAGGTTATTAGGCTTTTCCTAAACGGAAACCTTCAGTTTAGCTCTGACGATGAATACCGCTATCATGAAGCTTTGGTACATCCCGGATTACAGGCATTACCTTTTGCAAAACAAGTTTTGGTAATGGGAGGTGGGGATGGACTGGCCGTTAGAGAGATTTTAAGATATCCAAATGTGGATTCTGTAACCCTTGTTGATTTGGATAAGGGAATGACACGCCTCTTTCAGTCGAACAAAATTTTGCTGGGACTCAATAAAAATGCACTTCTATCGCCAAAGGTTAAAGTGATTAATGCTGATGCATTTAGTTGGGTGAAAGCGCAACGCAAGAAGTTTGATTTTATCGTGATTGATTTTCCCGACCCATCTAATTATGCTGTTGGGAAACTCTACACCAATGCATTTTATAAACTGGTTAAAGGCATCCTTGCTCCAAAAGGCTTAATCGTAGTCCAGTCTACCTCGCCCTTCGTTGCGCCAAAGTCTTTTTGGACGGTAAACAAAACTTTGGAAAGTGTGGGTTTGAAAACCATCCCTTATCATAATTATGTGCCTTCATTTGGCGAATGGGGCTATATTATGGCTACAGAGCCCGATAATTTATATAAAAAGCCGCTACAATACTTGCCAGACCTAAGATTTATTTCCAAAGAAAGCTTAGATTTAATGCTCTATTTTCCGAAAGATATGGGCAAGGTAGAAACTGAAGTAAATAAGCTTAATAACCAGATTCTGGTTAAGTATTTTGAAGATGAGTGGGCAAATGTTTTATAAGGATGAGTTCTCGGCCTATCTGAAGCGTCGCTCTTTTTTATTGAGGATCGGATTAATTACGGGCGGCATTTTTCTAAATAGCTGCTACAAAAAAATCAGGTCGGCTAAATATAATATCCAGGGTGCTTTGCAGGGCCCTGACGCCAACGCAGGCCATCTGTTACGTGATAAGCTTAAACTACCTGTTGCAAAGAATACAAGAAAAGTAAAAACGCTGATTGTTGGCAGCGGTATTTCAGGACTATCGGCTGGAAGATGGCTAAAAAAGAATGGCGAAACTAATTTCGAAATTCTGGAGCTTGAAAAACACATCGGCGGCAACTCCTATTTCGGAAGCAACAAAATAGCTTCATATCCCTTAGGTGCACATTATATCACCATAGCCAATAACGACGATGCTTTGTTGATTGATTTTTTAAAGGAAATTGATGTGATTACGCATTTTGAGGGGCAGTTACCCTACTACAACGATTACTATATAACTTTTGATCCTGAAGAAAGGTTATTAATAAACGGCGCATGGCAGGAAGGTTTAATTCCGGATTTTGGTGTACCCGTTGCCGATAAAAAGGAAATCAGGCGTTTTTTAGCAGAAGTAGATCAGCTAAAAAACACCAGGGGTAACGATGGTAAATTTCTATTCAATATACCTTTAAATTCTTCTTCTACTGATGAAAACTACAGAAAACTGGATAAAATAACTTTTGAGGCCTATCTGAAAGAAAAGGGGTACCGTTCCAAATATCTGCTGTGGTATTTAAATTATGCCTGTAAAGATGATTATGGTCAAAAAATCAGTTATGTATCGGCTTGGGCCGGCCTACATTATTTTGCATCACGCAGAGGCATGGCAGCAAATGCAGCGCAAAATGCGATTTTAACATGGCCAGAAGGCAATGGCTGGATCATGAAAAAGCTTGCTGAACAGCTCAAAGCGCATATAAAAACCTCAAACCTGTGTTACGAATTAAAACCGATAAGCAATGGCAATACTTTAGTAACCGTATGGAATACGAAAACACAGCTTACCGAAAATATTGAGGTTGAAAAAATTATTTTATGTGCTCCGCAGTTTGTAAACAACCGCTTGCTGGAAAATTTTAACCGCAATATTGATTACAAAGCTTTTAATTATTCTCCATGGCTCATTGCAAATATTACTATCAATGAATTACCGGAATCGAAAGGAGTAAGCCTTTGCTGGGATAATGTGGCCTACAATACCCCATCTGTTGGCTACGTAAATGCTGCGCAACAACATTTAAATCTTTCAGAAGATAAAAAGGTAATTACCTATTATCTCCCACTCTGCGATTTTGAACCTGCAATTGCCCGTTTAGCCGCATATTCCAGAAATTACGAACAGTGGCTTGATATCGTTATTCCAGAACTGGAAGTGATACATCCGGGAATTACCGAAGCCATTGAGACTATCGATTTTTGGGTATGGGGGCATGGTATGATCACTCCTGCTAAAGATTTTATCTGGAGTAAAAATCTGGAAAAAGCAAAGTTGCCCATCGATAATAAAATTTTCTTTGCCCATAGCGATTTAAGTGGAGTTTCAATTTTTGAAGAAGCTTTTCATCAAGGCATCAACGCCGCAAAACAAGTAATAAATGCCACATCATAATCAAAATCAGCCATGGTTAAATTCGCGGGTTAACGATATTGTTTTCATCCTGTCACCTTCGTTTGCTTCTTTGCTGCTGGTGTTCCTTTTTCCATCACAATTTCAAAATACCGAAGGAATTCCTATAACCTATTGGGTATTTTTAATTGTTTTTATTGATGTTGCCCATGTCTACAGCACTTTGTACCGCACCTATTTTAACCCTGTTAATTTTAAAAAACAATATGCTTTACTCACTGCCATACCCCTATCCTGTTATATCGTAGGCGTAATAATTTACCGCTTTGATGGCCTATGGTTTTGGAGAATTCTGGCCTATCTGGCCGTTTATCATTTCATCAGGCAACAATACGGATTTATGCGTTTATATTCCCGCAATGAGAAGATTTCCCCTGTTGAGCGACTCATCGATAAAGTAGCCATTTATACCGCAACCTTGTACCCACTACTATTCTGGCATCTTAGCACGGCAAGACATTTCAATTGGTTTATAGAAGGTGACTTTTTTTCATTTAAAAATGATGCATTGCTAAAAGGTTCGGAGATTGTATATATGGCCATCATTGCAATCTACCTTGTTAAAGAGCTACTGACTACAATCAAGCGAAAATGGATGAATATCCCGCGAAATTTAATTGTAATCGGCACATTCCTGTCTTGGTATTTTGGTATTGTTTATTTTAATGGCGACATGGCCTTCACCACACTTAATGTAATTTCGCACGGTATTCCATACATGGCCTTGATCTGGTTTTTTGAAAAGATAAAAATAAACAAAACAACTATTAAATCTAAGATTATGACGCTCAGCTTTACGAAATGGGGAATATGTTACTTTCTGATCATTCTGATATCTTTGGCTTATTTGGAAGAGGGGTTGTGGGATGGACTAGTTTGGAGAGAACACCTGTCTGTATTTAAACCATTTTCTACTTTACCGCAAATTGGCAGTAGCGAACTGCTTTCCCTTATAGTTCCATTATTGGCATTACCACAGGCTACGCATTATGTGTTGGATGGTTTTATCTGGAAAGCGAAAAATAAGTTCTGACAATCTGTTTTCCGGGTGCTTTCGTAAATCAAAACAAACCCTGCTGAGATGAAAACAATCTGCTCCATACTCTTTATTCTTTTCGCCCTTTTACCTATAGAAAAAAATGTCCCTATAGCCAAATTAGACTTAAAAAAATATGCAGGAACATGGTATTCATTATATTCTATCCCTACGATTTTTGATAAAGGCAGCAGGGAGACTACTACAAATTATACCTTAAATAAAAATGGCTATTATAACGTTGTAACCACTTACAAAAAGCCCGGGGATGAAAAGGTTTATTCCAGAACATCGAAAATGTTCCCATCAGAAAACGGTAGTAAAGGAGCATTACAGGTGCAATTTATCTGGCCGATCAAGGTAGACTATTGGATTATCGAGCTTGCAGCTGATTATTCCTATGTGGTAGTAGGTCATCCCGATCATCGATTTTTATTCATCATGAGCCGTAATCCGGAAATGCCGAAGAAAACCCATGATGAAATTGTGGCCAGCTGCAAAGCTAAAGGATACGATGTGTCTAAATTAACATCGCAATTGCATTAAAAAACCTAAGCTGTTATTTTTTCTCCACGTTTAACACTGAAAAGCATCAATATAACACCGACTAAAAGTACAATCCATCCCCACTGGAAATGGACCACTTTGCCGATCAGTTTATTCGCAAAACCATATTTAGTATAATTATGAGCGGTAAAATAAACAGCAATAACGGCTAAAATATACCAGATAGCCATGATGAAACTCAAGAACCGGAATGCCCCAACTTTTCTGATAAGAAGGAATAACACCGAAATAGAGATGATGGCATATGTGATCAAAAATAAACGTGCATCAGATTGATATAAGTTCCAATTACCCTTGATTGGCACTTTCAACATTGGGCAGAAACCAGCAATAGCGCATAACAAAATGCCTAACCAAGCCATGAATTTATTTAATACTAACATAGTTTTAAGATGATTAACTTAATTTTAATAATTGAAAGGGTTACGAAATAAGGCAATGATTGATCACTAACTTGCATGGCAATTTTTCAATGACCAATGACCAATGACTAATGACTAATTTTAATGACCAATAACCAGCCTACTGTCCTTCAATAATACCCATCTTATCAGCAAAGTGGGCGCAATAGTCGCGCAAGTCTTCTACAATCAGCGTTTCGCCTGTTGCCTTCAAAAAACTATCGCCCATGGTTTGCAGGGTTTCATAAAAAAAACGCTTCATTTCATCTACAGGCATGTCTTTTGTCCAAAGATCTATTTTTAATGTATTTTTATAATTATGATCCCAAACGGATAAAAACAAAGCCTTTGCAGGCACTTTATCAGCATTTCCTGAATCTGTACTTTCCCAAAGTATGTTCTCCGGATTGTTCCCTTCATCTAACTCAACAGTTAGTTTTATTTCTGCTTTTTTCATATTTTCAAAATGGGTTTCACCGATAAACGGAATACACCAATTTACCGGTATTTTATTCGGGGCAAAGATGATGATTTTACCAAATACTTTGCTTTGATATTATACTAGTTTTTGTAATATTAACATCAATATTGCCGCAATAACGATGAATAACAGTTCTACCATCCAGATCCGCTTAATATCTTTTAAAGTAAAGCGAAAGATAAGATCTGTTACGAAAGTAACCAAAACCAGGCAACCCAGAATAAGCAAATAAAAGCCACTGAAGTTAATCTGCCCTGGTGCCGTACTTTTTTCAGAAAAAAGACCAGTAACCATTAAACCTAAGCCAATTGCACCAACAATGTTTAATGGCGTAACGCGAAGTTTAATCATTACTTTTTCTTATCAAAACGTTTACCCTTTTTAAAACTTTTAACTGCCTTACCCGCCTTTGCCTTAGCTTTATCCCTGGCCTTCTGTTCTATGGCTTTTGCGTTTTTCTTTTCATGGAAAGCTCCCTTAAAGTCAGGATCTTCTTTACGTTTCTGTAAATCAATCTCTTTTGCGATCTGCTGGCGCTCTTCATAGGAGGTTTCCTCTATAAAAACCCCCTGCGGGATGGCTGCAACCGGGATGGACTGGCGGATGAGCTTTTCAATTTTACGTACGTAGTATTTTTCGCCTTCAGTAGCAAAAGTTATGGCGTCGCCCTTGGCAAAAGCCCTGCCGGTACGGCCAATACGGTGTACATAATCCTCAATAATAATGGGTACATCAAAATTGATCACATGACTTACATCACTTACATCAATCCCCCTACTGGCTACATCTGTGGCTACCAGAAACCTCACATTTCCTTCTTTAAAGCTATTAATGGAATTGATTCTGGTATTTTGACCTTTATTGGCGTGGATTACACGAACATGATCAGCACCATATTTACGTTCAATAAAACTAAAAATATTATCTGCAACTGTTTTGGTTTTACAGAAAATGATTAAACGTGTAAATGCCTCATCATTCTTCAGTAAATGTTGCAATAAATTCAATTTCGTTTTAAAATTCGGAACATCATACAGGGTTTGGCTTACATTAGCTGCAGGAGTTGCCTGTTGTGCCGTTTCGACAACAGTTGGATTTTTCAGGAAATCGCCGGCAATTTTTTGAACCAAATCGCTCATGGTTGCCGAAAACAGTAAATTTTGGCGCTTTCGCGGTACAACTTCCAAAATGCGATGTATTGAGCCAATAAAGCCCATATCCATCATTTTATCGGCCTCATCCAGCACCAGAAATTTTAAGCTTTGCGTATTGATATCGCCGGCCAGGTATAACTCGAGGAAACGGCCGGGTGTAGCGATCAGAATATCGACACCTTTTGCCAATTGTTCTTTTTGTGTTTTAGGGCCAATACCACCAAAAATTACTAATGAACGCAGATCGGTATAAGTAGAAAACAGTTTTACCTGTTCTTCAATCTGCATAGCCAGTTCGCGGGTTGGCGATAGGATCAAAGCACGTATATTTTCGCCCTGCGCATATTTAAGCTGCATTAAAATCGGCAGTACGAACGCAGCAGTTTTTCCGGTTCCGGTTTCGGCAATACCAAAAATATCCTGACCGGACAATATGGGTGCAATTGCTTTTTCCTGTATCGGCGTTGCAACGGTGTAACCCGCATCGGCCACAGCATTTAAAATCTGCCTGTTTAACTTAAATTCTTCGAACGGTTTCGCCATAGCGTACAAAGATAGTGATTAAGGTTGAGGGTTTGAAGGTGTAAGGCAGAAGGTTTAAATCAAAGCTGACTGAAAGCGCATATCTAAAGGATACAAAGGTTAGTTTATTAACCGTGTTGACATATAAACCTGTCCTAATTTTTCAAATCCCCTATCTAACTTCTCAAATCTATTTTTACCTTTGAAACCATGAATACTTACCTGATAAAAGCTGCCACCATTGTAAATGAAGGACAAAAAATTGTAGCCGATGTTTTAATTAAAGATGGATTGATCGATAAAATCGGACAGAATCTTGCTGCACCTGGTGCACAGGAAATTAATGCCGAAGGTCAGTATCTTTTACCAGGTATGATTGATGATCAGGTGCATTTCCGCGAGCCTGGACTTACGCACAAAGCCGATATTTTTACCGAAAGCATGGCTGCTGTTGCCGGAGGGATTACCTCTTTTATGGAGATGCCCAACACCGTACCCAATACCTTAACGCAGGAATTGCTTGCAGATAAATATGACATTGCCGCGCAAACTTCTCTGGCCAATTATTCTTTTTACATGGGCGCGAGTAACGATAATATTGAGGAGGTTTTAAAAACCGATCCGAAAAATGTTTGCGGAATTAAGGTTTTCATGGGTTCATCTACCGGGAATATGCTGGTTGATAATGAAAAAACATTAGAAAACATCTTTAGCAAAGCACCGATATTGGTGGCAACACACTGTGAGGATGAGGCAACTATCCGTCATAACTTAGCGGAGTATAACGCTAAGTACGGTGATGACTTGACCATTGAGATGCACCCGTTGATCCGTAGTGCAGAAGCCTGCTATAAATCGTCTTCGCTGGCAGTAGAGCTGGCTAAACGCTACCAAACCCGTTTACACATCCTTCATATTTCGACCGCTAAAGAAATTGCGTTATTCGACAATACCATTCCGCTAAAAGATAAAAAAATTACCGCCGAAGCCTGCGTACACCACCTTTGGTTTAATGATAAAGATTATGCTTCAAAAGGAAATTTCATCAAATGGAATCCTGCAGTAAAAACCGAAGATGATCAAAAAGGAGTTTTAGCTGGTGTTTTGAATGATCACATCGATGTTATTGCTACTGATCATGCTCCACACACCTTGGCTGAAAAGCAACAGGCTTATGCTCAGGCCCCTTCGGGTGGCCCGTTGGTACAACATGCTTTACCGGCTTTATTGGAAATGCATTTACAGGGTAAGATCTCTTTAGAAAAAATTGTCGAAAAAACGGCGCACAGCCTGGCCATCTGCTTTGATATCGAAAAGCGGGGCTTTATACGTGAAGGTTACTGGGCTGATTTGGTGCTGGTTGACCTGAATGATCCCTGGAAAGCAACCAAACTGAATAATTTCTACAAATGCGGCTGGAGTCCTTTTGATGGCGATACTTTTAAAGCCAGTATTACGCACACTTTTGTATCTGGTAACCTCGCTTATGTTAAAGGCAAATTCACTACCGACCAGATTGGCAAGCGATTAACATTTACCAGATAGATTTGTTATATTTGTTTAGATTAACAAATTTGCAATGACGGATGCACAGTTATTTTCTGAAATTTCAGCCCTTCCTGCTAACATGAAGCAGGAGGTGATAAACTTTGTTGCGAGCTTGAAAGGGAAAAATAAAAAAAATAATTCGATAGCTATTGCTGAGGAACCTACTGTAAAATATGGCATAAAATTTTCAGATTTACTTCTAAATGGACCTGTTTTTTCTGATGCGCAAATTCAAAAGATCGAAGAAACAAGAAAATCATTAAATGAATGGCGAACCAAGTAATAATGGTTGACACATCTATTTTAATTGACTATTTCAGAAAAAAGGATAAATCAAAAACAAGATTATATGTTTTGTCTCAGCAATCAATAATCTTATGCATTTCTAGCATAACTGAATTTGAAATTTACACAGGTGCAAAAGGTGAGCAAATAAATTTCTGGAAAGCCATGTTATCAAACTTTATTGTATTCCCATTCAATAGCGAAACCGCTTTGGTGGCTGTAGAAATACAAAACAAACTCAAAAGACATCGCAAAAGCATTGATAAAGCAGACCTGTTTATTGCAGCTACCGCTATTGCCCATGATGTACATTTCGATACGCTTAACTATAAGCACTTTGAAAATATTGAAGACTTAAAGATGACTAAGAGTGGGACCACTAACTAAAGAAGTCTTAATTTATTTCTCCCATAAGACCGTTTCAGCAAGTAATGACTAAATCTATAATTATTAAATCAACGGTACTTCTAGGTTTAGCTGTCCTGATTTACGCTTTCGGCTTCTTCCCTACCCTTGTCCAAAAATATTACTCAACAGGTTTTTATCCTTACATCTCTTCAGCTTTAAGGTTTATATCAGGTATTTTCCCTTTTGCTATCGGCGACCTGATTTATATTTTACTTATTGGCTTTATACTGTATAAAATTATTAGATTTTACAAAAGGCGTCAATCCTTAAAAAAACAGGATATAATTATTATTTCCTTACAGATTTCAAACTTTTGTTTAATACTCTATATCGTTTTCAAAATAGTTTGGGGTTTAAACTATAGCCGGCCAAGCATAAGCGAAGAATTGGGAATTGGCAACGAAAAGTATAATGCTAAAGAACTGGTTGTTCTGGGCAATTATTTCGTTGATAAAACCAACAGCTTAAAATTGATGCAAGTCAAAGTGCCTGCTTACACAATTAATGAGCTCGAATCTAAATCTGCAGCAGCATATTCACTTATGGCGAAAAGAAACAAGATATTCAGGTATAATAACCCTTGTTTAAAGTCCGTTTTAAATTCTTGGATAATCAGTAAAATTGGCATTGAGGGTTATTATGCCCCCCTTTCAGGTGAAGCCAATATGAACATGAACTTGCCTGATTTTGTTAAACCTTACGTTTCCTGCCATGAAATTGCCCATCAGCTTGGTATTGCTTACGAAGATGAAGCCAATCTTTTAGGCTACCTAACGGCAAGCAATAGCCCTGATTTGAATTACCAGTATTCAGCCAATTATGAAATGCTCAGGTATATTCTTTTCGAAATCAGAATGAAATCGCCAGATGATTACAAAATACTCTACGAAAAGCTACTTCCGCAGGTTTTAGCCGATTTTAAGACAGAAAAAGAATTCTGGCGCAAATACAACGGTTATATGTTCGGTTATATGGACGCCGCTTTCGATCGTTTCTTAAAATTGAATAACCAGCAGAAAGGCATTGATAGCTATCAGGATATTGTGGTCTGGCTGTGGAATATTTATAAGTCAGAAAGTCTGAGGTCCGAAAGTCGGAAGACTGAGCGATAAAAGGCATTCCATTTTTATTTATAAAACTCAGTTAGCGGTTATAAATAACAGTTATCTGTTTAATATAGTCTACTCTAAAACTGAAAATGAGTAGTTAACATTAAGCATAGCCATTTGAAAATTGTTTAACTACCAACAGAAAACTGATCTAGCCGTGTATCGCCTCCTTTGTACCAAAACTCTGAATCAGTTCTCCTTCAAAATCAAGCCACTCTTTCCAGCGTTTATCCACATCTACATCGGTACTATATTTACGGGCAAAGTTTAGGAATGTGGTGTAATGGCCTGCTTCCGAAACCATCAATTCATGGTAAAACTTGGCCAGTTCTTTATCCTGAATGTTTAAAGAAAGCACCCGGAAACGTTCGCAACTTCGGGCTTCAATCATGGCCGCAAACAAAAGCCTGTCGATAAAAGCCTGGTTACGGCTGCCGTCTTTTTTACTGAATTTCACCAGTCTGCCTACATAATCATCTTTACGTTCGCGGCTTAACGTATAGCCACGTTCTTTAATGATATTGATCACCATTTGAAAGTGCTGCATTTCTTCAATGGCAATAGCCGTTAATTCATCAACCAGTTCCTGATGCTCTGAATTTTGTGTAATTAATGTAATCGCATTACTCGCGGCTTTTTGTTCGCACCAGGCATGGTCAGATAAAATTTCTTCCAAATTCGATTCTGCAATATTTGCCCAACGCGGGTCTGTCAATAATTTTAATCCTAACATCCGATGCTTTGTAATTGAGCTGCAAAATTAGAAATAATCGGCACGGTTTTAAAATTGTGAGCTAAAAACCATTTATTTTGCAGAAAATTAAATCATGACCACAAAGAAATTATTAATTATTGGAATGGTTTGGCCCGAACCCGGATCGTCGGCAGCAGGCACAAGAATGGTCCAATTGGTTGATTTATTTCTGGCTAATGGCTATCAGGTCACTTTTGCTTCGGCAGCATCAAAAAGCGAATTCAGTTATGATTTTAGCCATACGACAGTTGCTGAACAGGAAATTAAGTTAAACGACGAGAGCTTCAATACTGTGTTAAAAGCGCTTACCCCTGATATTGTGCTGTTCGATCGTTTTATGATTGAAGAACAATACGGCTGGCGCGTACAGCAGGAATGCCCGGGTGCCTTGCGGATTTTAGATACCGAAGATCTTCATTTTTTACGGCAGGCCCGACAACAAAGCACCAAAAAGCAGGAAATAATAAACCTGTTTTCGGATATTGCCAAACGCGAAATTGCAGCCATCCTCCGCTGTGATCTGTCTTTGATTATTTCGGAAGCAGAGCTAAATCTACTCCAGGAAAAGTTTAAAATTGATCCGGGCTTACTGTATTATCTGCCTTTTTTGGAGCAGCAAATTACTGCAGACATTACCCGAAAATGGATTCCATTTGCAGACAGGGCCGATTTTGTTTTCATTGGAAATTTTATACATGAGCCCAACTGGCACACCGTGCAAACCTTAAAAACCAAAGTATGGCCTTTGCTTCGGAAAAAACTGCCCGAAGCCAGCCTGAACATTTACGGAGCCTATCCTACACAAAAGGTATGGCAGCTCGAAAATAAAGCAGAACGTTTTTTCATTAGAGGTAGAGCCGCAAACGCACAGGAAACTATTGCAAAACACAAAATTTTGCTTGCACCGATCCAGTTTGGTGCTGGGGTTAAAGGCAAATTTATTGATGCCATGCTAACCGGCACACCATCGGTAACCACAACTATTGGCGCCGAAGCCATGAAAGGTAGCCTGGCCTGGAATGGCTTTATTGAAGATGATTTGACTCAATTTGTCGAGAAAGCGGCTCAACTTTACCAGCGCCAATCCGAATGGCAGGCTGCACAACAACAGGGTATCCAAATTATCAACCAACGTTATGTCTCCACTGCTTTTACGGATGCTTTTCTGTTGAAAATAACCGAACTTTTATTGTCCCTAACGAAACACCGCCAAAACAACTTCATTGGCCAGATTTTAAACCACCATACCCTTCAAAGTACAAAGTACATGAGCCTTTGGATTGAAGAGAAAAATAAATAGAGTCAGAGGTCAGAAGTCAGAGCTCCGAAGATGTCGCGGCATAAAATTTCAATTAAAACTCTTAATTAATAACACACCCGATCTTCCGACTTCGGTCTCCGGACTTCCGACTAAAAACTATTGACTTTTAAAAAACATTCAGGTTCTGAAAGCTAGGAACAATATTGTAAATTTGCGGCTATGGCAAAAATATCGATTAACCTTGCTACAGGTTCGTTTCAAAAGGAAGAAATTATCGTCGGAATAGATTTAGGTACCACCAACAGTTTGGTTGCGTTTATTAACCCTGATAAAAATCCTCAGGTGATTAACGATTCGGGCAAGGGCGTATTGGTGCCATCAGTAGTTTATTTCAATAATCAGAACGAAGCCGTTGTAGGTAACGAGGCAAAGGAATTTTTAACCACTGACCCTTCTAACACCATATTTTCTGTTAAAAGACTACTAGGACGTTCGTATAAAGATGTAGCCGATCACGCCGCTACTTTTTCTTACAAAATTATTGATGATGATACCGATGCATTGGTAAAAATTCAGGCCGGAAACCGTTTCTATACCCCGATTGAGTTATCTGCCGAAATATTAAAAGAGCTAAAAGCCAGAGCCGAACATGCGCTAAAAACACCAGTGAACAGGGCTGTAATCACTGTTCCGGCTTATTTTAACGATAGCCAGCGCCAGGCCACCCGCGATGCCGGAAAACTGGCAGGTTTAGATGTGATGCGCATTGTTAACGAACCCACTGCGGCCAGCTTGGCTTATGGAATTGGTTTAGACCCTACACAGCAGAAAACCATTGCCGTTTACGATTTAGGAGGAGGCACTTTTGATGTTTCCATCCTGCAGATTCAAAACGGTATTTTTGAAGTGTTGGCTACCAACGGAAATACCTATTTGGGCGGCGATGATTTTGACCGGGCCATTTTAGATTACTGGATCGCTCAGAATAAACTTGATGTAACGACGCTGGCTCAGAATAATATTTTGATGCAAACGCTAAGGTTACAGGCCGAGGCAGCAAAAAAAGCATTATCAAGCCAAAATTTATATAATGAACAAATAGGCGAAATCTGGTGTACACTTGATAAGCAAACTTTTGAGCAATTGATTGCTGCGAAAGTAGAGGAAACGATTACAGCCTGTAAAAATGCATTAAAAGATACAGATTTAACATCTGCTGATATAGATGAGGTCATTTTAGTCGGCGGTTCTACCCGTACACCTTTTGTAAAGCAGGCAGTCGAAAATTTCTTCGGTAAAAAACCTCAGGATGATATTAACCCCGATGAAGTAGTAGCCTTAGGTGCTGCCATCCAAGCTGACGTATTGGCCGGAAACCGCTCAGATATCTTACTGCTTGATGTAACCCCGCTTTCTTTAGGTATCGAAACCATGGGTGGGTTAATGGATGTCATTATTGCACGCAATAGCAAAGTGCCAACCAAAGCTGGCAGGCAATATACCACTTCAGTTGATGGTCAGGTAAACATGAAAATTTCTGTTTACCAGGGTGAACGCGATCTGGTTAAAGAAAACCGTAAGCTTGCTGAGTTCGATTTAAAGGGAATTCCGGCTATGCCCGCAGGTTTACCTAAAGTAGATATCAATTTCCTGCTTAACGCAGATGGTATATTAACCGTACAGGCAATTGAATTACGTTCTGGCGTAAAACAAGAGATCGAAATAACGCCAAGCTACGGCTTAAGTGACGACACCGTTGAGAAAATGCTTTTAGACAGCATTGAGCACGCACAAAGCGATGTACAACAAAGGATGTTGATTGAAGCCAGAAGTGAGGGTGAGCAATTGCAGTATACAGCTGAGCGCTTCATCGAAAAACATGCGGAGCATTTAACCGAAGCAGAAATAGCAGAAACGAAAACACATATCGAAGCGCTTAAAACGGCTTTGACCACTCAGGATAAGGATACAATCCTTAAAAAAGCAGATGAACTGAATGAATTTACCCGCCCTTTTGCCGAGCGTGTAATGGATGCTGCTATTTCCACCGCGATGAAAGGCAAGAAGATCGAGTAGTTTTCAGCTAGCGTTTGGCAGTTTTCGGTTTTTAATTAGCAGTTGGCAATTTCAATTTCGATACGTCGTTCTGAACTCGTTTCAGAATCTTTTTGGGTATAAGTTGGTATTGATCTTATGTTCCTTAATGGCTTAAACCTGCGAAGATTCTCACACGATGGAAATCCTGGATTTCTGAAAATAAGCAAAGTAATTGATGAAGTTTATAGTGGATTGAGTTCTTTTAAGTTGCAACAAATATTGCTGGATATGGTTAAATCGATCAAAGTTAAAGATAATGGAAACATATTTATGATGATTTATATCTTCTGCATGTTTCCATTGTTCTTTGTGGCACCAATATTTATGTTTGATCTGAGTTATGTTCAATCAGCTATAATTTCAATGTCCATATTAACTGTGTTCTTTATTTTCTACTTTAAAAACCTAATCGCCAGGCAGGATGAATACGCCATTATTGCGGATGAAAATGAAATCACCTTATTAAACCTCGGAACCTTTAAATGGAGTGAAGTTAAGCTTATAAAAGCATTTGAAGAGTCGTTTGGCCGCAGGAGCTATTCTTACCTCAATATCGTTTTGGAAAATGGCAAAAAATTTAAGATAGAATCCACAAATTTTGATTATCCCAATCAAGAGCTCGAAACCATTTTAAATGCTTTGGGTAAACTGACCGTTTAATATTCAATTCAACTTTTTTCTTACCATACATCAAAAAGCGACAAACACAAACGCCTTACTTTTGTTAAAATTATTTAACAATATGGAATTAGGTATCGGAATGTTTGGCGATTTGCAGATCAATGCAAAAGGAGAAATTCAACCAGCACAGCAAAGGCTTCAGGAAATTATAGCAGAAATAAAACTAATGGACGAAGTTGGTCTGGATTTCTACGGTATTGGCGAACACCATCGTTCTGATTATGCCGTATCCAGTCCCGAAATTATACTCGCCGCTGCAGCTACGGTAACCAAAAATATCAAATTAAGCAGTGCCGTTTCAGTTTTAAGTTCATCTGATCCGGTTAAATTATACCAAAACTTTGCAACCATCGATTTAATTTCAAACGGAAGAGCCGAATTAATGGCTGGTCGTGGAAGTTTTATTGAATCTTTTCCGCTATTCGGCTATAACCTGCAAGATTATGATGAACTTTACGAAGAAAAGCTCGAATTGCTTCTTAAAATAAACAAGGAACCTAAAATCAGCTGGAAAGGTAAATTCAGGCCAGAATTGAATAACCAGGAAGTTTTACCAAGAGCGGTAAATAACAATTTAAAGATTTGGGTAGCCGTTGGTGGAACGCCAGAATCAGTTGAACGTGCCGGCAGATTGGGATTACCCGTAATGTTTGCCATTATCGGAGGCCAGCCTATACAGTTTAAACCACTTTTTGATTATTACAAAAAAGTTTACCAGGCCTATGGACATGATATGAACAAGTTTGAAGTGGGCGTGCATATGCATTCTTTATTTGGCGAAAACAGTAATGAAATTGCAGATTATTATTACCCGCTTTATTCAGCACAGATGAACCGCATTGGCCGGTCGCGTGGTTGGGCACCTTACCAACGCAATCAGTTTGATGGTGGCCGAGGCAGTAGCGGAGCGCTAATTATTGGCGATGCAAATGAATCGGTAGATAAAATTCTCGCCATGGAAGAAACCTTTGGTTTAACCCGTTTCTCTGCACATATGGATGTTGGCGGACCATCTCATAACGCAATGATGAAATCAATAGAAATTTTTGGGACAAAAATTGCCCCGGAAGTGAGAAAAGCACTGAACAGATAAAGCTGATGATTGGCTGTAGAATATCCCCACTAAACTTAGCAGATTAAAAATGAAAGATATTGTTGAAATTAGCTTTAAAAAAAGTAATATCATCATTAGTATTCTTTTATGTGTATTAGGTTTAGGGGCTTCTATATTTTTACTTTTTCACGCTTATTTGCCACCTAAAATAATATGCCTTGCAGGCATAATTCTGCTTTTAGTTATTCTTTCTGAACGAATTTTACAGTTAAAAAAGTCGATAAAGGGAGAGTTAGCTTTAAAGCTGACTAAAGAGGGATTAATAAATTTTACGCTTGTAAAAACTGTAAGCATTCCATGGAACGAAATTGAAGATTTTCATACAGGTTTTTACAGAACCAATTCAATTTTAGTAAATGTAAGTAACCCTGCTCAATACAAAACCACAGCAATTAAAGATTATTTTTCCCTAATCGCATACCTCAATGATATGTTTAGTTCAAAACCATATTTATTGTGGATAGACATCGATATGCTAAACATCAAAAAGGCTGAGCTAATGGCAATTTTGCAACAGAGGAAACTACATTCTGCTTAAAATAAAAGCACTTAAACTTACTTTACGCGATTAAAGTTGAATCTGAAGAGCTGGTTTGTGAAGCGATTAGAAAGCATTTAAAAAACAAATACCCCCCGCCCCCCCCTTATTAAGGAGGGGAGCTAACTCATCAAGTAAATTTGATACGGAAAATGAATACCCACAATTAAACAGTACATACATCTGATCAAGAAAATAACTAATTCATCATACAGAAACATAGCCAGTGTCCCCAACTACAAACCTTAACATTCCCAACCAATTTGGCCAAAGCAGTTCCTAATCCCCTCCTATTTTAGGAGGGGTAAGGGGTGGTAAACTGAATAAAATTAATTTTGAACAGTTAAAAAATTAATACAGCCACCTGGAAAATAATGTTAACCGAGAGAAGAACTACTTCATCATACAGAAACATAGCCAGTGCCTCCAACTACAAACCTTAACACTCCCAACCAATTCGGCCAAAGCAGTTCCTACTCCCCTCCTATTTTAGGAGGGGTAAGGGGTGGTAAACTGAATAAAATTAATTTAAAAATATTTATATTGAACTATGGTAATCCATAATCTCAAGTATCTAAAAGAAAAAAGAAGGGAATTGAGAAATAACCTCACCCCAGCTGAGGCGACCATGTGGGGGTACCTCCAAAACTCAAAACTTGACGGCAGAAAATTCAGGAGACAACATAGTGTTGGAAATTATATTTTAGATTTTTACTGCCCCTCTGAAAAATTAGCTATTGAAGTTGATGGAAGCAGTCATGATGATTATTCAGCGGAAATATATGACAAGGAAAGAACTGATTTTTTAGAGAGCAAAGGAATTAGGATAACCAGGTTTGACAATATTGACGTTTTTGAATCTGAAGAGCTGGTTTGTGAAGCGATTAGAAAGCATTTCAAAAACAAATAACCACCACCGGCCCCTCCTTATCAAGGAGGGGAGCTGATTCATCCAATAAATTTGATACGGAAAATAAATACCAAAAATTGAACAGTACATGCATTTGATGAAGAGTAGAACTACTTCATCTTATAAAAATATCTAGTACCTACTAATTACTAACCTAAGCACTATAAATTTATCTTGACCACCCCCGGCCCCTCCTTATCAAGGAGGGGAGCTAACTCACCGAGTAAATTACATACAGAAAATGCATACCAAAAATTAAACAGTACATACATCTGATCAAGAAAATAACTAATTCATCATACAGAAACATAGCCAGTGCCTCCAACTACAAACCTTAACACTCCCAACCAATTTGGCCAAAGCAGTTCCTAATCCCCTCCTATTTTAGGAGGGGTAAGGGGTGGTAAACTGAATAAAATTAATTTTGAACAGTTAAAAAATTAATACAGCCACCTGGAAAATAATGTTAACCGAGAGAAGAACTACTTTATCTAATAAAAATATAGCCAGCGCCTACTGATTACAAACTTAAGCACTCTAAACTTACTTTGACCACCCCCCAGCCCCTCCTTATCAAGGAGGGGAGCTGATTCATCCAGTAAATTTGATACGAGAAATAAATACTAAAAATTAAACAGTACATACATCTGATCAAGAAAATAACTAATTCATCATACAGAAACATAGCCAGTGCCTCCCAACTACAAACCTTAACACTCCCAACCAATTTGGCCAAATCAGTTCCTAATCCCCTCCTATTTTAGGAGGGGTAAGGGGTGGTAAACTGAATAAAATTAATTTTGAACAGTTAAAAAATTAATACAGCCACCTGGAAAATAATGTTAACCGAGAGAAGAACTACTTCATCATACATAAACATAGCCAGTGCCTCCAACTACAAACCTTAACACTCCCAACCAATTCGGCCAAAGCAGTTCCTAATCCCCTCCTATTTTAGGAGGGGTAAGGGGTGGTAAACTGAATAAAATTAATTTAAAAATATTTATATTGAACTATGGTAATCCATAATCTCAAGTATCTAAAAGAAAAAAGAAGGGAATTGAGAAATAACCTCACCCCAGCTGAGGCGACCATGTGGGGGTACCTCCAAAACTCAAAACTTGACGGCAGAAAATTCAGGAGACAACATAGTGTTGGAAATTATATTTTAGATTTTTACTGCCCCTCTGAAAAATTAGCTATTGAAGTTGATGGAAGCAGTCATGATGATTATTCAGCGGAAATGTATGACAAGGAAAGAACTGATTTTTTAGAGAGCAAAGGAATTAGGATAATCAGGTTTGACAATATTGATGTTTTTGAATCTGAAGAGCTGGTTTGTGAAGCGATTAGAAAGCATTTTAAAAACAAATAACCACCCCCGGCCCCTCCTTATCAAGGAGGGGAGCTAACCCATCAAGTAAATTTGATACGGAAAATAAATACCAAAAATTGAACAGTACATACATTTGATGAAGAAAGTAACTAATTCATCTTATAAAAATATCTAGTACCTACTAAATACAAACCTAAGCACTATAAATTTATCTTGACCACCCCCGGCCCCTCCATATCAAGGAGGCGAGCTGATTCATCCAATAAATTTGATACGGAAAAATAAATACCAAAAATTGAACAGTACATGCATTTGATGAAGAGTAGAACTACTTCATCTTATAAAAAGATCTAGTACCTACTAAATACAAACCTAAGCACTATAAATTTATCTTGACCACCCCCGGCCCCTCCTTATTAAGGAGGGGAGCTGATTCATCCAGTATATCAGATCCGAAAAAGCATACCCACAATTAAACAGTACATACTTTTGATTTAAAGAAAATTGTTTATCTTAGGTTATATGAAAAGATTAACGATTTTAGCCGCGTTAATCATCCCTATATTTCTTTGTACCTCCTGGGGCTTCTTTGCACACCAAAGGATAAACAACCTTGCTGTCTTTACTTTACCGTCAGAAATGATCGGTTTCTATAAAAAGAATATTAAATACATTACCGAACATGCCGTTGATGCCGACAAACGCAGATATGCGGATACCTTGGAAGCGCCACGGCACTACCTCGATGTGGAGAACTATGAACAAAACATTGATAGCATTCCAGAAAAGTGGGATGATGCCCTGGCTAAATACGGCCTGAAAAAGCTAAATACTGATGGTATCATTCCATGGCAGGTACAGCGAAGCTATTATGGTTTAGTGAAGGCCTTCAAAACGCATGACTCGATAAAAATTCTAAAATATTCTGCAGATCTGGGGCATTACATTGCCGATGCACATGTTCCCTTACACACTACCGCCAACCATAACGGGCAACTCACCAACCAGGTAGGCATCCATGCCTTTTGGGAAAGCCGTTTGCCCGAATTATTTTCAACTCAATACAATTTTGTGGTAGGCCGGGCTCATTATATCGAAAACCCATTGCAGGAAATCTGGAAAGTACTTAAACATACCCATGGTTTGGTTGATACGGTACTTAGCTTTGAAGCAAGTTTAAATGCATCATTTCCCGCTAGCGAAAAGTATAGTTTTTCAGAACGAAACCATACCGTACTTAAACAATACTCCAGAGAATATGCAAAAGCCTATCACGATAAGATGAACAATATGGTCGAAAAACAAATGCGTGCTGCCATATTAACCACAGGTTCGTTTTGGTACTCTGCCTGGGTAGATGCCGGACAGCCAGTACTTAAAAACCTGATCAAAACCGAACTATTGCCTGATGAACAAAGCGCAGAAAAAGAGATTGAAAAGCGATATCAAAAAGGAATACTGATCGGAAGAGAACTTTAGTTAAGCGTTCGGCTCCTCCCCTTCAATCATTTTTTCCACCTTTTTAGGCTGTAAGCGACTTCTGATAGCAGCCCAAATGGCAGGAACAAATGTAACTACAGCAATAAAGATGATAACCAGTTCGAAGTTATTTTTAATTGCCGGAATTTGTCCCAACAGATAACCACCGATTAACAAGGCAAAAATCCAGGCAACCCCACCAATAATATTGTAATAGGTAAAGCGACCGAAAGGCATTTTAGCTATACCGGCAACAAAAGGAGCAATTGTCCTGAAAATTGGTAAAAAACGGCTCAGCATAATGGCTTTACCGCCATGTTTTTCGAAAAATTCGTGAGATTGATGGTAATATTTGAGTTTTAAAATTTTGTTTTTTTCTTTAAATACTCCCGCCCCCAAAACGCTTCCTAATTTATAATTAACGGTATTTCCTAAAATCGCAGCTACAATTAATATCAGGAGCATAATCCAGATATTTAAACCTGTTTCATGTTCGCCCGCAATTAAAGCACCCATGGCAAAAAGCAAAGAATCGCCAGGAAGGAATGGAGTTACCACAAAACCGGTTTCGGCAAAAATGATCAGGAATAAAATAAGATAAGTCCAGGTACGATATTCGTTAACAATCTGGGCCAAATGAACATCAATGTGGAGAATAAAATCTAAAAGCTGCTGTAGTAATTCCAATTTATTTGATTTTGGGCAAAAGTAAGCATAGTAAAAGAATAATATGCTTTAAATTTTAATAAATAATTAGTTTGCCGGAATGATCCGATTTTTAAGTTCTCCCTTTTTATCACCATCAAATAAAATCAGATAAACCCTTCCCCTATTAATCGTAAGCGAATCTAAGCGTGTTACCGAAGGCGGTGGATTTGTTGCGGTGGGGTTAGCTAACTTAAACGCATACTTCATTACATTATTAACCTTTACCTTAAAAGTTTTGGTTTCACCATAGCCCAGTAACGATTCAGTCGGTTTAGCTGTATTTGTACTATCTGTAATTACAACCTTAGACCCAAGTGTATAACCCAGATTTAAAAATGTCAGCTTAGCTGAATCCAGGTCGGGCTTTACATCATCCTGATAAACTTTCAACTTTGCAGGCTTATCAATTGCTTCTTTCAGATAAAAAACCGAATAATTTTGACCGATTTTAAATTTTTGTTCTGTCAGAGATGCCGCATCTACGCCAGTTCCAATATTTTTGCTTGTGATATTAATAATAGAATCGCCAGGTATAACTACATAACTTGTATTGCTATTATAAGCTACGGAAGCGCCGATCTGCCTGCCGTTTAAATAAAAATTTTGAGTGGTATCGGTAGAAGCTGCCTGAAAAAAGCGGATTTTAGCATCACCTTTAATGAAATTATTGTTTTTGATGCAGGAGCTAATTAAAAAGACGCACACCACAAGAAAAAATATTCTGGAAAACAATACTGTATTTTTCATATAAATTACCAATGCTACTAAAACGTAAAGATAGCAGAAAGCGCAAAAACTGCGAAATTAATTATCGGTAATGATATGTGCCGTCAAAGTTGCAGCGGCGGCACCACTAAACCAAATGGTATAAATTTTCCCTGCCTCCAGGCTTTTGGCATCAATGGTTTTGATACTGCCTGAACCAACCACTGAATACCTCAGGTTTACTTCAGGATCAACCGTAAAATAATTAGATGCTTCTTTAAAAGCCAGGCCATTAACAAATTGTGTGCCGCCCTGTACCGTCACATTTATCCCTGTGGCAAAAGCAGGGGTAAGATTTATTAATTTAATCTTTGCTTTGGTTGATTCTGTATTGCTCAGGTTATCTTCATAATTGACAATTTCCAGTTCACCTTTTTTATTGGTAACCAAAAAAGCAGTATAAGTAATAGATGGTGTAAAGTTTAACGAAGTATCTGTAGCCGTACTATTCGTTCCGGTGTAAGAAACACTTCTATTACCTGAAGGAATTTTCACATAATCACTGGTTTCACCAAAAGCCAGAGCCGAAGTGGTGAGTTTTTCATTATCGAGATAGAAATCCTGATGAACATCGGCAGTCGAAGCATTAACCATTTTTAACTTGGCTTGCCCCTTTGCCACTTCAGCCGGATTATCCTTTTTGCATGATAATAAACTTATGCTGCAAGCAGCAATGAGCAAAATCAATACTGTAGAGCGTTGGTTATAGATTTTCATTGGTTTTGGTTGGTTGATATAAAACAAAAATGGCTCGGTCAAAAACCAAGCCATTTTCTTATTAAAACTAATAAACTAGTTTTTTTTTTAATAACTGTTATTCAGCATCACCGGCATTACCAACATTAGAACGTCTTCATTTTCGTCATTGGTTTGCGGAATTAAAAGCCCTGCCCTGTTCGGAGTAGAAAGTTCTAAAGTAACCTCATCACCACTTAAATTGCTCAACATTTCAATTAAAAAACGGGCATTAAAGCCAATTTCAAGGTCTTCACCATCATATTGGCAACTTAAGCGTTCATGTGCCTCGTTCGCAAAATCCAAATCCTCGGAAGAAATATTTAATTCGCTTCCGCTGATTTTCAACCTTACCTGATGCGTCGTTTTGTTGGCAAAAATTACAACCCTACGGAGCGTATTTAGAAACAAGCCCCTGTCAATAACCAGTTTATTAGGATTATTGGTTGGGATAACTGCCTCATAATCTGGATAGCGCTCGTCTATTAAACGACACACTAAGTTTATATTTTCGAACTTGAAGAAAGCACTTGTAGCATTATAATCTACTGATACATTTATATCAGTTGAAGGCAAGGCAGCTTTCAAAAGTGTTAAAGCTTTTTTGGGAAGAATAAATGAGGTGGCTTTATCAGCTTTGCTATCCATACGGCGGTATCTTACCAGTTTATGTGCATCGGTGGCCACAAAAGTGATGTGCTGAGGAGACAGCTGACAAAATACACCTGTCATTGCCGGGCGCAGCTCATCGTTACTTACCGCAAAAATAGTTTTGGTAATGGCTTCGGTTAAAACCGATGCTGGTAAATTTACAGAAGATGCATTTTCAACTACGGGAATCTTCGGAAAGTCATCGCCATTTTCACCACTTAATTTATATTTACCATCACCCGCACTGATTTCAATGGCAAAGGTACTATCATCAATATTAAATGCAATCGGTTGATCTGGTAACGTTTTTAACGTATCTAGTAAAATTTTAGACGGAACGGCCACTTTACCTTCTTCCTTCGATTCTACAGCCAAAGCGGTTGTCATACTGGTTTGCAGATCGGTAGCAGAGATCGTTAAGTTTCCATCTTTAATTTCGAAGAGAAAATTTTCTAATATAGGCAAAACCGTACTGCTGCTTGATGCACCATTTACGGTTTGTAAGTGTTTTAACAGCGTTGATGTGGATACAATAAATCTCATGATATTATTTAGTATTCTTCAAAAATATAAAAATTATTTAGCGTACTTGTATTTGCGGTAATAATGTTGAAAAATTGCAAAGAATATTAACAATAGCAATGGCGCCATAACATTTATAAACTGCCATTTCGTTTTTTCAAGCTTAATTTTGGCTTTATCCAATAATCTGATTTTTACTTCTTTATTCCTTAACGCAATTAAGTTATCATTATCCGTGAAATAATCAACGATGTTAAGTAACAAGGCTTTATTACCAAAGGTGCGCTGCGAATATCGGTCAAAACCCAGGGGGAAGGGTGATCCGTTCTGTTCAGATACCTGGTTTTTAAAGATATCGCCGTCCCCTATTACAATCATTTTAGCGGGTTTTCCTACACTGGCTGAGGTATAGGGTTGCTTAATCGTTGCGGGTAAGGGGCGCCCGGCAAAAACCGACGGAAAATTACCTTCCAACATCAAACCCACATGCTGTGGTTCACTTTGAAAAGACCGTGGATCCAACTGCTCGCTTAACATTTGCAGGCTGAACAGCTTCGGCACATTAAATACTTTGTTATAAGGAGAAGTACTTAAAATGTACGATTTCTTTACTCCTTTAACTCCGATCGTATCTACCGTGCTCGGAAATTCAGATTTTACTCCATCCAGCTTCTTCACCACACTTTCAGCCGTATCGGGCAATAAAATCGGGTAATAAATCCATGGAACCAGCTGCATCTGGTTTTGTCCACCTACCACTCCCGTTGAGACCGGAATTTCGGCACTGTTCGCAGGATCAGCTATGAGATTATAATTAACCCTTGAGCCATACATAAATAGCATATCGTCCAGGTTAAGGTTGTTATTAATGGCCATTTGCCCGCTTTTACCACGCAAACTATCCAGTTCGGCATTTACCTGATCGATACTCCACAACACCCGCCCACCATTCATTACAAAATAGTTGATTTTGTATTTCTCCGCTTCAGTAAAAGGTTTCCTAGGCTTGGCTATGATGAGCATTTTCAATTTATCAAGTCCTGCTTTGTCGATACTATTTAAATCAATACGGCCCACCAAATAACTGTTTGACAGGGTATGGATCGCATCTGCCAGCTGCAGATCAGAAAGCTCACCATTTGACTCAGAGAACCCAATCCTGGGGTTATCACCCGATATCACCTTTTTTAAACCTGAAGTAAATATATATTCCAGATTTTCAATCGCACGGTTAATATTGTCTTCATAATTTCCCCGGGTATCTAAATTCTGGAAAAGTTTAATCGGGAATTCCTTACCTCCGCTTTCCATCATGGCCATTGGAAATACAAGCTTCTGCGTTAAGCCACTTTCTGTTTTAACACTTAAATTGGTGGCTTCTATGCCTCTTTCATACAAATTATTGATCACCGTATCCTGATCGGCCTGGTTAAGACCGGCTAAGGGGTCGACAAAAACCACCTGTACGTCTTTTTTGGCATAGGCTTGATAGTCAGATAAGATATCAGAAACTGCAGCCTGGAGGCGCTTAAACGCAGGTGGCAGTTCCCCGGCTAAAAAAACGGTAATCATCAACGGTTTTTCGTTATCCTCCAGCAAGGCTTTTGTTTTTTCGCTTAGTGTGAAACGTTTATCGGCTGTAAAATCAAAACGATAAAAAGCGTATTGCCCTACAATATTTAAAATGATCAATGCCGCTATAACGATGATGGAGTTACCCCATTTATGCTTTAGTCTCATTTCCTTTTCCCTCCTATCATCAATTTGGTGATTAATAAAAACAGAACGGAAAACGTTATAAAGTAAATCAGATCCCTGGTATCTAAAACACCACGGCTTATCGAAGTATAATGTTGATTGATCCCTAAATTCCTAATGATATTCCCGATACTTTGAAATGCAGCCAGCTGACTGCTATAATCAAAGCCTAAAAAAGCGAATGCACATAAGGCCGCGCTGATTACAAAGGCAATAACCTGATTTTTAGTTAATGCAGAGGAGAAAATCCCCATTGATGTAAAGGCAGCGCCTAATAAAAACAGGCCAATGTATGAGCCAATAACTGATCCCGAATCGATATTTCCTTCAGGAAAACCCAGCTTCGAAATACTATAATAATAAATTAAAGTTGGGATCAGTGCAAATAACACCAAAACCAGGCTCGCTAAATATTTTGCCACAACGATCTGCCAAATGTGGATGGGGCGGGTAATTAAAAGTTCAAAAGTGCCCTCTTTCCTTTCTTCAGCAAAAGCGCGCATCGTAATGGCCGGAATGAGAAACATAAAAAGATAAGGCACTAAACTAAAAAAGCCATCAAGTTCGGCATAACCATAATCGAGTATCGAAGTATCAGGAAAAAACCAAAGTAACAGGCCAGAAACCAACAGAAAAATGCCAATGGTGATGTAAGCCACCATCGAACTTAAGAAACTGAATAACTCGCGTTTAAAAACTGCGTACATAGTTAAATTTAAATACCGAAGTTAAGAAATATTTTTTCGTTAGGCTATCCGGACAACATCGCTCAATTTTACTTAGATGCTAAATAAATAGGCAAACCTAATGCCTACAAACCCTCTGGTATTGGTTTTACTAAGGCCAAAAATATCGCTTTTACCCGTCCAGCCTTCGTATCTGATGCCAAGATCGAGTTTATTACCTCCTGATAATTTAAACTGGTTACCAATGCCAGGCGACCAAATGAACAGTTTTTTTTGTTCGTTATTTAATGGCAGTGCGGCACCCAGTTGACCTTCTGCATAAAAGCTTTCGCTAAACTGATATTTTAATCCGGCTTTTGCAGGAATATAGGTTAAATCCTGTACATTAAACAATTGATTTCTTTTGCCAAAGAAATTCATAAAACCCGCATTTAATGTTACTGCGAGATTTTCTGCAACCAGCAGATCAGCTTTTACCGAAACGCCCAGGCCAATACCGGATAGGTTAGAGAAATTGCCTGATGGTAAACCAATTTCTGCCGCAATACCAATGCTGGCGTTATTTTGAGCCTTTAAAAATGATGGGCTTAAGAATAAAAAGCCAATAAGTATGGTTCTGATGTTGATGCTACGCATGAATTTAAGCGGTAAGTTTTCTGAAAATATCTTCTAATGATTGTTGTTGGTGCATTTTTTTAAGTCCCTCTAACGAATCGTTTGCTACCATTTTACCTTTGTTCATAATAATAATATCATCACAAATGGCTTCAACCTCTTGCATAATGTGGGTAGAAATCACAACCGTTTTAGCTGTACCAAGCGTTTTGATGAGCTGCCTGATATCCACAAGTTGATTAGGATCTAATCCGGACGTGGGTTCATCTAAAATTAGAACCGACGGGTTATGGATGATCGCCTGGGCCAGACCTACCCTTTGGCGATACCCTTTCGATAACATCCCTATCTTTTTATGCTGCTCTGGCGTTAAACCCACCATTTTAACAACTTCATCAATCCGGGCAGGTAAATTGACAATTTTATAGGTCTGCCCAACAAAACTTAAAAATTCCTTTACATACATATCGGGATAAAGAGGCGTATTTTCAGGAAGGTAGCCAATATGCTTCTTGGCTTCAATGGCATCAGAAAAAATGCTTTTACCAGCAATTTCAGCCTCGCCTGATGTAGGTGCCAGATAACCGGTAAGCATACGCATCGTGGTTGATTTACCAGCGCCATTTGGTCCTAAAAAGCCAAGAATACGTCCCGGTCTGGCTTCAAAACTAATGGCATCTACTGCTTTTTGCTTATCGTAATGTTTAGAAAGATTTTTAACTGAAATACTCATTATGCATGTTTAAAACCAAATTTTCTACAAGTTATTGAAGTTAAATTAAGAAATATCGTCATTGCGGGGAGGAATGACGAAGCAATCTTATAATGACGATCAAACTAATTGATATGCGCTGAACTTAACTTTTTATTATACCTGAACTTATCCAGCTCTTCTGCTGCCTGCGGCAAATTATCGCCAGATAATATATCTGCACCATTGTTAACCAAATGATAATAAATATTTTTTACCGGACTGGCTATGGCACTTTTATCAATATTACCCATGGTACCTAAAATAGTGGTAATGCCTTTATTGTGTAAGTATTGATATAATTCTTTATCTGGTGCGGAAACACCAACAAAAGCTACAATGCGGTTATTCGGGATCCCCAGTCCATTTAACCGTTTCAATTCTGCTTTTTTCTGAATAGATGCCGAAATCATTAATTCTGGCGCCAACTGATGCACCTCCTTTGCCTGATCTGCTGTGTAGGTGATGATAATGGAGTTACTTTCTGCTTTATAGTGTCTAACTTTTTCAATCACTTTTGCATAAGAAACGCCTTTTTTCAAATCAATAGTCAATAGCACCTTTCCTTTGCTCCAGCTGAGTACGCTATCTAAAGTGGGAATTTTAAATTTTGTTTCTTTGCCTTCATTATCTTTAAGGTTAAAGGCTTTCAGCTCTTCATAAGTATAACTGCCAATCGGCCCTTTCCCTGTAGAAGTACGGTCGAGCAGATCATCGTGCATAATCACCATTACGGAATCTTTACTGTAAGCGATATCAAATTCAATTACGACCGGATTATAAGTAGTGGCATTATCGAATGTTTCGATGCAGTTTTCGGGATAACCGGGCATTGGCCCTCCGCGGTGCGCACTGATGAGCGGAAAACGGTTCTCTGGCGTCCACTTCAAAAATTGATATAACTCCGTAATGGCATTGAATTTAATATAGTGATGCTTTTTCTCCTTTGGCGTGCATGAGGTAAACAGTATAACAATAACCAGTAATAACAAATGATGGAATTTCATGATTCAAAAGTAGGAAAAAATGAAAGATAGAAGCGGTAAAATAGCATGTTAAATATCTACTGAGTTAAATGAATAGCTATTAAAGGGTTAATGGGTTAATTGTTGAAATCGGTTAATTGGATTACCCGTTAACCCATTGATAAAATTAGTATTGCATTTGATGATAACTATCCTTTTATAATTGATAGTTAAAAAATTATGGCCACAAACTGGCCATCTAAACCTGATTGCAGCGGACACGATCCCGATTTTTCATCAACAGAAACAAATCAGAAAACAGGGCATCTGAAACCGATTAGCACTGACCCTGCTTTCCAAAATACCTAAACCATATAAGTGATTTAAGAAAATATGAGCTAATTGGCCAAGCATCTGATTCTTTAAAAAGATGTGGCAAGATTCTGATAGTTATTAACCAACATCACGATAGCATTGCCTTTGCGTTGATCAAAAACCTTCAACCTTATACCTTTAAACCCTCCGCCTTTTTATTATCTTTGCTGCATTATGGCTCAAAAGAATAACGACGAACAATTTAAAAATGTAATATCACATGCTAAAGAATACGGTTTCGTATTTCAGAGCAGCGAAATATATGATGGCTTAAGTGCTGTTTATGATTACGGCCAATTGGGTGCCGAGTTAAAAAACAACATAAAAACCTATTGGTGGAAAGCCATGGTGCAAATGCACGAGAACATTGTAGGGATTGACTCTGCAATTTTTATGCACCCAAAGGTTTGGAAGGCCAGCGGACATGTGGATGGCTTTAACGATCCGATGATTGACAATAAAGATTCGAAAAAACGTTACCGCGCCGATCAGTTACTGGAAAACAAAATTGATGAACTATATTCGGAATTAGCCAGTTTCAGTGCTGAAAACAAAGCCAAATTTGAATCGTTTCAACAGGAGATATTGGGTTTGAGTGACGAAGGACAAGCTGCCTGGATCCCTGGTTTTAAAGACGAAGAAACGATTTTAGATAATACAAAATATCCATTTGTTGATGAGGCCAGCTGGAGATTTGTTAGAAAGGGTTTGGCGCTTGAAGTAGAAATGAACCTTGCGCTTAAATCTGAAAACCTAGCACAGCTTAAAGATTTAATCGTAAACTATAAAGTAATCTGCCCAATTTCTAAAACTTCAAACTGGACCGACGTGCGTCAGTTTAACCTGATGTTCAGCACCCAATTTGGTGCTATGGCCGAAGGCAGTGATGAGGTTTATCTTCGTCCGGAAACCGCCCAGGGAATTTTTGTAAACTTTTTGAATGTTCAGAAGTCAGGCAGGATGAAAATTCCTTTCGGTATTGCGCAGATTGGTAAAGCTTTCAGAAATGAGGTAATTGCCCGCCAGTTTATTATGCGTATGCGTGAGTTTGAGCAAATGGAAATGCAGTTTTTTGTTCGCCCGGGTGAAGACAAAAAATGGTTCGAATACTGGAAAGAAGCACGTTTAAAATGGCATAAGGCTTTAGGCGTAAACCCAGAAAAATACCGTTACCACGACCACGTTAAGCTGGCGCACTATGCCAATGCCGCTACCGATATTGAATTCGAATTCCCATTCGGGTTTAAAGAAGTTGAGGGTATCCACAGTCGTACAGATTTCGATTTGAAGCAGCACCAGGAATACTCCGGCAAAAAAATGCAGTATTTCGATAACGATTTAAATGAAGATGGTAAACCTTACGGCAATTATATCCCCTATGTAATCGAAACGTCTATCGGTTTAGACCGTATGTTCTTGTTAACGATGATCAATGCGTTTGAAGAGCAGGATTTAAGCACTGAAGATAAGCAAGACAGCCGTACTTTATTGCGTTTACACCCTGCTTTGGCACCATATAAAGTAGCTATTTTCCCATTGACCAAAAAAGACGGTTTACCGGAAAAAGCACGCGAAATTATGGATGAACTGAAATTCGATTTCAACTGTATTTACGAAGAGAAAGATGCGATTGGTAAACGTTACCGCCGTCAGGATGCAGTAGGTACGCCATTCTGTATCACAGTTGACCACCAGAGTTTAGAAGACAATACGGTTACGATTCGCCACCGCGATAGCATGGAGCAGGAACGTGTGTCCATTGCTGATTTAACTGGTATTATTGGTAAAGCAACCAGCTGGAAGGCATTGTTGGCTTAAAAGTATAGATTCGTCATATAAAGCGGAGTTCAACAAAGCCGAGAACCAAGTAAGTACGCCGCGAAGCTAGATCTGCATTGAATAGATCTCTCCACTCCGCGATGCTTCGGTCGAGATGACGATCACTTTATTCAGTCGCAGGTTTTACCCCTGCGACTTTTTTTATTCAAAGTAAACAGATTGAACTGGTTTATAACGATTGGTACCAACGGAAAAAACATGTGAAAAAGCTCTATACCTTATTAGCAGTTGACTAAATTCATTCTATTTACACCTAATAGTGAATAAATCACTTTAAGGAATGATATATTTGTTTAGCGATCAACAGCATTGATATGAAAATTCCACAGAAGTTTTTTGCCCGTCGACATGAAATTGCGGCAGATTATTTAAAAGAATTAGACAAACACCTTGACGACATTGTATCTGGCCGTGCCACAGAAATGTTTGAGGTAAGAGATTTTGCTGAGCTTATTCATGTTCACCCTACACATTTAAGCAATACCATAAAAGCCGCTACCGGGCACTCGCCCTGTTATTTTTTCGAAGAGCGCTTAATGGAAATTTCCAAATCGATGTTACATAATGTAAGCATGCCTATTGCCGAAATTGCCAGGATATTAACTTACGACCCATCCAACTTTACCAAGTTTTTCAAACACTTTGCCGGCCAGACGCCAAAACAGTATCGCGAGGCTTATTTCGAATCTTTAGCTACCAGTAAGGAAATTGCCACCACATAAAACTTAAACACTCACCTTTTTTACTTAAGCTGTCACCATTTTTACAGCCGATTTCCATCTAATTTTGTTTAATAAATAAAAAAAAAATGGAAACACAAAATAAAATTGCCCTGGTAACCGGTGGTAGCCGCGGACTGGGAAAAAACGCAGCCATAAAAATCGCCTCAACAGGAATCGGTGTAATTTTAACCTATCAATCTAAAAAAGAGGAAGCAGATGCTACCGTAAACGAAATTAAAGCACTGGGTGTACCGGCAGCAGCAATTCAGTTAAATGTTGGCGATGCCAAAACTTTTGACGCTTTTTTCAGCGAGGTTAAAAGTGTATTAAAATCTGTCTTCAATGCCGAAAAATTCGACTTCCTGATCAATAATGCAGGGATTGGCATCCACGCTTCATTTGCTGATACTACAGAGGAACAATTTGATGCCCTGGTAAATATCCATTACAAAGGCGCTTTCTTTTTAACCCAGAAAGCCTTACCCTTATTAAATGATGGTAGCGGTATCATTAATATATCATCGGGACTGGCTCGTTTTGCGACCCCGGGCTACGCCGCTTATGCTTCGATGAAAGGTGCAATAGAAACCTTAACCCGATACCAGGCGAAAGAGTTAGGTTCAAGAGGAATCAGATCGAACGTTGTGGCTCCTGGTGCAATTGAAACTGATTTTGGTGGTGGAATGGTACGGGATAATGATCAGATTAATGCCGCAATCGCCGCCAACACTGCTTTAGGCCGTGTGGGCTTGCCAGATGATATTGGTGGTGTGGTCGCGTTTCTATGTACCGAAGAGGCAAGATGGATTAACGCCCAGCGTATTGAAGCATCAGGCGGCATGTTTTTATAAACTTTTCGCTATTTTTAACCACCGAGGCAAAAAGACCACAAAGAAATTAACTTTTGTGACCTGGTGTTTTGGTGGTTATTTTTTCGATATTGCTTGTCAGCGCCAAACATTACCTCAAATCCATCATCAGAAAATAATCTGAATTAAATGGCGTTATTCATGAAAATCATCTGATGCGTAAAATACTTTTACCTATTCTTTTATCCTTATTCTTTGTTACCAGCGTAAATGCTCAAAAGTGGACGGATGCCGAGCTCCGCAGGGCCAATACCGCAGTAAATGCTAATTATTTAACTAACGAGGAAAAAAATGTGGTGATGTTTATGAACCTGATCCGCATTGATGGCGAAAAGTTTTATTATACTTTTTTAGAAGATTACATTAACAACTATAACGCTAAGGTAAAGCAATATAGAAATTACAACCAACTGCGGATTGCCCGCAACAACAGTTATTATACCTCTTTATTAAAGCATTTGAAGGGCATAAAAAATCTACCGGTATTTTACCCCAACGGTAAATTGACTGATTTGAGCCGTAGTCATGCGCTGGATCTTAACCGAAACAACCTCAGTACACATCAAAGCAGCAATGGAGATCAGTTTTCGAAGCGTATATCCAAATATTTCCCAAACAAAGCCATGAGCGAAAATATCGACTTTGGTTTCTCAAACAGTTTGGACATAGTATGTCATTTATTGTTGGATTGTGGCGTACCTTCCCTGGGTCACCGGTTCACCTTGATCGATCAGAAATACAAACTAAATACTGTTGGTGTAAGTATCCAGCCCCATCCGTCTTACACATGGTGTGCAGTGATTGATTTTGTGGCCCTACCCTCAGCTGATGTTGAGGAGGAGTAATACAGCAATGATCTTTTACCCGGGCAATAAAAATTTAATTGTAAATTGCGCCTAAAAATAATAACGAATAATTTAAGTAATGCGCAAAGCAATTTTAGCCATAATTGATTTTTTTTACCCCCCTTTTAAAAAGTTTATTTCCCTCCATAATTTCAGGTATATGGCCACTGGCGGCGGCACCTTGCTACTGGGTATCCTGAGTTATTATTTTGCCTATTTTGTTATTTTTAAAACAGAGGAAGTAAATTTTGGCACATTTGTGCTTCAAAGAGAAACTGCCTCATTATTAATAGACTACGTTGTTGCCATTCCAACCAGCTTTTTGCTCAACAAATACGTTATATTTACACATAGCGAATTAAAAGGTAGGGTGCAGCTTTTCAGGTTTTTGAATCTTCAGTTTATCAATATACTGGCCACTTATGTTTTTCTGAAATTTTTATTGGAACTTTTAAGAGATTATCCAACTCTGTCCATTTTATCAAGAATACTTGTTTCAGTATCAATGGCTCTTTTCAGTTACCTGTATCAACATTATTTCACTTTCAGTGTGAAGAAAATCGGAGATAAAACAGGTAAACAGGATTAGTTGACCGCAGTAATTATTTGCCACGGAAGCGCAGAAAGCACGGAATTAATGTTGCCGAAAAATAAAGCTCAGGGGATAAGCACAGGCCTTCGTAACTAAACGGAATGGAAACGACATTCTCTGATTTAAGCACTATTTTTTGTCTTTTTTATGGAGTGCTTGCTTGTTTCACAGGGTTCATTGGAGATATAGCGAGCAGCCCGGCCGGAGCATCCCTATGAAATGCTACAGCACCTTTCCAAATTATAATCTTATTTCTTTTTGAAAAGCAGTTGCACTAGCATTTGGGTTTCTTCAGTCCCGCCTTCGCTTCAAGTCCTCACTCGTGCCTCGCTCCGGGCTTTATGCACCAGTCGGGTTTAGGTGGACATGATAGTACGGCTATTTTCGTTTTATAGCTAATCGCAGAGAAAACCGGGTTCATCTGCATGAGCACCTGTAAATAAACGGGATGGTAGCGGCATACTTTTGCGCCAGCCTGAGCGGAGTCGGAGGGCAGCAAAAGATATAGCGAACAGCCCGGCCGGAGCATCCCTATGAAATGCTACAGCACCTTTC